>JAPOYD010000025.1:0-16120 GCA_026706735.1 Nitrospinota bacterium | reverse complement strand
GCGCTGCCCGCGCATGTGGGAGTCCGGGTGGAGCGGTCGGGCCGGCGCCCCCCCCCTCTCCTCTGTGGCCCGCTCCGAAGCCGGGCCTCGGGCCGACATCCCTTACGCCTGGATGATGAACCGGGATCCCACATCCCTCGACCATCCGCCGCATTCGTCTTTCCGGGCGATGGGCGAAGCACCTGCACGGGGCAGGCGCTCATCTGCACACGCCCGCCGCGGCGCGTGCGGGCGCCGCACCGGCTTACGCTCTCAATCAATCGCGCTGGTAGTTGGGCGACTCGCGCGTGATGAAGACGTCGTGCACATGGCTTTCCGTGAGGCCCGCCGACGTGATGCGTACGAACTTCGCCTTCTCCCTCAACTCCTTCAGATTGCAGCAGCCGGTATACCCCATTCCGGCAGCCACGCCCCCCATGAGCTGGTAGACGGTGGAGGAAAGCGGCCCCTTGTAGGGAACCCGGCCTTCCACGCCCTCGGGCACGAGCTTCGAATCGCTGAAGGCGTGTTCCTCCTCGTCCGGATAGCCGTTCTGCACGTCCTGGAAATAGCGGTCCCGGCTCTTGCCGTTGCTCATCGCGCCGACCGAACCCATGCCGCGATACACCTTGTAGCTTCTTCCCTGGTAGAGCACCCGCTCGCCGGGGCTCTCCTCCACACCCGCGAGCAGGCTGCCGACCATCACGCCATGCGCGCCCGCGGCGAGCGCCTTGACGATATCGCCCGAATACTTGATACCGCCGTCGGAGATGATTTTCACGCCGTGGGGCTCCGCCGCCGCCGCGCAGTTCGCCACTGCGCTCAACTGGGGCACGCCCACGCCCGCCACCACGCGCGTCGTGCAGATGGAGCCCGGCCCGATGCCCACCTTTATCATGTCCGCGCCACGGGAGATGAGAGCGCGCGTTCCCTCGGCGGTGGCCACGTTGCCGACGAGCAACTTCACGTCCGGCCAGCCGTTTTTGATCTCCTCAACCGCCCGCAGCACCCGCTCGGAGTGCGCATGGGCGCTGTCGAGGACGAGGAGGTCCGCCCCCGCCTCATGGAGCGCGGAGACGCGCTCGCGCATATCCGCGGCCACACCCACCGCCGCCGCCACGCGCAGGCGGCCGAACTTGTCCTTGGCCGATTTGGGATAGCGGCGAACCTTTTCGATGTCCTTGAGCGTAATGAGGCCCTTCAGGTTGAACTCCTCGTCCACGACGAGGAGTTTCTCGATGCGGTGGCGGTGCAGGATTCCCTTGCTGTCGTCGAGCGTCGTTCCCACCGGCACCGTGACCAGCTTCTCCCGGGTCATCAACTCGGAGACCGGCTTGTCCAGGTTCGTCTCGAAGCGCACGTCCCGGTTCGTGAGAATGCCGACGAGGCGTCCCTCCTCGGTGATGGGCACGCCCGAGATGTGGTAGGTCTGCATGACTTCCAGGGCTTCGCGTATCTGCTGCTTGGGCCGCATCGTGATGGGCTGGGTGACCATGCCGCTCTCCGAGCGCTTGACGCGGTCCACCTCGGCCGCCTGGCGCTCGACGGTCATGCTGCGGTGCACCACGCCCAGACCGCCTTGCTGGGCGAGCGCGATCGCCAGGCCCGACTCCGTCACCGTATCCATGGCCGCGCTCAGGAGCGGAATGCCGAGTTCGATTTCCTCGCACAAGGATGTGGAGAGGTCCACGTCCCTGGGCAATACCTCCGAGTGCGCCGGCAGCAGCATCACGTCGTCAAAGGTAAAGGCTTCTTCAATCGGGGTGTTGAGCATCTTTATGCGCCACTCCCTTGAATGAGAGAAAACAGAGAATACCCCTGCTGTTTTGCGGTGCAGATAAGGAAAACGCCCGCCACCATTGCGCCGTTAAGGCCAAAAGTGAGCGGGCGTAGAGAAGACCTCCTCAGCCATCGACGGGCGATGGCCTTTGCAAGAAATCGGGACCGAAAGGCTGGTTCAAAAGGACGCGGCATCAAAGCCCTCCCCGATAGCCCTCCTTTTTCTTGCCTCGCCATTGTGTTGCGCGCGGGCGCGGGTGTCAAGGGCTTCCGCCTCTTCGTGCGAAAAACCGGCTCAGCTCCGCAGGAAGCGCCTCCTCACGGGGCCATCGCCCATCACGAGCATGACGGGCCGTCCATGCGGGCAGGTCCATCTGCCCGGCGTTTTCTCGAGTTCCTCGACGAGGGAGGCCACCTCCTCGGGACGCATGGGCCGCGCCGCCTTCACTGCGCCCCTGCAACTCATCCCCGCGATGATGCCGTCGATGAGATCCGCAAAGCTCACGGGCTGCTCAATATCCGCCAGACCTTCCACAATCTGGCGCACAGCGCCTGCGGGGTCGCGGTCCGCCAGCAGCGCCGGCACGGCTCGAATCCGGTATTCACCGGGACCCGCGCACTCGAGTTCGAAGCCGGAGCGCAGCAGATCCTCACGATGCGCCTCGATGCCCAGCGCCTCCTCGGGCCTGAGACGAATCTCCTCGGGCACGAGGCACGCCTGGCTGTCCACGCGGCCGACCCTGAACTGATCGCGGAAGCGGTTGTAGAGCACCCGCTCGTGCGCGGCGTGCTGATCGACGAAAACGAGTCCTTGCGGCGCGCCGAACAGCAGGAAGCACTCCTCCCATTGCCCCAGATAGCGGCATTCGGAGAGAACGACCGGGTCGGCCGGATGGGGCGGCTCGAGGGTGCGCTCGATCGGCGGGGAGGCCGTCGATACGGGCGGAGAACCCTCGGGCGCAGGTGGAGCGGGGTTTCCCGCCTCGGCGCCGGACGCAGGTTGTGAAGCTCCGTGCGATCCCTCCTCCGCTGAGACTTCGAAATCCCCGGCGGCGCCATAGTCCCCGAAATATCCGCCGCCGCCCAGTAAGGCCGGCGCGGAAGGCCGGGCTGGAGGCGACTCGGTGCGCGCGGCGTCCTGTTCCGCGGCAGCACCCTGGTGGGCGAATTCGCGCCGCACGCTTCGGGGCCGTGCGCCCAGCACGGCGGCGACGCTCTCACGCACGAGGTCGTAGACGCTCGATGCGAACCGGAAACGCACCTCCTGCTTGGCGGGGTGGACGTTCACGTCCACGTCCTCGGGCGGCATGTCCAAAAAGAGGATGAAGACGGGGTGACGCTTCACCGGCATGAAGCTGCGGTAGGCCGCATACGCCGCGTGGACGAAAAGACGGTCACGGATGGGGCGTCCGTTCACGAACAGATACTGCGCGCCGCGCGTGGAGCGGTTGAGCCCGGGCGCGCCCGCCCAGCCGCTGAACGTCATGCTCTCAGATGAGGCGCGCGGAATTTTCAGAAGATGAGAAGCCGCCGCCTCGCCCACGAGTTGCGCGGCGCGGGTCAAAACCCCTCCCGAGGCGTCCAGGTCGAGCAGCGTTCTCCTCCCGTGGCGCAGGATGAACGAAACGTTCGGGTTCGCCATGGCCGCCTGGTTCGCCGCCTCGAGGCAGCGGGCGAGTTCGGTCTCTTTTCTTTTGAGGAATTTGCGCCTCGCCGGCACGTTATAGAACAAAGAGCGCACGTCGACTCTCGTGCCGGGCGCGGCTCCCATCTCGGTGACGCGCTGGAGCTTGCCGCCCTCCACGCGCACCTCGGTCCCCAAGGGGTCCCCCTGTCTTCTCGTCGTGATGGTCATCTTCGAGACCGCGGCGATGCTCGGCAGCGCCTCTCCCCTGAAGCCCAAAGTGGCGACGCGGCCCAGATCCCAATCCGTGGCTATCTTGCTCGTCGCGTGGCGCTCCAGGCACAGCAGCGCGTCGTCCTCGCTCATGCCGTGCCCGTCGTCGACCACCTGCACGCGCGCGGCGCCGCCTGATTCCAGGTCGATTTCCACCCGCGCGGCGCCCGCATCGATGCTGTTCTCCACCAACTCCTTGAGGAGGGAGGCAGGGCGCTGCACCACCTCGCCTGCGGCAATCTGGTTCGCGAGCGATTCCGGCAGTATTCGAATGCGGGATTCTTTGCTCATGGGGGTCCTCGTGGCTCGTTACATGGCAATTTCTCGCATTTCGACATAGATGTCAAGCACAAACCACAATATTTTGTGTCTATTAGCGCATGACTACGCCATATGATGCGATATTTGCCCTGTACAGCGCTCTCAATGTCCACGCGCCGCTGTGGATGCTATCGATGCGGAGTGATTCAACAGCCCCATATGCGGCCTCTACACTCGCGTTGATGAGCAAACGACATTTCGACAGGCACGGGGGCCTGTCCCTACGGCACCGGAGGGTGTGCCTTTCCCCGTCATTCCGGCACCGGAGCATCATTGCCTGTTTTCTGCGCTTGCGCGTATACTGCGGGCGTCGGAACTCCCCAATCGTGAGGCCAAGCCTTGAGCGAGAAAAAAAGCGGTTTCGAGCGCGCGGTGGAGGTGATGGCCCGCCTCAGAGCGCCGGACGGCTGCCCCTGGGACAAGGAGCAGAACCACCAGAGCCTCAAGCCCTACCTCGTCGAAGAAGCCTACGAGGTGATGGAGGCCATCGAGGCGGACGATCCGGCGATGCTCAAAGAGGAGTTGGGCGACCTCCTGCTTCAGGTGCTCTTCCACTGCCGACTCGCCGAGGAGAAGGGACTTTTCGACGCCGAGGAGACCGCCCGCGCTCTTGCGCAAAAGATGGTCGACCGCCACCCCCACGTATTCGAGGACACCCTGGCCGAGACCAGCGGCGAGGTGCTCCGGAACTGGGAGATCAGCAAGAGAAAGGCGCGCGCGGTGGATGAGAACGGCGCGGCCTCCATTCTCGACGGCGTGCCCGCCGCCATGCCCGCGCTCCAGCGCGCCCAGAGGCTTCAGGGAAAGGCCTCGCGCGTGGGCTTCGACTGGCCGGACACATCCGGAGCAGCGGAGAAGGTGGAAGAAGAGTGGGCGGAACTCAAGGCGGCTATGCGAAAAGGAGACCCCGAAGCGCTCGAGCAGGAGATGGGCGATTTTCTCTTCGCCGCCGTGAATCTCTCCCGGAAGCTCGGGGTGAACGCCGAGGGAGCGGCCCGCGCTTGCATCGCGCGCTTCACCGAGCGATTTCATCATATGGAACAGGCGCTGCGCGCCCGGGGACTCTCACCCGAGGACGTGCCGCTCGAAGAACTCGAAGCGCTTTGGAATGAAGCGAAAAAAGCCGGGAGGAGCCGGGACTGAACTGACTCTCGCCCGAACTCCGGCCAGGCGCATTCGGTGAAGCACCGCCCTACCTGCCCGTATGCGGCCAGGATCGACCATGACGCGCAAACCGAGAACAAATCGTCCCAGAAGAGGAACCCCTCCTCCCCAGACGGGCCTTTTCCCCGAAGACGGCACCGAACTGACCGGCGCGGTGGAGCGCATCCGCTTCCACGCGGAGGACACCGGCTACACTGTCTTGCTCGTCCAGCCCGACAACGAGGATTTCCCGCGCGTGGCCGTGGTGGGCTATCTCTCCTCCATCCGCGAGGGAGAGCGTGTCCGCTTCGAGGGCGCCTGGAAGGACCATCCCAGGTTCGGCCGCCAGTTTCATGCAGAACTCGCACGCCCGCTGACGCCCACGACTATCGAGGGCATCGAAAAGTACCTGGCTTCGGGCATCGTGAAGAACATCGGCCCAGCACTCGCCAGGCGAATCGTTGCGCGCTTCGGGGAGAAATCCCTCGAAATTCTCGACAGCCAGCCAGAGCGACTCACGGAAATCGCCGGCCTGGGCGCGAAGAAGCTCGAAGCGATCGTCGAGAGCTGGAAGAGCCAGAGCGAGGTCAAGGAGATCATGCTCTTCCTGCGGCAATACGACGTCCCGCTTCATCTGTCGGAGAAAATTCTGAGAACCTACGGCGAGGCGTCCATCCGCATACTGCGCGAAGACCCCTACCGCCTCGCGGCGGAGATCCACGGCGTGGGCTTCAAGAGCGCGGACCGCATCGCGCAGAAACTGGGCATCCCTGTGGACTCGCCCAAACGCCTGGCGGCGGGGGCCGTCTACGTGCTCGACCAACTCGCAGAGCGCGAGGGCCACTGTTTTCTGCCCTATGGCGACCTCCTCGAGACCGCCTCTGAAATGCTCGAAACCGAAGCCGACGCCCTCGCGCCCATTCTGGAGAACCTGGGCCGGGGCGGCTCGCTGGTGATCGAATCGGCGAACATGGTCGAGAACCTGGCCTCGGCCGAGGGCAAGCGCGTCTACGCGCGTCCGCTATACGCCGCGGAATGCGAGGCCGCCCGCCGTCTCGCCGCGCTTATACGTACGCCGCGCGACGATGCGCGTCTCGAGGCCGCCATGCGGGGACAGGGCGCACCCGGCGCCACGACGGAAGAGCGCCTCGGCCATCTCGCCCGGCGCGCGCTCGAAGGCGGCATGGCGACGAAGGATCAGGGTGCGGCCATCGAGGGCGCGCTCACGCAGAAGGTGCTCATCGTCACGGGAGGCCCCGGCACCGGCAAGACGACCATCGTGAGCGCCGTCACGAACCTCTATACGAAACTGGGCCTCCAGGTCATCCTCGGCGCACCCACGGGCCGGGCGGCCAAGCGTCTTTCTGAAGTCACCGGCCACGAGGCGGCCACCATCCACAGATTGCTCGAATACAGCTGGCACTCGGGCGGCTTCACCCGCGACGCGGAAAACCCACTCACGGGCGACATCGTGATCATCGATGAGGCCTCGATGCTCGACGTCCACCTGACGGCCCACCTGCTGCGCGCGGTGCCCGATCAGGCGACGCTCGTCCTGGTGGGCGACGTGGACCAGCTCCCCTCCGTGGGACCGGGCAACGTCCTGAGCGACGTCATCACGTCGGAAACCCTGCCCGTGGTGCGGCTCACGGAGGTCTTCCGCCAGGCGCAGGAGAGCCTCATTGTCGAAAACGCCCACCGCGTCAACCGGGGCGAGATACCCCGAAACGGCAAAAATGAGAAAGAAGACGCGCCGCTCGATTATTACTTCATCGAGGAGAGCGAGGCGGAGCGCTGCGCCGACCTCATCATCGAACTGTGCCGCGAGCGCATTCCCGAGCGGTTCGGCGTCGACCCCATCACCGACCTCCAGGTCATCTCCCCCATGCAGCGCGGCGTGCTCGGCGTGCAGAGCCTGAACGCGCGGCTGCAGGAGGCGCTCAACCCCGCCGGAAACGCGCCCGCGCTCCAGAGCGGAGGCCGCACGTTCCGCACGGGCGACAAGCTCATCCAGGTGCGCAACAACTACGACAAGGACGTGTTCAACGGCGACATCGGCGTCGTCAAGAGCGTCGCGCCCGAGGAGGGGAGCATCCGCGCCGCCTTCGATTCGAACGTCGTTGAATACACCCGCGGCGCGCTCGATGAGGTGATGCATGCCTACGCCATCACCGTACACAAGAGCCAGGGGAGCGAATACCCCGCCGTCGTCATCCCGCTCCATACCCAGCACTTCCCGATGCTGCAGAGAAACCTCGTCTACACCGCGCTCACGCGGGCGCGGCGCCTCGCGGTGTTCGTCGGCTCGAAAAAGGCGCTCGGCATGGCGGTAGGAAACGCGCGCGTGAGAAGAAGGTGGAGCGGCCTGCCGGAAAGAATCCGCCGCGAGGCGAAACTCGCCCCGCTCCTCACGGAGCCCTCCCCTGCCCCGCAGAATGCCGTAGCCAACGAGGCGCAAATCACGGAAGACGCCCCGCCCGACGGTCTATACGAGGATGAAGCCATTGAGAACGGAGAGGATTTCCCGCCCGGAAGCGAATTAACCTACCATCCCGTGGATGAATAGCGGCCAACCTGCAAAGCAAAAGAAAAGCCCCCGTACCGAAGGACGGGGGCGGTATCAGCAGTAGGATGCGGAGGTTACTTACCTGTTCGTTCGATGAGCGTCTTGAGCGCGGTCATCGACTCCTCATGTCTTCTCGCACTATCCCTTTCCCTCAATTCCGAGGCGCGGCTCATCTGCTTCAGACCCATCAAGATGAAGGCGCACTGCGCGAGGCCGATGAGGGACTGCACCGTGTAGAACCCGAGCGTTGCGATTTGAAACGTCGTCATTTCCAATTCCTCTCGGGTCTTTGGTTTTCACCATGCGAACACCACGGCCTCGCGTCCCATGGCACGCAACCCGGCATAAAACACTGCCCCCTTTCGCACTCAACAGCAAGATTCCGGCTCGGCATTCAACAAAGAACCGACTTGCTACGTCTTGGAAGAGTAGAGAAATAAACGCCACAAAAAAGCCCCCGTCCCAGGGGACGGAGGCGGGACAGTTGATTGCAATCGGGGTTATTTTCCCGTTCGTTCGATGAGCGCCTTGAGCGCGGTCATGGACTCCTCATGCTTCTTCATGTTTTCCTCATGATTTTTCATGACCTCCTCATGCCGCCTCGCGCTCTCTCTTTCCCGAAACTCCGAGGCGCGCTCCATCTGCCTCAGGCCCTTCCAGATCATAAGACATTGCACGCTCCCTACCATGAGGGTGATGGCGCTTTGGATGCCTGCCGCCCAGAGAGTCGCGATTTGAAACGTCGTCATTTCCAACTCCTCTCGGGTCTTTTGGTTTTCACCATGCGGAATCCACGGCCTCGCGTTCCATGCCCGCAATCCTGGATAAACACTACCCTCTTTCACACTTATCGGCAAGAATCGGCTTCTCGCGTCCATCAGGGTTTCAGCACCACCTTCAGGGATTCCCCCGCTTCGGCGACGAGGCGGAAGCCCTTCTGCGCCTGCGTGAGCGGGAGCCTGTGGGTGATCATCTCCTCGACTTCGACCCGTCCGGCGCGGATGAGCGCGAGCGCTTCTTCGAGATCGAGCGGCGCCGCGCCGTAGGTGGTGGTGAGGGCGATCTGCTCGCTCCAGATCCGGTTGAGGTCGATTTTCGGATGATATCCGGGCGGCGTGGGGGCGAAAAGCTGCAAGACGCCGCAGGTCGCGACGCACGCGAGGGCCGTCTCCAAGGCCTCGGGCGCGCCCGCGCACAGGACGACGCGATCCGCCAGGCGGCCATCGTTCGCCCCCCGTAGAGCCTCTGCCATGTCTTCGCACGGGGGCAGCGCATGCGCGCCGAAACGCTCGGCGGCTTCTAAGCGATAAGGGTGAACGTCCGCCGCGAAAACGGCCCCCGCCCCCAGGAGGCGCGCCGCCTGAACGTGCAGCAGGCCGGACATGCCGCTTCCCACCACGAGGACGCTCAGACCCGGCGTCATCCGGAAGCGACGCCAGCCGCGCAGGACGCAGCCCAAAGGCTCGACGAACACGCCAGCATCGTCGGAGACCTCATCGGGAAGATGAAACGCCCCCCGCTCCACGTTGACGGCGGGCAGGCGGATGAACTCGGCGAAACCGCCGGGGTCGAAATTCGTGCGCTTGAGCGTCTCGCAAGCCGTGTGGTCGCCGCGCAGGCACAGCGCGCAGCGGTTGCACGGAACGTGATGGGTGACGCAGACGCGATCGCCCGCGCGAAAACCATCCACCCCATCGCCGGCTTCTGCCACGACGCCCGTTACCTCGTGGCCCAGAACGCGCGGCGCGCTCTTGACCCGGTACCACTCCATGACGTCGCTGCCGCAGATGCCGCTCGCGCGCGTCTGGATGAGAAGCTCGCCCGCTCCGGCGCGGGGTTTCCCCACCTCCTCGATCCGCACGTCGTCGTTTCGGTAATACACCGCCGCTCGCATGGTTTCCGCCATGACAATACTTCCCGAGTTACACGCAGGCATCAATCCGTGAGGGGGACCGCGCTCAGATCCTCGAACATCTCAAAGGCCGCTTCGGGGCTCAGGTCGTCATGCACGACGGCGCGCACCGCCCGGATCATGGCGACCGGATGCGCGCTCTGGAAGATGTTCCGGCCCATGTCCACGCCCACTGCGCCCTCGTCAATCGCCCGGCGGCAGAACGCGAGCGCCTCGCGCTCGGGGACCTTCCTGCCGCCCGCGATGACGATGGGCGCGAAACAACCGCGCACGACTTTTTCGAAACCCTCGCAGTAGTACGTCTTCACGACATCCGCGCCGTGTTCGGCCGCGATGCGCGTCGCAAGGCCCAGATAGCGCGCGTCGCGCGTCATCTCCTTGCCCACCGCCGTGATCCCCAGGACTATCAGGCCCTCCCGGCGGCCCTCGTCGCTCATGCGCGCCAGGTTCAGGATGGATTCCTTCTGGTAGCGCGCGCCCACGTAGACCGAAACCGAAACGCCCGCCACGCCCAGGCGCGCCGCCTCCGCCGCCGAGACGGTGACGGCTTCGTTCGAGAGTTCGCGGTTCATGATTTCATCGGCGATTCGCTCCCGCAGCGCCTCACGCGCCGACTCATCCTCTATGCCCGCCGCCCGGATGCCGAGCTCACGCTCAAGCTCCACGGGATCCGAATAGACGATGGCGTTTCCGCCCGAGGCTCTCAGGATCACGGGCGTCTTGCTATCCGGCGGCATGCAGCGGAGGTATACGCCCTTCGTGGGACTCACCGCGTCGCACCAGGGCAGCAGGGGTTCGATGGTCTTCCCCGGCTCCTCGAGACCCGAGGTCGGCCCCTGGAAATAGCCGTGGTCCACCGCCAGCATGACGATGCGCCCCGTTTTCTCGTTCATGATCTCTTTAATATGGTTAGACATCGTAGCCATCCTTGTCACACGGGGCGAGGCGACCCGCTTCAGGGTTCATGCAAGAGGCGAGATTTGTCCTGCGCTCAGGCATTCTATGAATTCTCCGGCGGGAGCGGCGGGCCGCCCTTGTAGAAGGGGCGCGCCATGATTGGGTTTCTCGCCGTGAAATCCTCATCCCCTTTGTCTTCGGCCACCGCGCGCTTCAGGATGTTGAACTTGGCATCCATGTCGTCCGCGTAGTGGAGCAGGAGCGCCTCCGCCGACATGGGCACCTTCACCGTGCCCCACTCGGGCTGGCCCTGATGCGAGAGGATGAGGTGTTCGAGTTGCAGCAGGAAATCCCCGGGCAGCACCTCGCCTTCCGCGAATACGCCCTCGCGCCGCGCCCACTCGCGGGCGATGTCGCGCCCGAGCACGATGTGGCCGAGGAGGCGGCCGGCAGGGGTGTAGTGCGTCGCCCCCTCGGTGGAGAGTTCTTCCAGCTTCCCGATGTCGTGCAGGAGCGCGCCCGCGACGAGCAGGTCTTTCGAGACGTCGTATTTATCCGCGAGATAAAGACACGTCTTCGTGACCGACAGGGTGTGCTCCAGCAGGCCGCCCAGGTATGGATGGTGAATGCGCTGTGCGGCGGGCCACTCGCGGAATTTTTCCTCATAGGCGTCAAGAATCGCGGTGAGATAGGCGGCCACGAGCGGATGGCAGCCGCCCGCGATGCGCTTCGCCTCCTCCCACATGACGTCGATGTCATACGGCGTGCGCTGCACGCAGTCCTCGGGCCGGAAGCCGCTCTCGTAGTCCTGCTCGTTTACCCGGCGGACGCGCTCCACCCGGAGCTGGAGTCGGCCCTGGTAGTTCTCGGCGGCGGCGCGCACCTTGATGAAATCGCCCGCCTCGATCGCGCCCTGCACCTGCGTCGCGGGCTCCCAGACCTTGGCGGGAACCTCGCCGGTCGCGTCCTCCAGAGTCAAATCGAGATACGCCCGGCCTGCGCGGCTCTGGCGCGTCTCGTATTCGCGGATCTTGAAGAAAGAATCGAACCGCTCGCCCTCTTTCAGCGTCGCTATATCGGCCATGATTCGTCGAACCCGTCCTGTATCGAGAAAATAAAACCTGCCGCGATATGAACGCAAGGTTTTATTGTAGGGGCAAGGGGCGTGAGCCGCAATGAAGGGGCAGGTGTAAGATTGAGGCCACAAAGGTGAATGACGCTGTAGGGGCGGTTCGCGAACCGCCCCTACAAAGGAGCCTTCTCTCCTCCCGAAATTCACCACGTCGTCATTCCGGTGTCAGACCCGACCAAGGCGGAGTTGTTGAAAAAGTTCCCCTAAGGGGTTATTGCCCCCAATCGGGAGTGTTCACCGTCATTCCGGCGAAGGCCGGAATCCAGAGCAGACGAGGATACCGAACCGCAGGACGACCATGAAAAACGAAAAGACAAATACAAAAGCAAAGTCTCTGGATTCCGGCATGCGCCGGAATGACGGCAGAGTGGTTCGTCTCGGAAGATGGGGGAGATGTTGCTGCGGATGCGGAAAACATCGGCGCGCAATACCTCTACCATCAATCAGAAGAATTCCTCCCTCCCCGCTCGGAATTCATTCCAAAAAGACGCATCGGCCCGCCCCCTGTGCTATAAAGAAAAACTGGAGAAATTTTTATCTTGATATCCATGGAGAAGACGAATGGCGATCCTCAAGGCGCGGCCCCGGGAGGTGGAAATCGACTTAAGCCGAACCGCTTTCATCGTGGTCGACATGCAGAACGCTTATGCGAAGAAGGGCGGAATGCTCGACCTGGGCGTGGGCATCGACGAGGCCCGCACGAACCCCGTCATCGCGGCCAACGGGCGCCTGCTCCCTGCGGCGCGCGCGGCCGGCGTGAAGGTCATCTATCTCCAGTTCGGCTACAAGCCCGACTTGAGCGACGCGGGCGGCCCGCAGTCGCCCAACGCCCGCAAGCACATGGCCTTCAAGATGATCGAGGAGCGCCCGGCGGACCGCGACAAGCTCATCATCGAGGGAACGTGGGGGTGGGAGATCATCGACGAGCTCAAGCCCGAGCCGGACGACCTGGTGGTGAAGAAAGCCCGCTACAGCGGCTTCGCGGGAACCACGCTGGAAAACCAGCTCAACGGCCTCGACATCCGGCACATCCTCTTCACCGGCGTGGCCACGAACGTCTGCGTGGAGAGCACGGCGCGCGAGGCGTATTTCCGCGAATTCTGGCCCATTCTCGTCGAGGACGCGATGGATCACACCGGCCCTGACTTCACCCGCGAGGCAACGCTCTACAACTTCGAAACGAAATTCGGCTGGATAACGACTGCCGACGACGTGCTGAACATGCTGGAGCGCAACCAGGCCACGTAGCCATCTCTGCGCCTGATTTTCCCGTAGCCGGACAGGCCCCTGCGCCTGTCTAGGGTTCGCGAACCGCCCCTGCAAAGGAACCTTCTCACCCTCCGAATACACTTCATCGTCATTCCGGCGAATCCAACAATCAAAAAAGGAACGCATGCATGGGGACTGTTGAAAAAAACGTACCGCTCGTTTTCCCCCTGCCTTGAAAACCACCCCCCCCTACCCCCCCTTGACAGGGGTCAAACGCGAGTGAGGAACGAGCGTTTGCATAAGCCATTGGTGGGAAAAGCATCGGCTTGCAATTCCTCCCTCCTCGGTCGGAATTGACCCCTGTCAAGGGGGGGTAGGGGGGGGTGCCTTTACCCTCTCAGAAGCTTTTTCAACAACCCCTCAAGGGGGGAGTGGAATTCAAAGGCAGGCGCGATGGTTTCCGTAACGGACAACCACAGGGGCGGGACAACCCCGAGGAGGGGTTGTCCCTACGAGGCGGCGCGTTATCATCAGTTTTTGGGGATCCCCTTGAAGGCATGCTCGCCCCAGAGGTCCTTGAGCCTCCTGTCGCGGCCGCACGAGAAGCGGTAATAGCGGTAGCGGAACGAGTTGTTCTGATAATAGTTCTGGTGATAATACTCGGCCGGGTAGAAAGTCGCGGCGGCGAGAATCGGGGTGACGATCGGTTTGCCGAGCGACTTTTGCGCCGCCTTCTTGGACGCCTCCGCCGCCTTGCGCTGCTTCTCGTTCAAGGCGAAGACAGCGGTGCGGTAGGAATCGCCCCGGTCGCAGAACTGGCCGCCGTCGTCTGTCGGGTCGACCGAGTGCCAGAAGGCGGTGAGCAGCGCCTCGTAGCTGACCTTCGCCGGATCGTAGGTGATCTCCACCGCCTCGTAGTGCCCCGTGTCGCCATAGGTGACCTGCTTGTAGGTCGGGTTTTTGGTCTTGCCGCCGGTATAGCCCGAAGTCGTCGAGACCACGCCCGGCACCTTGTCGAAATCAGACTCCACGCACCAGAAGCAGCCGCCGGCGAAGATCGCCTTCTCGAGATTCTGTGCGCTCGCGGCCTGAACGCTGAGTGAAAGCGCTGCGGCAACCGTCAAAATGACCCATTTCATGATTCGTCTCCGTTCCGGCGGCTCAGCCATTGCAGGGAAGGCCGGCGCTGCGATGAACCGCGCGCCGTTCATTACAGCGAGATTATTACACCAAAAACATCCAAAGGCGACTTAAAAAGTGGGTTTTCACCGGATTCGATGCAAGGGCGCATCCTCGCCGCCCGCCTCACCCCGTCTTGCGGGGGCCTCGCTCGCGCGGGTCGCGCTTGGTGTGCATTCCATGAATTTCGCCCGGTTTTCTCTTCAACCCCCCGGGCGCATCGCCCGAACCGGCTCTGGCTTTGTTCGCAGTGGCCATTTCAGCCGTTTCTTTCGCTCGTTTCCGCGCGCGTTTGGCCGCACGGTGCATCGCCGCATCGGCGCCGACGAAGTCGGGATCACGGGGTTTTTTCTCCGGGTTTCTGCCTGGTGAATTCATTCTCTCGACTCCTCCGCAAGCTGCTCAGGAACAACTCCCGAATTATCGTACAAAATCCAGCCATCGACCAAACCCCGATAGATTCCCTCGAAGTTGCGCCAGCCGGCGGCGAACCGTCTGCGAATCACCGTCTCGGGCACGTCGTGGCCTCCCTCCAGCACGTGCTCGCGGATTTGCTCCAACATCTGCCTGCCGGCCTGAAAGGCGACCAGATGAGGCTCGGAAGGATTTAGCTCCGCCGCGATGATGTCGGCGTTGATGAATAGCGGACAGTCCGCCTCGTTCGGCAGAAATTCCGTGGCGAACGTCGTCTTGCCCGCGCCGTTCGGCCCGGCGATGATGAATATCCGCTTCTCGTCCGTAACCGCCAATGTCAGCCTGCTTCCTTGCAAGTATCTTCAAACGCAGCGGCGATTTTCTCACCACTCTCATTGTCCCCGCGCCTCGCCCGACATGCAAGGTCGGCCTCCAAGCAACCATATAGAGGAGCCGAATCTCCGTAGGGGCGGACCGATGTGTCCGCCCCGTCGGAATTGACGCCAATACGCATGATGGATAGGTTCACCCACGCAACGCAACTTCCTCTTCTCCCGAAATTCAAGGCATCGTCATTCCGGCGAATGCCGGAATCCAGGGATTTTATCTTTCGCCTTTCGTTTTTTTGCTCTCGAATCCGATCGATGGGGAAAGGGAATCAAACACCGCTGCATCTCCTCTCTCCTCGGTTCTGGATTCCGGCATTCGCCGGAATGACGTCGAGCAGGAAATCACAATTGGGCGGACACTTAGGTCCGCCCCTACAACGGCATTATTCCCCCTCCCCCCAAAAAGCGCGTCAGCCCGCCCTGTGGTATAACTACGCGCCGACGGAGGCGGGAAGGCAAAGACAAGCCGCGACCGCCGGGACGTTCCGTGAGAATCTGATGAGACGATGAGGCGAGGATGAAAAAAACGCTTTCTTTGCTGTGCGCGCTTGCGCTGATGATGCTTGCTTACACCCCCGCCCAGGGGGCCCAGCCCCCAAGACGCCTCAAAGCGCGCGTCACCAGGGTCTACGACGGGGCGAGCTTTCAACTCGGCGGCGGCCTACGCTCCGCTCTTATCGGCGTGGCCGCGCCTGCGCCCGGCGCGCCGGGCGCGAGCCAGGCCCATGCGTACCTGAAACGCCTCATCGAAAACAGGACGGTGAGCCTGGAAATCGACGAAAAACCCGTGGACGCCTCCGGGCAGACCCTTTATTACGTCTTCCTCGAAGAAGGCGGCCTCGTGAACGAACTCATGGTGCTGCGGGGTCTGGGCCGCGCCCTCGTGAAACACCCCAACGTGCGCTACCGGGAGAAGCTGATAGAAGCGGAAAACCTCGCCAGGCGATACCGCCGCGGCGTGTGGGGAAACGATTTCGACCCGCGGGATCTGGTAGACAGGTAGAGCGTTACGACAGCATCACACCACGACACTTGAAATGCGCCACTCCCTTATTCCTGCGCATGCCGGAACCCAGGAAGAAAACCGCATCTCTTCTGAATTCCGCAATCTTTTCCTTATGGGGTTGTTGAAAAACCTTCGCCGATTCCCGGGTACAGCCGACGCCGGGGAATTTCCAGGAAAAAGCTGTTTTCGGGTGCGGATATTCACACGGTGGGGTGAATTTTTTAAAGTCTGATAATTAATATTATCAGAAAATATAACACCTCTCATAACCATGTCAAGCGCAATTCCGGGGTCCCC
>JAPOYD010000161.1 GCA_026706735.1 Nitrospinota bacterium | reverse complement strand
TTCCTCATCGGTCCAAGGACTTTGGAAACCGCTTCTCGTCCCATGCCAAGACAAGTGATCCGGATGATCTCTCGGCCGAAAATCAGGATATCGCTTCAGTACATCGTCCAGAGCTTCCTTGGCAAAAGGACAGTCCTGGTCGGCGCTATGAAGCCAGTGGAACAGGCGAAAATGACGATAGGCAGCCAGTTCTTCCTTATCCTCCTCCTCTTCAATGGGCCAATAGAAGGCATGCACGGCCTTGATGATGGCTTTTCGCCGTTTCGAATCGGCTTCGGGATAGGTTTGTTTCAAAAACACAAACACTTCATGATGCGCGGAAGTATCGTGCAAATCCATGCAAGTCAGAAGCCAGTCGATTTTCTCGTTTGGGGTCAAATCTTCGCGTTTGCACAATGTATGCACCGCCAATCGACGCAAAAGTGGCGCATCCAAATCAACGAGTTGGCCACACCATCGCGCTGCCGCCTCCGGCCGATGGGACACCAGCCATTCCAGACAATCACGCGCCACATTGATCAGCACACTGATCGGTTCGTAGTATTCATCCTGTTCATGAGGTTCGATGGCGCTGCGGCAAAAACTCGATGAATCATAATCACGTGTCGCCGCCTGCCATGCGCAAAGCCTGCGGTGTTGCGCCGCCAAGTGTTCGACGACACGCGCTAATAGCGGCTCAGCCACATGATCTATATCCGGCTTCAGCCCCTTTTCCCAAAGTTCATTGAGCTCATGCAAACTATGCGTCGACGACAACTCCACATAGATGGGTGGGTGCTGGTCGTCCGTATTTTCACCAGATGAGGTAAAGCCCGGTTTGATTTCAAGATGGCTCTTTGCGCAAGCAATAAAGACTTCAATAAGACTGCCCAACAACCCCGCCTCAATGCAGCGCTCTCCCAAACATTGCAACAGGTGTTCATCAGGATGGGCAGGAGCAGTCAAAAGCAATAACGAAACCCAACGTGACAAGATATTCGCATCCAGTGGTGGGTCTTTGCTTAATCCAACCGTTGAGGCCAGTTGAAACCACAATTCCGGATGCACACGTATACCGTGTCGGCCAATCAAGAGAAAAAGCGTATCGGCATTTTCATGTGCGAATTTCTTCGCCACCCACCATGCCAATAGCTTATCTCGTTCGCAGAGTTCACCGACGCCGAAGAGGCCGTCCAGATGTTTGCGCTTATCGAGCCAGTCGACCCATTCAGGCGATGAAGCGGCTTCGATGAAGAAACGCGTTTTCACCACATCCGACAGAGCTTCTTCAATGAGATTCATTTCTTCCTCGTTAAGGGAAGGCCGCTTCTCCGCTAGGTCAGTTATCTCGCGCTGCCAGTCCAGGATGCCGCGCGCCGCATAATTGGCAAAACCCTTAACGCCGTTGTAGAGATTTTTGTGGTCGGTCGACGCTGGATAGATAATCGGCTCGATGCCGAGCAGTCGCCACCGCGCCGCATCGGTCTCATTCGTGAGCGCGAAACGCCCTCCTGTTTCATCCACCGGCAACGCCCGCGCCAGATAATTCATAATCGTATCGTTATGGCTATAGCCGACGAAGAGAACGGTGAACGAACGGA
This sequence comes from Nitrospinota bacterium, assembly GCA_026706735.1. GTDB lineage: Bacteria > UBA8248 > UBA8248 > UBA8248 > UBA8248 > Bin107. The sequence goes on along the minus strand of JAPOYD010000161.1, from coordinate 6,549 downwards.
ACAAATCGAGGAGAAAACGCCGCGCCCATCCCTCAGTCAGATATGCGCGACCGAAATCCGCATCTGTCAGTACCATATCCAAAGGATGACTAATCGCACCATGAACGTGCACGATTCCGTTAAATTCACGTCCCAGAGGAAGCGCTGGTGCCCGAAACACTTCGAGCTTAGAGTCGAATATGTCTTCCGCCGCCTGCTCGAACAGCAGGTCGAAGTTAGTGGTGATGACCCGAATCGGTCGTGGTCCCGAGTAGAGTCTTAGCAGATCACGATGCAATTGGGTCGGTTTCGGGTCATTCCTGGAAAGCTCTTCTCTAACCCGTTCATGTACGTTGACGCCCTTTTGCTTGAGCCTGCCCAGAAAGCGATCCTCAGTCTCATGCTCTCCCAACTCTTCCCCGGTTTCTTGCGCAACTGCCAGTGCTAGATCTCTGAATTTTGGAAGATTCGCCGGTTTTCCCTTTGAAACACCCGCGCCTGCAAAGACGACCAAAGTCCCGTCACGCAAGGCGTCCAGCAGTGGTTTAGGAAAATCAATGCCTGCAATCTTCAAGCTTGTCTCCAATGGTTACTCAAGTCATCGGGCGGCTCGCGAGCCGCCCCTACAGTTTCACCTCCACGGGTCGAGAGAGGAGCATAAACCCACCGGGCGGACACCTAGGTCCGCACCTACACCCCCCACCCACACAAACATCCTCACCCCCGGGTACACCTCCTCCCGCCTCAAATCCGTCTCGTCGTACCCGGCGAAGATGAGGTTGGGGGCGTCGGCTAGGTCCTTCATGGTTTCGACCGCGCGCAGGGCGTCGTCCACGTGGATGTGGATGCCGGGCGGTATCATGGATTCGAGGCTCCAGTAGAGATAGAGCGCGTCCACGGCCTACCCCCTACATCCCCTCAAGCAATTCCTTCCAGCGTTGTCTGTTGCTCGGCTGCGTGCCGTATTCGTCCAGTTGCTTACCGACGTTTTCCAGAAAATCTCGCCTGCCGGATTCGCCGGTGAGGGAGAGGCCGACCCTGATGAGTTCGTCGATGGAAAGGCGATACAGATTCGTGCCCGACGCCCATGTCCTGGCGAAAAGTTCGGCGATTTCTTCATTTTCGGATGGATTCGCGCCGGGCGCATTGAACAACAACTCGCGCAACGAGACTTTTCGCGCCTTCAATATGGCACTTGTCACGTCCGCGAGCGTCAGGTTTCTTTCCTTTACCTCTATCGCTAGTCTCAACTCACCGCCGCCGCCGATGCACTCGATGTCTCCCGCCATGCCCGTCGCCTGATCGGCGGCGTTTATCGCGTGGCGTTTCACCTCCTTGTAAATTCCAAAATACTCGCCGAACGTCTCGAATAATGCCGCCGCGACGGAAAGCCCTCGGTCGCCCCCACTGCCTTCGGACAAGAATTCGCCGATGAGCCTTTCCGTCTGCTTGATGCTCACTCTCTCCGGTACGATGTATTCGAAAACGAGTTCAGCGAATTTCTGATGAATCCCCCGTAAGGTCTGCAACATGCAAAGGCGCGTGTATTCTTGCGAGCCTCGCTGTTCGACCTCATTCAAAACGCGATACAGCAAAACCCACTCTTCTTCGCCTTTGACGTTTCGGGGATTTTCTTCAAGGCGCGGCTTGCGCAGCGGTTTGCCTACATACGGGTCGGGGCTCGTTCCCAGGACACCTTGATTTTCCACGGACCAGGGAGCGATTACTTTGGTCGCAAAACTTCTGGGATCCCATAGCGAATCGGAATCGCCGCCGCCCTTTTGAAGGCAGAGACAATCCAGCTTGGGGTCGGTGAGTTTTCCGAGCAACTGGGTCGGCAGACAATACCGGATCGCAACGTAGCGGCTGCCGGCCAGCCTGGCGATGTCCGGGTCAATTTCCCCGCCTTCTTCTTGAGTTACTATCTCCCAAAGTTCATCCAGCAACTCTCGCGCCAAGTCAGCATCCGGGGAGGTTCTGTTCTCCGCCACCATTTTCTCCCGGATGAAAGTTCAGCCACAAGGATTCCTGTCTCTGCCCTTTGGATGAATTGCACGTTTTGCTTGCCGCATCGACTCTCACCCAATCGGCGAACAGCCCGTCGTAGAGTTCCGTCCTGTATCCTGATACGACGGCCCTGCCGCGGATGGAATGCAGCATATCGGCGAGTTCCGCGTGTTCCTCGTTCGTCATTTCGTATCCGTATGCGTTCGAATCGTTGCGGCTTTCGTGCACGTAAGGGGGGTCGAGGTAGAACAGCGTGTCTTCGGTGTCGTAGCGTTCGATGAGCTCAAGGGCGGGGACGTTCTCAATCTGCACCCGCAGAAGCCTTTGGACTATTTCGGGCAGTCCGTCGATGGCCCCCAGCCAGCGCGAAACCGCTCCGGCCATGCCCGCGCGGGAGGTGAGCACGCAATGGGCCCAGCGGCCCTCGCTGCTCGTCTGGGCCAGCCCGGTTCGCGTCTGTCTGGCCCTCACGTAGAACCTTCTCGCCCGCTCCAGGCTCGGCAGGTCGGGTTCGTAACGACACGCCTTGACGAGTTCTTCCCGTGAGAACGGCGTGAGGCTGATCGCCTTGATCAAATCGTCCCCGTGGTCTCTCAGGATTTCGAAGAAATTGACCAGTTCCGAATCGAGGTCGTTGTAGGTCTCCACCAGAGCGGGTTTGCGGTTGATCAGAATCGTCGCCGAGCCGCCGAACACGTCGCAGAAATGCACGGCGTCCTCCGGCAGATGCGGCAGAATGAAGTCGAGGTGCGAGAATTTCCCACCGTACCAGCCGAAGGCGATCATCTTCTTCCGCCTCCGGCTCGCGTTCTTCACTATCCGCCTGCTGTTGATCGACCTTTGCATCTCGTGTCCTCTCGACCCGTTCGCTTGTGTCGATTCACCGGCGGACTCGATAGACGCTGTATCGCTGCGCTTCATGACAACTCGGGGTCTTTTTCGGGCGTGGAATGGAACTGTAGGGCTATTCTAGTGGGGATTTGGTTTCCCGTCAACCGCTTTCGTATAATTATCGCTTTAGCCGCTCACTCCACCCACCCCCCAACACCCCCGGATAGGGCTCAAAAATCGTCTGCGACGCCAGGTATTCGGAACCGAAGCGCGCCGTCCAGTCTTCGAGGATTTCGAGCGGCTCGCTCAGCGGGGTTTTTCCTGCTCGGTATTCTTGGAGCGCATCGAGAAAGCGCGCCTTCTCTTTTTTGCTGATTTTCTCCGATAGATGCCCCAAGGCGTGGGAGAGAGCGTTCACCCATGAGGCTTGGCCGGGCGTGCGTGCGAGGAGCCGCAAGAGCGCGTTTTCGTAAGCGGAGGCGACCTCGCCGAAGGAGTGTTTTTCGTGATTCGCCGCGATTCGTCCCATCTCGCGCATGGTCTCCTGCTCAAATGCCATGAACAGGAGCTTGTTCTCCGCGTGGTAGCGGGTGAGGCTGTCAATGCGGCCTGATTCCCTGGCTTCGCGGAAGGCGGCGAGGGCGAAGATTCTGGTGAGGAAACTAGCGCGAACGTCCGCGTCGTTCAATCCGGTTTCGTCGGCGAACGCAGCGAAGCCGAATCTCTCGAGCGCGGCCCCTGCGAACAGGCCCGGCCCCAGGGCGGCGTGTTCGCCCGATGCGGGGGAGAGGAAAATCTTCGCGTCGGTGACCGCGCAAGACGGGGATTTCGCCTTGAGAATGAAGCCGTCCACTTCTTCGAGACCCTCAAGATAACGCCTGGAGAAGGCGTTCATCTTTCGCGTCAGGTGTGTCTGCGTATTCGGCTGGTAGAGGGCCTTCTTTTCTTCTTGTAGATAGATTCGTATCGGGTCCCTCGGCGTGCCGAGACCGATCTCCACCTCGGGGCAGACGGGCCGGAAGCGAACGTGGGGAACGAGTCTTTCGATGAAGGATGCCGAGATTCGCTCGCCGTTGTAGCGGCACGCCTCGAACTCCAGGCACTTGCTCACCACGACGACGGGTTTTGGGAACGCGCGGCTCATCGCACCCTTCCCGAGGCGGGGTTGTTGAAAAAGTCCTCGGGAGCGATTTTGGTTGCGTGCAGGCTTTTGAAGTTCACTCCCCCCTTGAGGGGGAGTCGAAGAGCTGAGGGCGTAAGCCCGAAAGCGATTCGGTGGGGGGTATAATTCGGAATGGCGATAAAACGCATTTTACCCCCCACCGATTCAGCCTTCGCACAAACCGCTCGGCTTCATCGACTCCCCCTCAAGGGGGGAGTGGTTGGTTGGCGCTCTGCAATGGAGGAGTAAAGTTTCCGCTCTCCCCGGTCGGCTACATACGCCGAATCACGAAATCATGACTTTTTCAACAGCCCCGGGATGATGGGCGCGGCGGCTGGCTGGCGCGCCTATTCGTAGTCATAGAATCCCTTGCCCGTCTTTCTGCCCAGCCACCCCGCCGAGGTCATCCGCCGCAGGATGGGCGGCGCGTAGAACCTCGCCTCGCCCAGCTCTTCGGCCATCGAATCGGCGACGAAGGTCTGCACGTCCGCGCCGACCAGGTCGATGAGCGTGAGCGGCCCCATGGGGTGGCCGAGGCCCATGCTGATGGCCTTGTCCATGCTCTCCCTGTCCGCGAGGCCCTCGTCATACGCATGGGCGGCGTGGTTGAGGTAGGGCACGAGCAGGCGGTTCACCAGGAAACCCGGCCTGTCCTTGACGGGAATCGGGGTCTTGCCGATGCGGTTGCAGAACGCGATGCCGAACTCGGTGATCTCGGGCGCGGTCTGGACGGCCTCGATCACCTCGACGAGCCGCATCGCGTAGGGCGGGTTGAAGAAGTGAAGGCCCACCACGCGCTCGGGGGCTTTCGTCTTGGCCGCCATGGCGGTCACCGAAAGGCACGAGGTGTTCGACGCGATGACGGCCCCTTCTTTCGCGATCTCTCCCAGCTTTTCGAAGAGTTCGAGCTTGGCGTCCAGGTTCTCGACGATCACCTCGATGATGAGGTCGCAGTCGGCGAGCGCTTCCAGATCAGTCGAGCCGCCGAGGCGGGCGAGCGTCGCCTCTTTCCCGGCCTCGTCCATCTTGCCGCGCTTGACCGCGCCGTCCAGGTTCCGGCGGATGCGGGTGAGGCCCGCTTCGAGCGCCCCCTCGTTCACCTCGACGCCCATGACTTCCAGTCCTGCGGTGATGCAGACCTGCGCGATGCCCGAACCCATGGCGCCGAGACCAATGACGCCGACTTTTTGCACCGCGTCCGCGATGGGCTGTCCGCGTGAGAGGTCGCGCTCGTGCGAGGCGTCTTCTTCGGGTTCCGCGACGCCGAACACGCCGGCGGACTTGTAGGTATAGAAGCCTCGTCCCGACTTCGTGCCTAGGTGGCCCGCGTCTATCATGCGGTCCACCAGCGGCGGGGGAATGTAGCGCGGGTCCTTGAGCTGTTCGTACATCGAGAGCGAGACCGTGCGGTGGATGTCGAGCCCCTCGATGTCGAGCAGGCGCATGGGGCCCATCCTGTAGCCGAGGCCCAGCCGCACGCCCGCGTCCAGGTCCGCCGGGTTGGTGTAGCCCGATTCGATGAGGCGGATGCAGTCGTTCTGGAACGCCACGAGGAAGTAGTTGATCACGAAGCCCGGCCAGTCCTTGACCGTGACGGGCGTCTGCCCGACCTCTTCCAGAAAAGCCGTCGTCGTGGCTGTGGTCTCATCGCTCGTGAGGAGGCCGGGGGCGACTTCCACGAGCTTGTTGAGCGCGGCCGGCAGGCAGAAATGGGTGCCGATGGTCTGGGCGGGCCGCCCCGACGCCGCCCCCATGTGGGAGATGGAGAGCGTGCTCGTGTTGGACGCGATGATGGCACTCCCGTCCAGGGCGGCGTTCAGGCTCCGGAGCAGCTTGTTCTTCTCCTCGCGGTCTTCGGTGATGGCCTCGATCACCAGGTCACAATCCTCGAATCCCGTGAGCGACCCGGCTTGCGTGATCCGGCCCAGCATCGCGTCCCTCTCCTCGGGAGAGGTCTTGCCCTTCTCCACGCCTGAGTCCAGGAAAGCGCGCACCCGGCCCATCCCTGCCTCCATGGCCGCCGCGTCCGCCTCGAACACCACCGTCTCCTTGCCGCCCCGGGCGCATACGATGGCGATGTTCGAACCCATCGTTCCCAGACCGACGACGCCTACCCTTTTCACCTTCATGGAATTCTCCTGTCATTTTTCATGAGCGAGGCGCGTTTCCCCGCGTGGACTCTTGCCGTTTCAGACCACATTTCCGGTATGAAAATTCTTCGAAGAAGGGCCGCCTCTCGTCTTCAAAGTTCTTGCGCGTGGGTCTCTTTGTAGGCTTCGCGCCGGATTCTTGTCAATCCGGCCTTGGGGGGAGTGTTGAAAAACCTCCTCGTCGGGAGGCGTCGTTTTTACCCCCCTGTTAAGGGGGGATACAGGGGGGTTGGTTTTCAAACCGAGAGAGGGCGAGCGGGACAAGCCCGTAGGGACAGGCCTCCGTGCCTGTCCGAGGTCGCTTTCCCTACGAGGCAGTGCGGTTTTGTTCGTCATTCCGGCATTCGCCGGAATGACGGCAGTGGTCGATTCCGACCGATGAAGGAGGAATCGACCGGGCGAGAAGGGGTTTTTAACAAC
>JAPOYD010000145.1 GCA_026706735.1 Nitrospinota bacterium | reverse complement strand
GGGGGGAGTGATGTCTCCTCTCTCCTCGGTCGACTCCATACGCACAATCACGAAATCAAGACTTTTTCAACAACCCCGCATTGATCGCGTTTGACCCTCAAGGGGCTGCTGAATAAGCCTCCTGACAGGGTAAAGGCAACCCCCCCTACCCCCCTTGTCAGGGGGGCAAGAAAAAGCAAAGCCCCCTCTACCCGGCGGGGGAGACATCGCCTTTTTATACCCCCCTGACAAGGGGGGTAGGGGGTTACTCACTTGAAAATGTCCCGCCTCACTCGAAATTCACCACCGCCGTCATTCCGGCGAATGCCGGAATCCAGGGACTTTGTTTTTGTATTTGTTTTTTCGCTTTATCGTTTTATGGGTTGTCCTGCGATTCGGTATCCCTGTCTGCTCTGGATTCCGGCATTCGCCGGAATGACGGCCGTAGGGGCGGTTCGCGAACCGCCCCTACAGAACCATCACGGCCAGCAAAGACTTTCCACCCCCAAAGCAGGGGATGGTTCGGCCCGACCAGACGAGGGCTTTTTCAACAGCCCCGGGGAGGGAGCGTTCGCTGCCCTTGACGGGACTTTTTCAACACCCCCCGGATCGGGCCTCCATGACACTCGAAACATATTGAATTACAATTCCCCCACACATCGAACCCAGCCCTAAGAGACTTGATTCTTCGGGAGGATACCAGGATGCCTGAGTCAGCCGATTATCTTCTAAGCGGGGGAACCGTCATCACGGTGGATGAGGAGCGCCGCATCATCCGCGACGGCGCGGTCGCCATACGGGGAGACCGGATCGCCGCCGTCGGAAAGGCGGAGGAGTTGAGCCGAGAATTCAGCGCCGGGCGCACGATTGACGCGAAGGGGAAGCTCATCATGCCCGGTTTCGTGAACTCCCACATGCATTTTTACCACACCATGCACCGGGGGCTGGCTCCGGAAAATCTCGGAGGCATGCCCTGGTCCGACTACGTGCACAGATACATCGCCACGGTCCTCACGCCCGAGGACGAGATATACGGCGGGCTGACGATTCTCCTGGAAACCTTAAAGGCGGGCACCACCACCTTCCTGGAGGCGGGCTCCTACAACCCGGCGGCGGTCATCGAGGGAATCTCGCGCATCGGCATGCGCGGCCTGATGGGCAGGCGCTCCTTCGACGATGAGTTTCTGGGTCACTCCATGCTCCTGGAAGACACCGAGACCTGTCTCAAGGAAAATCTCGCCTTCCTGGAAAAGTACAAGGACGGCTACAACGGCGGGTTGATCAAGGCGTGCGTGGACGTCGTCGGGCTCGGCCGCTGTTCGGACAAGCTGTATATCGAATCGAAGAAGATGGCGGATGATTACGGGACCACCCTGAACTTTCACCTTGCGGCCATGTTCGAGGAATTGACGGCCACGCGGATGCGGTATGGCCACCGTCCCGTCGAGCATATGTATCATCTGGGCGTGCTCGGGCCGAATACGGTTCTCGTCCACATGGTTCACGTGAGCGAGCGGGAAATCGACATGCTGGCCGAGAAAGAGGCGCGGGTGATCCACTGTCCCTCGACGGCGCTCAAGATTTCCTACGGCAACGCGGCGTTCGCAAGGTTTCCGGAGATGCTGGCCAAAGGGGTCACCGTCGGGATCGGGAGCGACGCTTCGGACTGCTCGAACTACGCCGACATGATCCGCGTCATGTACCTCGCCGGCGTCCTGCCCAAGGATTACCGCTACGACCCCGACGCCGGCTCCGCGGAGACGGCCATCGAGATGGCCACCATCAACGGGGCGCGCGCCATCGGGATGGACCATGAGATCGGTTCGCTCGAGACCGGCAAGAAGGCGGACGTGATCATCATCACCATGAAGCGGCCGGAGTGGTACCCGCTCTACAGCGAAGTGCAGAACCTCGTGTATTCCGCTTCGGGCGATTCGGTGGAGACGGTGTTCGTCGACGGGAAGATCATCATGGAAGACCGCCGGGTACTGACGGTGAATGAGGAGGAGATCCTGGAAAAATGCCAGGAATGCGCGGCGGGAATCCTCAAGAGGAGCGGCGTGGAGGTGCCGGGGAAATGGCCGATTCTCTGAAAATCCCGTTCGGCCAGAGAAGAAGCATCAGGAGCGGATTCCGAAGCCGTTGCTCGAGTAATTTCCCGGTCCGGACGGCCCGCTCATCGAGGGAGAAACGGTGACTTGCAGGCGGCCGACCCACCTCTCCTGGTCGACAAGTTCACCTTCCCGGGCTTGTTGAAAAAACCTCGCTTCGCTTGGGATTGACCTTCGCCTTTGCTCGTCATTCCGGCGAAAGCCGGAATGACGGTGAACGCTCTGGATTGGGGGGCAACAACCCCTATCGGAGGACGTTTTCAACAGCCCCTCCCGGCCGGGTTTGACGGCGCATCCGCCTACACGAACCCGGAGGGCGAATGGGCAGGAATCACGACGCGAGATGAAGCGCATTTTCCACGGAATGAATTTCCGTAAAATTCGATAAATATAGATAAATTCACGATGTTTTTCGATAAATTTCCGACTATTTATTTTCTCTGGAAATGGCACCGCCGGGTCGCGGCGCAGGGGAATTCTGCCACGGCCCGCCGAGCCTGCGATAACGGCAAATGCGGGGAGTTGCGGGGGCGGGATTCCCCCGGATTCGCGAGTTTCGGTTGACCGCACGGGGAGTTCCCGAACACGAAACAGGCGGAACGAACGGCCGATCAGATATGATAATATACTTCAGGAATATCTATATAAATTATTGATATAAGAATAATTAACTATTTTCATTTCGCGCGCCAGCAGCGCGGGTCGTGGGGTTCGGGTATCCTGCCGACGCTCTCGAGGTAGGCTTCGGCTATCTTGGGTCCCATGAACGTGAATTCTTCGCGGAATATCTTTTGCAGCGTAGGCAGATCGTCCGGCAGTGAGGCGAGATAGCGGTTGAACGAGCCGTGTTTCTTCTGGATGGCGAGGAATTTTTGGGCGTTCTCGATGGCCGCCTCGATTTTCTTGCGGTTCCGCACGACGCCCGGGTTTCCGAGGATGCGCTCGATGTCCTTCTCGGTGAAACAGGCGACTTTTTCGGGCGAGAACCGCATGAATTCTTTCCTGAACGCCTCGCGTTTGTGGAGAATCGTGCGCCAGGAGAGACCCGCCTGAAAGATTTCGAGCGTGAGTTGTTCAAAGTGTTTCCGGGTCGTACGGACGGGAAACCCCCATTCCTCATCGTGATATTTCTCCATCACCGGGTCGCCCTCGGCCCATGTGCACCTGGTAGGGTTGGGGATGTCTTTTCGCGTTCGGGGGGTCATATACTCTCTCGGCAGGCGGGGTTCGGGACTACAGGGGCCACTCCTCCATCTTCCAACTCATATCCCAGAAGAGGTATTCGTATCTCGTGCCCATCAGGAAATGCGCGCGCATGCGCTCGCGCTCCGCCGAGCCCGCCGTCGCTGCGGCTTCATCGAACATCTCGCGCAGCCAGCGGGCCAGCTGCGCAAACTCTTCAGACGCGTAGGTCTCAATCCACTCGGCGTGGAGCGGCGCGTTTCCGGGAACGCCTCTGGAGGCAAGCAGTTCGCCGATGATGGCGTAGTCCCACTGGCAGGGGAGCATGGCGGCGGCGATCTCCCCGAACGTGCCCGAATAGGCCGCCTCGAGCAGGAAATCGGTGTATCCCTTGCAGGTGGGCGCAGGCTTCGTCGCCTCGATCTCATCATTCGAGATGCCGAATTTCGCCGCGAATCCCCGGTGGAGTTCCATCTCCGCGTTCAGCGTGGCGTTCAGCAGGTCGGCAAAGCGCCCCATCTCCGCCAGCTCGGGCGCTTTCACGACGGCCAGGGCGATGACGCGGCTGTATTCCTTGAGGAATATGTAGTCCTGGCACATGTAAAAGCGGAATTGCTCAAGCGGCAGGGTGCCGTCCCCGATGCCGCTCACGAAGGGGTGCGCATGAATTTTTTCCCAAAGCGGCTCCGCTTCTGCGCGAAGCAACTCGCTCATCTTCGTTTCAGTGCTCAAAACGGCCTCAAAGGTTTTCGAGAATTTTCTTGGAGCGCCCCTTCTCCAGAGTTTCACCGAAAGAATCGCCCAGGTCGACGCCCAGTTGCTGGGCGCGCTTCTGGGCCCAGAGCCCGATGTTGCGATCGTCTTTGTAGAAAGACCCGTCCTGCGGCTTCGAGGGGTCGAACGATTCGAGCCGCTGAGCTTCTGTCTGATGCGAGGAGAAGCGCGACATGATTTTTCTCAGTCTCTTGTTCCCGCAGGCGCGGCAGGTGAGTTTTCTCCTGTCCGATGGTTTCATCACCAGATGGCCGGAGATGAAGCCGCACTTTCTGCACTCGTATTCAAAAATCGGCATCGGGTGAATCCCTCGTCTCTATGTTCGCGCCCAGCGACGCCATGCGCTCGCTAAAATCAGGGAATGTTACCGCCATCGCCTCCGCCGTGTCGACTGATACTCCCTCTTTCGCTGCAAGTCCGGCGACGGCCGCGGACATGACGATCCGGTGGTCGCCGCACCCGTGAACGGCCCCGCCTTTGAGCCCACCACCTTTTATGATGATGCCATCCGACAGTTCGCTCGCCTCTCCGCCCAGCGTTTCGATGACTTCGCGCATGGCGGAGATTCTATCCGTCTCCTTGATGCGGGCCTGAGGCGTGTTGAGGAGCATGGTCTCGCCGTCTGCGAACGCGCCGAGCACGGCCATGACGGGCAGCAGGTCGGGCGTGGCGTTCAAATCGAATTCCCCTCCGTGCAGCGCCTTCCCTCGAATTCGGATGCTGTCTTCTGATACGAGAACCTCAGCACCCATTTCCTCGACGAAGCGGAGAACCTCCTTGTCGCCTTGCGAGTCTTCGAGGTCCAGGCCCTTGAGCGTCACGTCGCCGCCCGGCAGCGCGCCAGCGGCCACGAGGAAGGCGGCGGAACTCCAGTCGGCAGGCACGGTAACCTCGAACCCCGAGAGTGCCTGTCCGCCCGGAACGGTGAAGCTGCGGTATTCATCGCGCTCGTATTTCAAACCCAGGCGATCGAGCCACCACAACGTCATCTCCACATAGGGACGCTCGTTCAGGTCGATCGGCTCGATGGTGGTCGTCTCCTCGCCGAACGGCGCGTTCAGGAGCAGAGAAGAAGTGAACTGGCTGGTCGTTCCGTCGACTTTCGTCCGGCCGCCGCGCCACGGGCCGCCCACTGTGGCGGGGAGGAAGCCGTTGTTGCTGGATAGCGCCGTTGCGCCCAGATTCGAGAGCGCGTCCAGCAGCGGCCCCATCGGGCGTTTCCTGGTCTGGGCGTCGCCGTCGAAGCGCGCTTCGCCCTCCCGTATGAGGGCGGCGGTGCCGAGCGCCATCCGGCAGGTGGTTCCCGAATTCCCAACGTCGAGAATCCCTTGTGGGGCTTTGGGTTGCGCGCCGAAGCCCTCCACGGACCAGACCTCTTCTTCCTTGCGTATCTCAGCACCGAGACTCCCATAGACGCTTGCCGCCGAGAGGCCGTCTGCAGAATCTAACGGGTTGAATATCGCGCTCCTTCCTGATGCCAGAGATGCGAACGCGACGGCGCGGATGGAGTGGGATTTCGAGCCGGGAACGCCGGTAGTCCCTTTCGCTATGGATGGTTTAACCGACAGTATCATGATGATGAGCGTATCTGGTGGCGGTTTTTAGCGTTCATCGCTCAGGTAGCGGCCCAGCATGTCGCGGGAGTGTTCATCCTCGTGGCAATCCACGCACAGATTCTCCCAGTTACTCCCGTCGGGGGGGTTGTTCTTGTGGTCGCCGTCTCGGTGATGGACCGTCAGGATGTGGAGATTGTTTTCATCAAAATCCCTGCCGCATTTCGCGCAGAACCAGCCGTGAATTTCGAGCGACTTGCGCCTGTAATCCTGCGCACTCTTCCCTACGCTCGCTGAGGACTTGAGGCGCGCGGCAACGTCTTTTGCGCTTTCGCCGGTGGGAGCAGGTGTCTGGAGTACGCTCCTGCGTCCCGGGCGGCGTCTCCTGGCGGTGAATCTCGTTCTGGCCATCGAATCAACCTCCCATCATCAAGAGCCATCCTAGCAAATCGCGCTATAATGAGGAAGGTGGTCTTTCATCCTGGCAGATGGGGAGTGGAAATGCTTGCGTCGAGGAGAGCCTGAATGCGAAGCTCCCGGAGATGGTGGTGGCGATGGCTGATTCTGTCCGTCTTGCTGTCCCCTTTGCTCGGGGTCGGCAGTTTGTACGGGATTCGCGCAGTGGAGTCTTACGATCCCTTTTGCACAGTTTGCCACCTCCAGGATCATCAGGATTATCTCGACGACGGCGCGCGTGCCAGGAACTTGGTGCAGACGCTGGGTGGATGGCATAAGAATGCGGGTGGTGTGAAGTGCATATCCTGTCATGGGGAAGAGGGTATCACGGGGATGATCCGCACAACGATTCTGGCAAACAAGGACCTCTACAAATTCATTATCGGCGATTATGAGCAACCCTCGCGCGTATTCCATCCCATACTCGATAAGGACTGCGTGAAGTGTCACGACGAGGAGCGTCTCCTGGAGTTGTCCGACGACGCGTTTCACGCCATCTCGGACCACGCGGAGCTCAAGGCGGACTGCGTGCAGTGCCACAACGGGCACCGCCTGGGCGGGGAAAGAGAGAAAGGGTTCATGGTGGCGGCCACGGCGCAGCCGCGCTGTGACGCCTGTCACGACGAACTCGAGCAGAAAGTGGACTTAAAAGACCTGGAACCGTTTCCCAAGAAGAAAGAATCTGATAGCTAAAGGCGTGCTTTCCCCGATTTTACCCGCCGTGAGATTACCGGCATGTAGCGGATTCGCTGAAGGAACAGGCAGGAATTGCGATTTTTCGTTTTGGTATTCACGGTCACTTTTCTCTGGGGCCTGAGCTTTCCGGCGGCCAAGATAGGCCTTCGCGGCGTGGAGCCTTTCACGTTCCTCTGGCTCAGGGGCATTATCTCCTCGACGAGCGTTTTTCTGATCATGTTCGCGCGAAAAATGCCGGTCCTGCCGCCGCGCCCGGGCTGGCGGGGGGAGAGCCGCGATTTCTGGATCAACGCCTGCCTGCACAACCTCATGTTCATCACCTATTATCACGGCGTGGACCACACCACCGCCGGGCGCGCCTCGCTGTTTCTCTACTCCCAGCCACTGCTCCTGACGGCACTCGCGGCGTGGATTCTGCCCCATGAGCGGGTGGGCGTTCGCGCGGTTTCGGGCTTCATCGCCGCAAGCCTGGGCATGGTCTTCCTCTTCGGCGACAAGCTCTCCTCGGCGGGCGGCTCCACATGGTACGGAGACAGCATCGTCGTTTTTGCGGCCGTGATATGGGCGGTGCAGTCGGTCTTCCTGAAGATGCGCTTAAGGAGCTTCGACGCCTTCAGGATCACGGCCTGGACCCAGATTCTCGCCGTGCTCCCGTTCTTCATCATGGCCTCGATACTGGGCGAGCCCTGGCCCGACCTCACCGATGCGAACGTGCTCACCGGCGTGGGCTACAGCGGCCTCATCGGCACAGGCCTTGCGATGATCCCCTGGCTGTGGCTGCTGACGGACTACCCGGCGAGCCGCGTGGGCGTGTTCATGTTCCTGACGCCCGTGTTCGGGGTCCTGATGGGCGCTTTGTTGCTCGCGGAACCTTTGACGATGCTTATGCTCGGAGGTGCCGTTCTCATCTCACTGGGCATATATTTTGTGAATTCCGATTCAATAAAAAATTGATAACTATATTTATTTCAGAAGTATACGAGTTATAATTAATGTTTTTTCTCGCTTGCTTTGATCTGCGACAGCCACAAGGCCTTCGCCTTGACGTCGCCGGAGCCGCACCGCGCGTGCGCGGGGAATTCGGGCCTTTGTTCATCCTGTCCGCCAAGCCGTCACGCCACCCTGCGCGTCGAGCGCGGCAAGCGCGCGCCCGTCTGGCCGCCAGTACAGCTGCGCCCCTATGTCCGCCAAAACCGCGGTCCCGATCGGACGGCCTTCTCCATCCCTCTCAAGCGACCACACCACTACGGCGCCATCCCGTGCTGCCGATGCCAGGCGCATCCCGCGGCGAGCGAAGGCAAGCGTCGTGACGGGTTGAGCATGAAACTCCAGAACGCCGGGCCGCGTGCCTTCGGGACCATCTCCCTGGAAGCTCCAGACCGTCACCGCCTCCCCTCCGCCGGTGGCCAAAAGGGTG
>JAPOYD010000159.1 GCA_026706735.1 Nitrospinota bacterium | reverse complement strand
GATGCGGGTGAATGAACGACGGCGTTTCATTCCCCGCCGATGCGCGGGAACCCTGACGAAAGGCAAAAGGCGTAAAATGGATTCCGGCTTTCGCCGGAATGACGGTGAACAATCTCAATTGGGGCCAACAACCCCTTTGGGGACTTTTTCAACAGCCCCGGACCGGGCGGGCCGCCTACTCCCGGTAAGACAAGCCTGCGCGGAACAGCCTCGAATCAACCGCCCGCATCGGGAGGCGGCGCCGTGGCGGCTCCTCCCCGGAAGGATTTCACCGTCTGCGTCCATCTGGAGGAGAGTACCTCGCGGTCGATCGGACAGTCGATGACGTGAACGCCGCCCCCCGCCTGGGATTCACGGATGACGCTCCCCAACGCCTCCGCCGATTCCACGCGGTGCCCATGCGCGCCGAACGCGCGCGCGAGGGCCGGGAAATCAGGGTTGTTCAGCGAGGTGGCGATGTAGCGCTCGCCGAACACGTGTTTCTGCGAGTGCCTGAGCGCGTTGTATGCCCCGTCATTGAAGATGATGTAGGTGACCGACAAACCGAGCGCCGTCGCCGTGGCCAGCTCGCCGCAGGTCATGGTGAAGCTCCCGTCTCCCACGACCGCGCACACCGGCCTTTCGGGCGCGCCGAGCTTCGCCCCGACCGCCGCGCCCACGGCGTAGCCCATCGACTGGTAGGCTTCAGAGAGCAGGATGCTTCTCGGGCGGTGAATCACGAACGCCTGCTCCATGAGCCAGCTCTGGGTGGCGGAGGAATCGGAGACGAAAATCGTATCGGGCGATGTGTTCTCGCGCACCGTCTTCATCACGAAAAGGCCGTGGAAGGGCGGCTCGGCGGGCTGCGCCAAAAACGAGCGGAGCCTCTCCTCATACCGCCTTTTCCCCTCGCGCACGCGGACGTGGCCTTCCGAGAGGGCGGCGTCCTCGGCGTCCGAGATTCTCCTGAGCAGGCCCTCCAGCGCGGGCTTGAGATCGCTCACCAGGCCTACCGAGGCGGGGTAGTTCCGCCCGACCCGATCGGGGTCGATGTCTATCTGCACGAGATTCCTCGGCATCGGCGCCTTGAAGTAGAAGGTGGCGAACTGTCCGAAGCCCGTCCCTAAGGCCAGACACAGATCCGCCTCTTCGAGCATCTCCGCACAGCCCAGGAAATGCACCAGGCCGAAGGAGAGCGGGTCGGCTTCGGAGAGAATGCCCCGCCCCTTCACGGAGGTGACGACGGGCGCGCTCAGCTTCGAAGCCAGAAGCTGCACTTCTCTCTCGCAGCGGGCGGCCACAACACCACTGCCTGCATATATCACCGGACGCCTGGCCGCCAGGAGCGCCTCCGCGATTTCATCGAGCGCGCGCTCATCGACGGGCGGCGGGGGCGGCGGCCCCTCGAATTCAGGTTTTATGATCACCCGCTCCTCTTCGGCCTGAAACAGGTTCGCCTTCATCACCACCTGCGTCGGGCCGGGCCTTCCCGCCGCCGCCCAGCGGAACGCGGCCTCAACAGCAGGCGCAATACCCGCGACCGAATCGGGCGTGAACGATTTTTTGACGCACGCGCCGAGCGCTTTTTCCATGTCCACGTCGTGGATGGCGCTCCTGTCCCGCATGTTGTCGGCGAGCGTAGCCGTCACCGCGACGACGGGCGCCGCGTCCTCGAAAGCGGAGCGGAGCGCGGTGGCGACGTTCGTGCCGCCGGGACCCGGCACGGTGAAGACCACGCCCGTCCTGCCTGAAACCTTGGCGTAGCCGTCCGCCGCGAAGCCCGCCCCCTGTTCGTGGCGCGTGACGATGGGCACAGCACCCGCGCCGTCGATCATCGCGTCGTAGACCGGCAGCGTGAGCGTCCCCGGAATGCCGAAGATGTATTCCGCGCCGTTCGCCTGAAGCGCATCCAGCAGGACCTGCGATCCGTTTCGCGCCATTTGCAACTCCTCCGGTACCTTCGAAGATACAAAACCCGCCAAAGCTAGGCGGCATCCGCGCGCGTGTCAACTTCCATCCCCGTTTGCGCGCGAGGGGCCGATGGACTACCTTCTCGTCAGTTTCATACCGGCAGACATCGTGGGCAGCGGCGGTAGAGCAGCCAACATTTGAAGCAGGCGAACCCGATTGTGCGGGGGCTGTTGAAAAAGCCCCCTGACGAAGGAGAGAAAAGAAAGCCCCCCTGACAAGGGGGGTTGGGGGTTGAACCCGACCGAGGAATGGGGGTTCACGGCAAGGGGGGATGGGAATACTGTTTTCCTACGCTTTGAGTCCCCGCTATATCACCCTCACCCTGAGTAGCCGCCGAAGGCGGCGTATCGAAGGGCGCTCCTCCCAGATAGGCTGCCGGTCCTCCCTCGATACGGCGCGCAAGCGCGCCTACTCGGGATGAGGGAGAGTTGGTATGCGTCGCTTGGCCTATTCGGAGTGGGGAAGAGGATTGCCGAGAGGGGAGGAATTGAGAAATTTGTTCTCTGCCTTTAGGGGCTTTTTCAACAGCCTCGTTTCATGCCGGCATTCGTTAAGAGAAACAAATTAGTACTCAGCCGGGTATCGGACATTGCCGGGAGATAATGATGTTCAGCCAAAGGGCGGTAGACGCACTCAAGGAGGCGGAATCGGTGGTCGTCCTCACCGGGGCGGGCGTGAGTGCGGAGAGCGGCGTACCCACCTTCCGGGGAGCGGGCGGCCTCTGGCGCGAGTACAGCGCCACCTCGCTCGCTACCCCTGAGGCCTTTCGCGCCGACCCCAGGCTCGTCTGGGAGTTCTACAACTACCGCCGCGAAGTGCTCGCGCCCCTGGCGCCCAACCCCGGCCATTACGCCATCGCCTCGCTGGAAGATAGCTTCGCGCGCTTCACCCTCATCACGCAGAACATCGACAACCTCCACCGCGTCGCCGGGACGAGGGAGATCGTCGAGCTGCACGGCAACATCTGGCGCGTCCGCTGCACGAACTTAGGCTGTGAGCGCTACACGCTCGCGTGGGAGAACCGGGACGTGCCGATCGACCCCCTGCCCCCCCGGTGCGAGGCGTGCGAGAGCCTCCTGCGGCCCCACGTGGTGTGGTTCGGCGAGATGCTCGACCCCGAGCAGTTGCGCCGGGCGCTGGTTGCGGTGGATGATTGCGATTACCTGATCGTGGCGGGCACGTCCGCCGCGGTGCAGCCGGCCGCCTCGATGCCCATGACGGCCTCGCGAGGCGGCGCGTTCGTGCTCGAGGTGAATCCCGAGCCGACGGACATCAGCCCGTACATGAGCGAGGCGGTGCAGGAGCCCTCGGGCGTCGCCCTTCCCCGCCTGCTCGAAGCGGCTTTTGGAGGATAGCGATGGCGCGGCCCAGGCTCACGGCGGTGCGCGGCGTGAGAGACGTCCTGCCGGAGGAGTCAAAGCGCTGGCATGGCGCCGAGCGTCTGGCGCGCGAGATTTTCGCGCGCTACGGCTACGGGGAGATCCGGGTGCCCGTCTTCGAGCGCACCGAACTCTTCGCGCGCGGCATCGGCGAGGAAACCGACATCGTCTCCAAGGAGATGTACACCTTCGAGGACAAGGGGGGCGACTCCATCACGCTGCGCCCCGAGGCGACCGCCTCGATCTGCCGCGCCTACGTCCAAAACGGCCTCCACAACCGCGCGAGCGTCTCGAAGCTCTTCTGCATCGGCCCCATGTTCCGCTACGAGCGCCCCCAGGCGGGCCGCCTGCGGCAGTTCCACCAGATAGACGCCGAGGTCTTCGGCTCGGTAGACCCGGCGGTCGACGCCGAACTCATCGTGATGTTGATGGAGTTTCTGGACGAGATGGGCGTCGATGGCCTGGCGCTTCAGCTCAACAATCTGGGCGATAAGGAATGCCGCCCGGCCTACGCCGCCGCCCTGCAGGAATATCTCAGAGAAGAAACGAAGCACCTGGGCGCTGAAATCGCCGAAAGGGTCGAGCGCAACCCGCTGCGCTTTCTGGACAGCAAGGACCCGGATCACCAGGAGATTATCGCCCGCGCGCCGAGAATCGACGCGTTCTGGAACGACGCCTGCCGGGAGCACCTGACGAGCGTATGCCGGCTTCTCGAAATCGCGGGCGTCGCCTATGAGATCAACCCGAGGCTCGTTCGCGGTCTCGACTACTACTGCCTCACCGTGTTCGAGGTGACGAGCGAGAGCCTGGGGGCGCAGAACGCCGTGTGCGGCGGGGGGCGTTACGACGGCCTCGTGGAGGAGCTGGGCGGCCCGCCCACGCCGGGGATCGGCTTCGCGGTCGGCGTGGAGCGGCTACTGCAGCTGGCGGGCGAAAAGGCCCCCGCACAGAATGAGGAGCCGCAAGTCTACATCGTCGCGCTCGGCGACGCCGCGCAGACGCAAGCGTTCGCACTCGCCGCCGAACTGCGCTCGCAAGGGATTAGGACGGAACGCTCCTTCGGCGGGGGCAGTATGAAAAGCCAGATGAAGCGCGCCGACCGCTCGGGCGCGGCGTTCGTGCTCCTGCTGGGCGACGACGAGGCCGCCAAAGGGGTGGTGAGCGTCCGACACATGAATGAGAGCCGGCAGACCGAGGTGAAGCGAGAGGAAATATCCGATTATATAAAATTCAATATATAATTTAATAACATATAGTTACAAGTTTTTATTCAAATAGTTTCTCAATTATTGCAGAGCCATTCATACACGCTGATCACCCCCACCTCGCTGAAACCCAGACCCTGATAAAACGCGCGCACACCCTGATCTTCGGCGGAGACGATGAGTTCGAGCGCCTCCGCGCCGCACGCGAGCGCCCTCTGGGCGGACGCCTGAATCAGCAGGCGGCCCAGGCCTTTTCTGCGGTGAGCGGGCATGACGCCGATGTCGGGAATGTAGACGGATTTATCGCCCGCAGCCAAACGGTTCGGGTCGACGGCCAGTACCGCCATCCCCGCCCCCTCGGGGTCTCCCGACTCGCCGCCCAGGTATTCGAAGATGAACGAATTCTCCGGTTTCGTATCCGGAGCGTCGTACCAGGCGGTGATCGTCTCGGGCGTGTGGCGCATGAAATTCCACATGTTCTCGAAAATGGCGTTGAACATATCGGCGAGGGTTTGCGCATCTTCGGGCAGGGCCGCCGCTCGCATCCCGTAGCCGGCGGGCAGGCGTGGCTCCCCCAACTCGTCAAGCGCGTCATGCCTCAGGAAGCGGAGATCGTGGACTTTCCGCCCTCCGCTCAGATATATGAAACGCCCCGGAAGCGAGACGGGCAGATACGCCCAGATGCCGCCCAGGCCGTTTTCCCGGGCCTCGGCGAGGGCCGCCTCCAGGAGATGCCGGGCGTAGCCCGCCTTTCTGACCTCGGGCCGCACGAAAAGGGCGTCAATGCAGGCCCTGTTCCTCGCTCTCGCCTCCCTGTTCACCACCATGCGGCAATAGCCCGCAGGTGCCTCATCGCCGCCCTCCCCCGGCCAGACGAGCCAGACCTTCGTGCCCGGCGCGCCGAAACCGGCGACCACCTCTTCGCGCGAAAGCCCGAAAGCCTCCGCCGCCAGGGCGGTCAGCGCATGGCGGTGCTGCGGCCCGACGTGCTCCACCCTAGCCGCGGTAGACATGCACCTTTCCCTCTTCAATCATTTTTTCGAACTTTTTCATCAGCCAGCCCCGCACCACCGCCCGCACGGCGGGCGCCATCAGGGCGAAGCCGGCGGCGTCCGTGAGAAGACCGGGTGTGAGGAGCAGCACGCCGCCCACAAGCACCATCGCGCCCTCGACCATCTCGGCCCCGGGCAGCCTCCCCGCCGCCATTTCCGCCTGAATGCGCGAGACCACGTAAAACCCCTGGGTTCTCGCCGCCCATGCGCCGAGCGCGCCCGTCAGGATGACGACGCCCAGCGTAGGCGCAAGGCCGATGGATGTTCCCAGATCGATGAGAATCATCAGTTCGATGATGGGGATGAGCGTGAAGAGCAAAAACAGTTTGAAGATCAAGATGCTTCTCCTTCGCGGCGCATATAGCGGATTTTACCACGAGTCCGCGCGGAATGGATATATGGGAAACTCGTGCACAGCGGGGAGAATCGTTGAGGCAGCGCGAAATTTCCCGGTGCGCGAAACGCGGGTCGTCTCTTTTCATGGTGGGTGAAAAGCCTTAAAGTCCCATAACGCATTTCATACATCCACTCGATGCGGCTTTCGCACTCGATGAGACGGGAGGAGGCTACGACATGGCATCCACGATGAAAGCAATGCGGCTTCATGAGCTGGGAGGCTCGTTTCAGCTGGAGGAGGTTCCGATTCCCCAGCCGGGGCCGAACGACGCGCTGGTGCGCTTAAAGGCAACGGGCGTGGGCCTCACGCTGGTCATCATGCGCAGCACGCCGGGCCTGGTGGATGAGTACCCGAGAATCCTGGGGCACGAGATCGCGGGCGAGGTCGTCGAAATCGGCTCCCACGTCACGAACGTAGACGCGGGTGATCACGTGACGTGCCACTTCTATCTCACCTGCCACAACTGCCGCTATTGCCGCAGCGGGCGCGAGACGCTCTGCGAGAATTTCCGGGGATACGTCGGCCTCGTCATGGACGGCGGCTATGCGGAATACGCCACCATCCCCGCCGTGAACCTGTGCCAGATTCCCGAAGGCGTGAGTTCGCTCGAAGCCTGCGTGGCGGCGGACGCCATCTGCACGCCCTACCACAACTGCGTGGCCGAGGCGCAGATAAAGCCCGGCGACGTGGTGGCGATCGTGGGCGCGGGCGGCGGCGTGGCGATTCACGCGGTGCAGATGGCCCAGGTTTGCGGCGGCCATGTGATCGGAATCGACGTGTCGGAGAAAAAACTGGAAACCGTCTCCGCGCTCGGTGCCTTCGCCACCCTGAACCCCGCGCAGACCGACACGGTGGAGGAAATCCTCTCGATCACCGAAGGACGCGGCGTGGACGCCTACATCGACTACGTGGCCACGCGCGAGACGCTCGAAGCCGGCGTGGCCAGCCTCGGCCGCGGCGGCAAGCTGGTGATCGTGGGCTACCGCCCGCCTGCGGCCTACAACAACGTATCGCCCAACTTCACCGTCGACCCGCTCCAGCTTCTCACCTACGCGCAGGAGATCCACGGCTCGCGCTATTGTTCGATGGAGGAACTCAACCAATCGCTCATGCTGATTCAGCAGGGCAAAATCAAACCCATCGTCACCGAGACCTTCCCGCTCGAAGAGACGGAAGACGCCTTCCAGGCGCTCGTCGAGAACCGGGTGACGGGAAGGGCCGCCGTGGTATTTGATTAGGCTTCATAGGCGAAGACGCATTCGTTTTCATACTACTTTAGGAGAAACGCTGATGGTGGAATCCGTAGACAAGGAAGTGATGGCCAAACAGGAGCGCCGCGTGCGGGCCACGCGCGCGGAAGGCTGCCGGGTGGAGTTAAAGGCCCGCAAGCACGCCTTCGTCGCCGATGAACCGGCGCAGGGCGGCGGAACCGACACCGGCCCCACGCCGCGCGAACTCGCTCTGGGCGCGCTTTCCGCCTGTATCACGGTCATCACGAACAAGGTGGCCGAGGGGCTCGACTTCAACGTCATCGCGCAGGAAGTGGAGGTTCGCGGCACGGCCGACTCCAGAGGCGCCAGGGACCCGGACAACGGCATCAGCCCCAACTTCGATTACGTCGAGGCGAAGATCCACCTGACCACGGACGAGCCTGAGGAGCGGGTGGAGGAATTAAAACGCCAGCATCACGGGCGCTGCCCCATCTCCGCGCTCTACCGCGAGAGCGGCTGCGAACTCGTGGAGGAGTGGATCATCAAGCGGCCCTGAGGGAGAGGGTGTCGAAAAGCCCCGGGATGCAATTTTGAGTTTCGCGCACGCTTTTGAAGTTCACTCCCCCCTTGAGGGGGAGTCAGTGAGCTAAGGGCGAAAGCCCGCAAGCGAACTGGTGGGGGGAGTTTTTTTGTTTGTGGAGAATCTATTCTCCTTGGAATCGTCCCCCCACCGAATCGGCCTTCGCCCAAGGGCTCGGCCTCTTCGACTCCCCCTCAAGGGGGGAGTAATTCTTCCTCTCTCGTTGGTCGCGCAGAACCCTCATTCATCAGGGCTTTTTCAACAACCAATCCCCCGTCGCGATTGACACCGGAATGACGAACCTCAAGAAGCGGGGCGAGAGGTACGGCAAGCCGAGATCGGGAGTGGTGCGGTAAATCGGCACGCGGTTTTGTCGGTCCTATTCCACCTTCGCTTTCACGTTCTTTGCGAACTCGGCGAAAATCTTGTTCGCCTGG
>JAPOYD010000162.1 GCA_026706735.1 Nitrospinota bacterium | reverse complement strand
AATTTATCGAAAAACCCCGTGAATTTATCTAATTTTATCGAAAATATCATTATTTCCATTTCCCTCGTCATTCCCGACCCCATGAGCGCGCCTCCCCGGCAGGAAAAAGCCTCCCTGAGAAGGTCAGACGCGAGTGAGGAACGAGCGTTTGAAGACTTTTCGGTAGGGTTCGCCGTCCTTATTCTCGCCCCGTCGCCTGATTCCATGAGAAACCCTCCTCTTCTAGGCGGCGGATTCTGACATATTTCGGAGAAGGCGCGAATACGGCAATTGCGGGGAAATGCGGGGTCGATATTGACCAGGAAACAGGGATTGCGATTTTATGGGCGCGAACCTGCGCTCCGCTCGCTCCCCTGCGGATCGCGTTCTGCCGGGGACTTCAATCCTGATCGGGAGGGGAGAGATTGTCACGGACGGGGAAAGCATCGGCCGCAATTCCTCGCCCCTCGCTCGAAATTGGTCCCTTTGCGCTCATTGGTTCTTCGCGTCCCCGCTCTCGGTCGCGGAAGCGGGCCGGCGGGTGGCGAACCAGTAGGATATCACCGCCGCGCCGACGGGCATGATGGCCAGGAAGAGGTCTTTGGCCTCATCCCCCTTGCCCATGAAGAACAACACGGCGATTAGTATCGCCCCGCCGCCGAACACGAAGGCGGCGGCGGCGTACGTCACGTATACTCGCACCATGCTTCGCCTCGATTCGCGTTTTTCGCTTTCCGGTGCTTCTTGTAATTCCTGACTTTTGGTTTCGGGTTGCTCCATTGCGCGACCTCCCCAAATGTCGGCATGTTTTAAATTGCCCACGAATACTTTAGCATGAGACGCTCCCCTGGCCGAACCTGGTCTTTTCCTCGTGAATCAGGTGATGGACGGCGTCGAATGCCAACGGAAGGATGAATGCAACACCTTGGTCATAAGCAAGGAAACATATGAGGCCGTAGAGGCGGAAGCAGACGCCGAGGTCATCGGGCCGGACCCGGAATCCTGAGCGCAAAGGCGCATGCGCCCTTCATGCACAAGTTCCGTCCGGCAAATCTCCGCCAACCTTTTTGAATTTCCCTCGCATCAATAAATCAGAACACCATCCTCAAGGAGAGCGAGAGTTGGTGGCTGCGGCGCGAGTCTTCGCCGAAGCGTCCGGAGTAACCCACGAGGCCGCTCGCGCGCTCGCCCAGTTTCGCGCTCAGGCCTAAGTCGGTGCTCACGATGCTTTTCGCAGGCTCGAAGCCCGGGATGCGGAAACGCCCCGGCATGGTGTTCGAACCCGCCGAGACGAGGATGGGGTCGTTCTCGAATTCGTGCTCATAGGCGATGCGGGCGTAGGGGCGGAATCCGCCGACGCTCCAGTCGAAACGGTAGCCGCCGCGCGCGACGAATGAGTTGCGCGAGAAGTCCGAAAAATTCATCGCGGTCGAGGAATTTCCGCTCTCCCGGTAGCCCTTGACCTCCTGATTGAGCAACGAAAGACCGAAGAAGGGACCGTGCCGGAGATTCTCTGAAGCTCCCAGCGTACACGCCAGGTCGAATTCGCCACCGAACTGGGCGGCTTCGGTGGAGCCTCGCTCGACGCGCGTCAACGCTCCGAGGGTGACCGGACGCTCTACGTCCACCGACGTCTGGCCCAGGCTCAGGGCGATGCTCACCTGGAGCCCGCCGTTTCGCCACGAGCCGTGCAGCGAGCCGAGCACCACGTCGCTGTCCAGGTTCGCCCCCGTGAGTTCGTTTTCGTGGCTGGCGACGCTCAGCGCGGCGCCCCATGAGAGGCCCGGCCCGGCGCGGTGGCCTGCTCCCAGGGTAATGACGGTCATGTCGGAATCGATTTCCCCGAGACGCGGGAAAGCGCCCGGATCGCCCGTGCCGAACTGCCCCCTCGCATAGCCGCGCCAACTACCGACGGGAAGCGCGAAGTCCGAAGCCCGCTCCGCCGAGATGACGCCGTGGTGAGCCTCCGCCGCCTCTGCGCCCGCCTCGCCCGCGAGCGAGACCTGCAGCGGGGCCGCCAGGGCGGAGGTGACCAAGGACGCCATCATCGCGTGCGCAGCACCACCCGGGTGGCTGCGGTCCGCGAACAGGTGCGTTTGGCCTGCGCCGGGCGCATAGGTCACGGGAGAGGGGGAACCCTCGGGCCCGCACAGGATGGAGACCGCGCTCCCTGCGTTCGGCGCCCCGCAGGCCGTTCCGGTGACGCTGGTGAAGCCGTACGCGCCGGGGTTTGCGGCGATTTCACGGACCAGGGCGTGAAGGTTGACGGGGACGACGCCGTCTTCACCCTCGCGAATGCCGGCGTGGAGTTTCTTATTGTATTCGTCGGCGAACGCGCCCAGCGCTCCCTGGACGAGGGGACCCAGGTTGACGGCGTAAGGCGTCAGAGAGATGTCGGGCACGTTCGCCAAGACGACGAGACGGGCGCCGGCTTCACGCAGAAGTCTTACCTGCGCGACGGCGACGTCCGCGGCCGCCAGAGCGTGGCCCAGCGCGTTGGCGGTGTCGTTCACCGCTGAGTCGGCGACGTCGTTCGCGCCGCCCCAGACGGCGTAGAGCGCATTCGGGTCGGCGCTTCCGCCCCGTGTGGAGAGGTGTAAGCCGATCTGCTCCACCACCGTCGGCACGACGCCTTTGGTACTACAGGGCGTGGCCGGGTTCACGCACGCCCCGGCGAAGGCGTAGTTCGGCCCGCCCGCGAGCGAGTTTCGCCCCGATGCGCCGAAGGCCTCCGCGACGATCTCTGCCCAGACGGGGTCGGGGTTCGTGGTGAAGCTGTTGCCCGCGGGCAGCCCGTTCGCCAGGGCCGCGTTGCCCGAATCGCTCAGGCTGTCACCGAACACGACGACGTCGCTGAAGCTCTGCGCCGAGGCGCTTCCGGCGAATCCCAGCGAGAGAACGAAGATTATGACGCCGAGCAGACGAAGATGATGCGGCATGTGAAGGACTCCTCTTTTCCGGGAGAGAATTTACGTTGATATAGCAAAAAGATTTGCGTGTCGCATGGGAGCAACATACCAAATTCAAGATGCCTACGGCAATGAAAAACGCGCCGCCGAGGAGTCGTTGAAAAACCTCGATGTGGGAGGGTTTGCCGTCATTCCGGCTTTCGCCGGAATGACGATCAAAAGCGAGGAGCAAAACCACCTTTCCGCATCGGGCGGCGCTGTTTGGGAAATCACTTTCCCCTTGGAGGACTTTTTCAACAACCCCTTTCTCAGTCGCGTTTGATCTGCTCGCCTGCTCAGGATGAGGCCGATACGGCGTTTTCGCGCGTATTGGGCCTAAGGAATGAAACCGCCGCGAATAGTGGTATAATGCCGTCTCTGATCTAATCACGTCCTTGAAAATGGAGTTCCGCATGGCGGATGAGTTGTCCGGGTTCAGGGAGCGAATCGATGCGTGCGATGCGCAGATAATCCGCCTTATCAACGAGCGCCTGAAAATCTGCCTCGAAGTCGGCGAGTACAAGAGCGCGCGCGGCATCGCCGTCAGGGACGAAGCGCGCGAGAGCGAGGTGCTCGCCAGGATATTGGACGGCAATATGGGGCCGTGTCCACCCGAAGTCCTTGAGCAGATCTACCGCATCCTCATCGACGCCGCCGTGCGCCTCGAAGAAGAATGATTTCATACGGGCGGAGAGGGGTTGTTGAAAAAGCTCTGATTTCTTGATTCGGCGTATAGAGCTGAGGGGTGAGGGAATGATTCTCGCCTTGCTCGTCATTCCGGCGCATGCCGGAATCCAGAAATGTCCCACGCGGGACATTTCACCTTGTCTTTATGTCTTCGCTCTTCGCTTTTTCCCATCCGAGCCTTGAGAACATGAAAGACCGGAGCACATTGATCCTCATCGGCTCTGGATTCCGGCCTTCGCCGGAATGACGGGCGTTGCGATCTCTCCAAAGGAATGTTTCCCGTAGGGGCGGACCTGTGTGTCCGCCCGATTTTATGTTTCCGCCATATATCGGGTTGATGCAATGGGTGCTCGCATGGGGCGAACACACAGGTCCGCCCCTACAAAACCCCGCGTTCGAAACGAGGCGTAGGGAAAGGCCTCCGTGCCTGTCCTGATTGTAACCATCCTGCAAAAGGACAACCACGGAGGGCAGGACAACCCCGAGGAGGGGTTGTCCCTACGATTGCAGAAAATCACCATCAGGATTAGCGAGGGCCTTTCCCAACAACCCCGGGAGAGGCGGAACGCCCGCTCCATGTCGCCTTGATGAGAACCAAGACCCGCCGGGGAGCATTTTTGCGCAAATCCTGATACAATACCAGACAGAATTTCCAACCATCGCCCGCCATGTGAAATCATCGCCCCGGGGAGAATTCCCGCATGGAACTCTGGCACGTCGCCTTGGGAGCCGCCGCTCTCGCCTTGTGCTTCTGGTTCGCCGTGAGGACGCGGATTTCCGCCTTGTCCACGATGCTGCGCAACACCGAGATGGAAAAGGCGGACGCGCAGACGGCACACGCCGCCGAGCTGGAAAAGAACATGGGCTTGAGGTCGGACGTGGCGCGCCTCGAGTCCGATCTGGCGCACGAGCGAAAATCGGCGCAGGAGAAGCTCGACCTGCTTCACCGCGCGACGGAGGAGATGCGCGAGAGCTTCGGCGCGCTGAGCGCAGACGCCCTAAAGAGCAACAACGCCTCTTTCCTCGACCTGGCCAAGTCGACGCTCGAGAAATTCCAGAGCGAGGCCAAGGGTGACCTCGAAGCGCGCCAGAAGGCGGTGGAGACCCTCGTCGCCCCCATCCGGGAGTCGCTCGACAAGGTGGGGGGCCAGGTGGAGGACCTCGAACGGGCCAGGCGGGAGGCGTACGGCTCGCTCACCGAGCAGGTCAAATCCCTCGCGAACAGCCAGAAGGAGCTTCAATCGGAGACGGGGAATCTCGTAAAAGCCCTTCGCGCGCCCAACGTGCGCGGCCGTTGGGGGGAGATGCAGCTCAGGCGCGTGGTGGAGATGGCCGGCATGGTGGCGCATTGCGACTTCGTGGAGCAGCAGACGCTTGAGGGCGAGGAGGCGCGCCTGCGCCCCGACCTCATCGTGAAGCTGCCCGGCGGGAAGAACGTGGTGGTCGATGCCAAGGCGCCGCTCGAAGCCTACCTGAACTCGCTCGAAGCGGAGGATGAGGAAGCGCGCCGCGCCTTTTTGGGAGAGCACGCGCGCCAGATTCGCGATCACATGAACCGCCTGAGTTCGAAGGCGTATTGGGATCAGTGCGAGTCCACGCCCGAGTTCGTGGCGATGTTCCTGCCCGGAGAGAGTTTCTTCAGCGCGGCGCTCGAACAGGAGCCCGGCCTGATAGAGGAGGGCGTGA
Organism: Nitrospinota bacterium; assembly: GCA_026706735.1. Taxonomy (GTDB): domain Bacteria; phylum UBA8248; class UBA8248; order UBA8248; family UBA8248; genus Bin107. The sequence continues at coordinate 2,947 of JAPOYD010000162.1, read as the reverse complement.
CCCGGCAGGTGATTCTGGCGACGCCCACGACGCTCATCGCCCTTTTGCGCGCGGTGGCCTACGGCTGGCGGCAGGAGAAGGTGGCCGAGAGCGCGCAGGCCGTGAGTGAACTCGGCCAGACGCTCTATGGACGTCTCAAGACGCTGGCGAAGCATTTCGACGCCATGGGCCGGGGGCTGGACCGCGCGGTCGAGGCGTACAACAAGGCGGTGGGCTCGTATGAGACGCGCGTGCTGGTCTCTGCGCGGAAGTTCAGGGAACTGGGCGCCGTCTCGGGCGCATCGGAAAGCGAAGGCGAGTTCGAACAGATATCGCCCCTGGAGAGAACCCCGCGCGCGCTTCAGGCGCGCGAGGCGGACGAGGAGGATGACGGCGTGCAACTCTTCTCCGCGGACGACTCACCCGAGCTGCCGGGAGCAGATGATGCGAACGAGGCAGAGGAGAGCGGGCGCGCCTCTCCCGGGGAGGAACCCCCCCGAGCGGACGAGGCGCAGAATGCGGACGAGCCGCTCGAAGCCTACGGAGATGAGAGCGACCCGAACTTCCTGAAGATCAGCCCCTGATCCGCTTCACGGGGTCGCCTAAAGACGCCTCAGGTAGGGATGCTTTCGCCGCATGCCGTCCTGGAACCAGCGCGGGTAGTCCGGCCAGCGCGCCTCGATGTGGTCGAGATCCTCCGCGTCGGGGTCGAGGTCGTTGAGCAGGAGCGTGGGCGGAAGCCTCAAGGGCAGCGTGACGACCTCGCCTCTGAGCGCCAGGATTTTTTGGGCCTCGACGAGGCGGACTTGAGCGTCTTCCGCCTCTTCTACCGCGTGAAAACCCTTGACCACCTGGTGGAGATAGGCGCTGAAAGCCTCCAGGTTTTTCGGGAATTCCTCCAGAGGCTCCGGGCTTTCGTGCTCGAAGTGGAAATGTCCCCCGCGGATTTTTTCCGCGATTTCCCAGATGGGCATTTGCGCAGTGAGGGGCAGGTACTCGTCCACGATGCAGTCGGCGAGGTTGTATTTGTCCATGCCCTCGAGTATGAGGTCGAAATAGTATCGGTGCCGGCGCAAGCGGAATTCCTCCTCTTCCGAATTTCTCGCCGAGAGTGTGTTTGGTGGTGGATTTTGTCAAGAGATGGGTTCATAATCTCCTGAGAGTCAGGGTGGGGGCCTTCCAGTACGCCCGCTTCGCATATACGATATTTGATGGACACAGCAATGAAGGAGAAACACAGAATGCGCAAGACCCTCGGCATGGGATTGGCGCTTCTCGCCGCCTTTCTCGTTTTGAGCGGATGCGGCGACATGGTGCCGCGCGGCGTGGAGGTGATCACCGATCCTCCGGGCGCCACGGTGAAGCTCGGCAAGGAGAAGATAGGCAAATCGCCGGTCATCATCCCCTGGAAGAAGATCAAGGATCATTACGCGGATACGTTCACGGTTGAAATTATCAAGAAAGGGTATCGCCCCCATCATCTGGTCGCCGCGCAGTACGGGGGGACGATTCGGGTGGCTCTCCAGAAGAAATAGTGTAGACTCTCCCTATTCTATTTCCCGTTGCCAAAGAGGCAAGACTGTTTTGGTACGCACACACGGCATGGGTTTGCTCGCCGAGATATTCGACTTCGCAGAGGGCGAGGAAGTTGAGGCGCGTGCATGGCTCGATGAGGTTCGCCTTTCGCGAATGCTCGAAGCCTCGGGCGTGAACGGGGGCGCGAGCTATGAGGTTATCGACGGCGCGCCGCGCTACCTGAACCTCCTGGAGGCGGAGAACGTTCACGTGTTCTATGGCGAGGAATTCGCCTCGCTCATGGACTCCGACGACATGCGCTTCCCCGTCGCACCGACAACCCACATTCGCCTCGTATGCGCGCAGGTTTATCCCGGCTTGCCTGCCCGGCAGCCCGATTTTCCCTCGGTGGACGCGGCGGGCCTCGGCCCCGTCATCCAGTTCGGGAGAATCAATGTGCCCGAAGAGAATCTCGGCGATTTCAACGGCTGGTATTCCTGTGATCGCGGCCCCCTTTGCGAAAAAGTCCCGGGCGTGAGGCGCATGCGCCGCTACAACACCGTGGAGGGGCCGAGGCTCATGATCGTCCTCTACGAGATGGAGAATGAGTCCGTGCGTGAGACGCCCGAGTGGAAGCACATGAACGCCTCCGAATGGACAGCGCGCGTGAGGAGCTACTACCAGCAGGAGCCCGGCTCCCCCGGCGTCTACAAGCGGAGGGGCTACGCGCGGTAGGGGGGTGCGCTTGTAGGGACAACCCCCCTTTGTTGTCCTTCATCAGGACGGCGCGGCGGAGGCTTGTGGAGCAGCCCCGAAGAGGGGCTATTACTCCGGGATTCGCGGTCTCCGGGAACAAAACCAAATTTGTCGTGGTTCCCGAAAAGTCGGTTCCGACCGAGGAGGGAGGAACCGCTGCCTACCGTAGCGGACAGGCCCCAGTGCCTGTCCGAGGTCGCGACCTGTCCCTACATGTGCGGCGGCCGAGATGATGCGTTGTTTCCCCTACCTCGGGAAGCGGCTGAAGTCGGCCGGCCTTTTCTCCTTGAACGCGTTCATTCCCTCGACGGATTGCTCGTTGTTCCACACGGCGTTCAGCAGTTCGCTTCCGTGCATCCAGGAGGGATAGTGGAGGTCGCCCAGGAAGTTCAGGTTCGTCTTCATGTAGCGCAGGGTGGCCGGGGCGTGGGAGTTGATGGTGGCGCACCACTCCTCGGTCGTCTTCTCCAGTTCGTCATCCGGCACGACTTCGTTGATCAGGCCCACTTCCTTCGCCTCCTGCGCGGGGTAGCGCTTGGCCATGAACAGCATCTCGCGCGCCCTGCGGTCGCCCATCAGAAGCGGGAGGTATTGCGTGGCGCCCACCACGGGCAGCGCGCCCACGCGCGCGCCCGATTGGCCGAACGTCGCGTTCTCGCTCGCGATGCAAAGGTCGCAGTAGAGCTGCCACTCGTTG
>JAPOYD010000032.1 GCA_026706735.1 Nitrospinota bacterium | reverse complement strand
TGCGGCGCCTAAGCCGCTCGAACCTGCAGCGCCTGTTCCCTGCCCTTGCGGACAAACTGGATGGTCTGGCCGCCGGCCTGAGTGGCGGAGAAGCGCAGATGCTGGCGCTCGCCCGCGGGCTCGAGTCCAGACCCCGGTTGTTGCTGCTGGACGAACCCTCGCTCGGCTTGTCGCCCAAGTTGGCGGAGGAGGTTTTCGGGCTGATCCGCAGGCTGCGCGAGCAGGGGCTCACCATCCTCCTTGTCGAGCAGAACGTCAGGCGGACCATGGCGCTCGCCGACCGGGCCTACGTTCTCGAAAGCGGACGGATCACGCTCCACGGGTCTGCGGCGGAACTGATGTCGGACGAGCGGCTCGTGTCGAATTACCTGGGCATTCCTGCGCCTGAATCATTCAATTCAGACTCAAAGGAGGTGCAACCATGCTGAAGACCCGTTTATTCACTGTCTTCGTTGTTGCCGGACTGGGGCTGTGTCCGATCACGACGGCGGCGGGCGAGCGAAAAATGGCCGAGGTGGAATGCAAACCGGCGGAGCAGAAGTTGGTCTACGACTGCATGATCTCCCTCAAAGGCAAGAAGAGCGGCATGCCGGTCGCCGGCGCCGAGTTCACGGTCGGCGCCGATATGCCGTCCATGCCCGGCGCCCACAACGTGCGTCCGATACCCGCTGAGCCGCACGGAACGCCCGGAACCTACCGGGCGCGCATTCACCTGGAAATGACGGGAGAGTGGGCGCTCAAGCTCGATTTCACCAAGCCGGGTCGGGACCGTCTCATCAAGAAACTCCATTTCGGCGGGATGAAAGGGCACGGCGGGCGCAAATCCGGCATGTCCCATCACGGCAAAGGCAAGAAAATGAAGCATTGAGGTCATAGAATGAAGCCGAATGAATGACCGGACAAAATCGGCGCGAACGAACCTCGCGACGCGCCTGTGACTTCGCAAATGCGCCGCCCCTATCAAAAAGGCTGCGCGGGATTCATTCCTTACGCCATCCCCGCCGTCATGAAATTACGCAAATACCTACCGGACAGGCCTGATCCTGTAGACAGCTTCTCTCTCCTCAGAGAGAAACCAGAGCGAGCCGTCGGGGGCCTCGATAACGTCGCGTACGCGGCCCGTCTCGGGAAACGCCAGACGCTCCACTTCGCGTAAGCCGCCTTTCGGGTCGAGGCGCGAGATATGGTCGAATTTGAGCGAGGAGACGAAGAAATGCCCGCGCCAGGCCGGCCGGAGTTTTCCCGAATAGATGGCCATTCCGCAGGGCGCGATGGAGGGGTCCCAGTAGAAATCGGGCTGTTCCATGCCCTCTTTCGCGACGCCCTCGCCGATCTTCCCGCCCCAGTAGTGGCGGCCGTAGGAGATGACGGGCCATCCGTAGTTCGCACCCTTTTTGACCCTGTTTATCTCGTCCCCGCCCCGCGCGCCGTGCTCGACGGCCCAGAGAGCGCCGCTCGCGTCGAGCGCGGCCCCCTGGGGGTTCCTGTGGCCCCACGACCAGATTTCAGGCCGCACCCCCGCCCGCCTGACGAACGGATTGTCCGGGGGGACGCTCCCGTCGCGGCGGACCCGGACAATCTTGCCGTGGTGGAGAGAGAGGTCCTGCGCCGTTTCGGGGATTCCCCTCTCACCGAGCGTCAGAAAAAGCGTCCCGTCCCTCGCCTCCACGACACGCGAGCCGAAATGCCGGCCTCCCCGGGAGGGCGCCGCCATCTCGAATATGACGCGCAGGTTCTCTAACTTGCGGTTGTCGGTAGAAAGCACTGCGACGGCCAGCGCCGTGCCTCCCCCGCCTCGGCTGGGTTTCGAATAGGTGAGGAAAATCTCGCGGGTTTTGGGGAAATCCCGCGCGGCGGCGACGTCCATCAGCCCGCCCTGCCCCCAAGCGTAGACTTTCGGGACGCCTGTGACTTTCATCCTCCGGCGTGTGGCGTCGAAGTAGTAGAGCGCGCCGTCACGCTCGGTGACAAGGAACCCCCCGCCCGGCAGGAACGCCAGCCCCCAAGGCGTGTCGAGATTTCCCGCCATCTTCTCGACAGAAACCGGGCCTGCCGCCGTCTGCCGCACCGCCGCCCGCGCCTGCACGGCGGAAAGTGCGATGAGCAGAAATGCAAGGAGCCACGGCATGAGCGCCCGACGCCTCCTCGACCCGAGGGCAAGCAGTGCATCCATCCATAAAATTTTCATGATCTCCCTCCCGGTGGCCTCTGGCGGATTCTAGCGCGGGAGAATGGTTGGGTGCCAGTAGCAGGGACAGGCCCCTGTACCTGTCCGAGGTCGCGACCTGTCCCTACAGAAGATAACGCCATTCCAAGGGCATCGGACTTCTCTGAAGAGGGCTTGACCCACCGACGCACCCGCGCCGGATTATTGGGTAACTTATCCCCCAAAACCCGGCCCTTAACAGCTTGCCTGCGATCATGTTTCGACCTGGCACAACGACCCGTCCTGGATTGCGAACGGGCATCTATCCATTACAATGCGGGGAGCCCAACGCCGGACCATCTGCGAGGATCAGGATACATGCCCGAACACCGAACCGAACGAGCGCATCCAGAAAGCGGCGCACGCCCGAGCCGGCTCTCGATGCCGGCGGGACTGTTCGCCGTGCTGGTCGTCGCGCTCCTGGCGTCTGCCGGGGTCGGTGCGCGCTACTGCGCTCACGGTGATTTTGGCGCCATTCATTCCGTTTTGAGCCTGTTCTTCTCAATAAATCTGCTGATCTGCTATTGGGAGGCGTGCCTGTTCCTTAAGAGGGACTATATCGAGGCGCGCGCCGGATACTGGCGCGAGCGTCAGGGCGAGACGGGCGAAACGCCGGCCGTCCAATTCCTCCTCACGAGAGTTCCGCTCACGAAGACGCTGTCGCCGACGCTGTGGGCGGACGTCTGGGCGACGTACGCACAGTTCGACGACTCCTACGCCGACCGGCGCACTTACGGTTTCAACGTGGATATCGCGAACGGCTTTGCAACGCCGGTCCCGACGCTGATCCTCTACGCCGCCTATACGTTCGATATATTGCCCGCCTTAGTTTCCGGCATCATCGGGGTGATGCTGTTCTGGCAGTTGACGTACATGACGTCGGTCTACCTGGTCAGCTTCTTCGTCGCCCACAGGCAAAACCGGATCAGCCGGGGCGAGCTTTATATCTACATTCTGGCGATGAATTCCCCCTGGATACTCTGCCCGCTGCTGGGACTGTACGTCTCGGTCCGCCTTATCCTGGACGGCGACTACAGCGTTCTGGGTTATTGAGGACGGGGTCTCGGGGGCGACTGCTTTGGGCGCATTTTATTGCGTGAATCAAGCCGGGTGCCCGTAGGGACAAAGCCCAGTGGTTGTCCACCAAAGGACAGGCACAGGGGCCTGTCCCTACAGAAAAACATGACCAACGTCTTGATTCGTCATTCCGGCATCATTTCCGACTAGAGAGGAAGCGTATTATGCCTTGGTTTGTCATTCCGGCGCATGCCGGAATCCAGTGGTTTCGTTTTTTGACTTTCTTTTCTGCCGAACACTTGCCGTCGAGAAAACATGAAACGCCGCGCATTTCCGAACACATCCGCTCTGGATTCCGGCATTCGCCGGAATGACGGCTTTGTTGGTCATTCTCGGTCAGTTAGATGAGAAAGGGTCTATAATTCTGTAGGAGCGGTTCGCGAACCGCCCCTACCCCGCCTTGAATTGGCGTCACAACAAACAGGGCGGACACACGGGTCCGCCCCTACAAGGTGCAATTCTTCCTTAGGGACAGGTCGCGACCACGGACAGGCACGGGGGCCAGTCCCTACAAAATCTTCGCCATACGCTCCCTACGCCGTCGCCTCTTCCCTCAGCGGCTTCGTGAACGCGATGGCGGCCACGTCGAAGTATTCCAGGCTCGCGTTGTTCGCCCGGCGGAAGCTGCGCTGCTTCTCGGAGTTGAACCAGGCGTCGGCGGTGGCCTTGTCCTCGAAGTGGTAGACGGACGCCATGCGCCCCGTCTCCTCGTTCATGCCCCAAGTCTTGTCGATGAGGCCGGGCACCTCGTTCTCGAAGAAGGCGGCGGCTTCTTCCTTGTCCGCGCGAACCTCGGCGAGCGTGGGCGCGACAGCGGGATAGTGTAGAATGACCATCATCATGGTGGCGTCCTCCTCAGGATGTCCAAAACCGATACGGGTTATCTCTTGCGTTTATTTTGTGTGAAATGATAGCCCAGGGGGGCGAATCCGCCAAACGCCTGTGCAGGCGGCGGACGGGCGCAAGAAACCGGGAATTGCATGGAACGAGCAAATTTCAAGCGAAAAAGGAGCATGAACAGATGACCGAGGCGGCGTATCAGGAGATCTACGAGCGGGCGCGCGAGAACGTGGACAAATCGGGCGCGGACAACCCTTACGACATTCTGGGGCCCGACCTGCCCGGCACGCAAACAGCGCTCGCGGGCTTTGCGCGCTTCGGCCTCAAGATGCGCCTCATGCTCACGGACACGGCGGACACCGGGTTCGACTTTCTCGGCAAGAAACTCAAAACCCCCATCATGACGGGTTCGATGAGCGCGAACACGCTGGCCGCCCACTGGGCGGACGGGTTCTTGCAGGTCGCCGAGGGAGCAGCGCGCTTCGGGACGCAGTACTGGATAGGCGACTGCACGGACGACGCATGGCGCGAAGCGGCCGCCGCCTACCCCTCCTCTATCCGCATCGTAAAACCCTGGCGGGACAGGCAGCGCACGCTCGCCTCGCTCAAACTCGCGGAAGACACCGGCGCTTTTGCCGTGGGGATGGATTTCGAATCGGGTTTCTACAACCCCGAATGCGAACCCCAGCGAGCGGACGCGCTCGAGGGCTACGTGAAGGCCACCGGGCTTCCCTTCGTCTTCAAGGCGGTGGGCTCGGCCGATACCGCACGAATCGCGCGCGACGCAGGGGCCGCGGCCATCATCGTCACCACGCACGGGGGCGCGCATGGGCCTTCGTGGGTGCATCCCATGGAAATCCTGCCCGAAGTCGTGGACGCCGTGGGAGACGACGTGCTGGTGCTGGCCGAAAGCGGCGTCCGTAGAGGAGACGACGTTTTGAAGCTCCTGGCCCGCGGCGCCAAGGGCGTCACCTCCGGACGTGCGCTCGTACTCGGCCTTTTCGCGGGAGGGCCCGCCGGCGTCGCCGAGATGCTGGAGCTTATGCAGTTCGAGCTCGAAAAATCCATGGTCCTCGCGGGCTGTGAGGATTTGGCCTCGATTACGGGGGATATCCTGATTCCGAGGTAGGTCGAACCCGACCAAGGAGATTTGCACTTCCTTTCCTTGGTCGAGACTGATTGTAGGGGTCGCATATATGCGGCCCCTACACACGCTGGCAACGGAACTTCAAGGATCGCCAAAAGACAGGCCCCTGTGCCTGTCCCTGCGAAGCATAACCACGGGAATGGACATATCCGATACGGGCGAATGCGGTTTTGTTCGTCATTCCGGCGAAAGCCGGAATCCAGAACCGACGAAGGTGGAGATACAGCGAGGTTCATTCCCTACCCGCATGAAATAGGCATGACGGCGAAAAACGAAAGGCGAAAGACAAATTCCCTGGATTCCGGCATTCGCCGGAATGACGACAAAATACGACTCTGAAACCCGTAGGGGCGGTTCGCGAACCGCCCCTACAAAACCCTCACACCGACTCGGGCAACAGCGGCAGAAGGTATTTTCCGAAATTGCGGGCCTCTTCGTCGTGCGGCCAGCCGGAGAGGATGAACGTGGTCGCGCCCAAGTCGATGTATTCGCGCATGGCTTCGGCCACCACCCCGGGGCTTCCCACGAGCATGGTGCCCGCCCCCTGCCGCACGAGATTTATTCCTGAGAAGAGCGCAGGGCCGTGCCAGAGCTTCCCCTCCGCCGTCATGGCGTTCATGCGCTGCTGGGAGACGGATTCCACCTGTCCGGCCACTTCGCCGGTGACCGAAGAACTCTCCCCGTAGGACGCCGTACCCGCGATGATGGACTCGGCCTCTTCCCTGGCCTGCGCGTCGTCTTCGCGAACGAGAATGTGGAAACGCACGCCCAATCTCAAATCGCGGCCATGCTCCTCGCGCGCCATCTGTTTCACTTCCTCGTATTCCTCGGCGATCTGCCAGGGGGGTTCCCCCCATTTCAGGAAAACGTCGGCGTGCTTGGCGATTACCTTTTTCGCCGCAGGCGAACTTCCCCCGAAATAAAGCGGCGGGCCGCCCGGTCGCGCGGGGCCGGGGAAGACGAAGCCGTCTTCCACCTGGTAGTGCGAGCCCGCGTAGTCGACTCTCGCCTCCTCATCCGCCCAGAAGGCGCGCACGATGTCCAGAAACTCATCGGCGCGCTCGTAGCGCGCATCATGCCCCGCCCAATCCCCGTAACGCCGCGCGTCCACCGAGGAGCCGCCGGGAACGACGTTCACCGTGAGCCTGCCGCCGGAGATGAAATCGAGCGTGTTCGCCTGCTGCACGGCGAAGGTCGGCGTCGTGAGGCCGGGCCGTATGGCGACGCAGAATTTGATGCTGCTGGTTTCGCGGGCGATGGCCGAAGCCAGGAGCCAGCCGTCCGAACACGAGGTGTTGCACGGTATGAGCATGTTCGTGAGGCCGCTCGCCTCCGCCGTCTTGGCGACGTGGACGAGGTAGTCGATCTCGGGCGGTATCTCCACCTCGCCGGTTCCGAGCCTAGTGGCGTCGCCCCGCTTGTTTGAGGGCAGATACCAGGCGTATTCGATGGGTTGCTTGCCGTTTTCCATTGCGTATGTGTTCCTTTATCAGGCTTCGGGCTTTAGTTTCACGGCAGTTCCACTCGCCACGAGGAAAAGCATACTTTTCATCTTGCCGCTAAACTCGCTGTAATCCAGATCTACCCCTATCACCGCATCAGCGCCCACAATTAAAGCCTCGCGTCTTAATTCCGTAAGAACCGTTCTCCTGGCATCACGCAGCACATTTTGAGTTGCTCCACTACGACCGCCAAAAATATCGGTTACGCCGGCAAAAAAATCACGAAAAATATTCATGCCAAAGACGCATTCCGCAGAGACAACTTCAATTTCACGCTCTATTTCTCGGTTAGCAATAGAAAATGCAGTCGTTAGAGTGATTTTGGAAGCACATCGGTCAACAATTTCATTCGGCAATTTACTCCAGTCACCCGTCTTTTGAGCCTCTTCCAAGCCTTGTTTCCAATCTTCCTCTTCTTCTTCAGGTATCAGCGGCTTACCGCAGTGAGTACAATTCACCATTGTGATATAGGTTTCTTTCCCACAGTTCTTACATCGACCTAAAATTCGCATCTCTCGGCAACTCCAAACAGATTGTGATATTGCTATCTGTAAAGTTCTCACATCTCACAATGTCAGGTACTGTCATTCTCCCATCACTTTCTCGATTCACTTTTTTCTTTGGGGCTAGAGTTTGCGAAAAAAAACGCCCCGCCCGCAAGGGGGCGAGTCATTTTTATAGGGCGCTCTACGCGCCAGGCCGCAGGACAGGGTGCGGGATCAGCCGATGACGCCGCCGTCGTCGCGCGTGATGGCGACCACCGCCGAGCGGGGCGTGGTGTCGCCGCCGTCCGGGAAGTGGCTGTCGCCTCCCCGCTCGCCTGGGTGCTGGATACCGACGAACATGGTCCGCCCGTCCACGCTCCACTCGATGCCGGTGACCTCGCATTGCCTGGGCCCCACCATGAAACGGCGGATTTCGCCCGTCACCGGATCGCCCACGAGCATCTGGTTGTTGCCCTGGCCCGCGAAGCCCTTGGCGTTCGTATAGTTGCCGTCGGTCTGGATCCACAGCATGCCGTTCCTGTCGAAGGCGAGGCCGTCGGGCGAGTTGAACATGTTCTCGGGCGTCACGTTCTTTGAGCCGGCGTTGGGGCCTTTATGGACGGCGGGGTTGCCCGCGACCACGTAGAGGTCCCACGTGAAGGCGCTTGCGAGGTGATCGCCCATATCCGGCGCCCAACGCACGATCTGCCCGTAGCGGTTGTTCGCACGCGGATTCGGCCCGCCGACGGGCGTGGGGTCGCCGCCCTTGTTGGGCTTCACGCCCCGGTTCTTGTTGTTGGTGAGGCAGCAGTAGACTTCCGCCTTCCTGGGGTTCGCCGCCACCCATTCAGCGCGGTCCATCGTGGTGGCCTTGACGGCCGAGGCCGCGATCCGCGTATTGATGCAGATTTCCGCCTGTGAGGCCATGCCCGTGGTTTTCGGCGTAAGCTCCACCCATTCGCCTTTGCCATCCTCCACGAACTTCGCGGCGTAGAGCCTGCCCGTCTCGAGCAGGTTCGAGTTGTCGCCCCCCTCGGCGTAGCGTCCCTCACTCACGAACTTGTAGATGAACTCGCCGCGCTCATCATCCCCCATGTAGA
>JAPOYD010000033.1 GCA_026706735.1 Nitrospinota bacterium | reverse complement strand
GAGCGGTACAGTTTGCTCTATCACGAGGGAAGCAACCAACGGGCAACCCCCTTTTCCACTCTTCTTCCTTTTCCTTCACCCGCCTTAGGCCTTGGGCTGATGTCCGAAGGCTAGGCCAAAGGCGTCCTGCTCTTCTTCTATTCCTTCATGTAGCGTGCGCCGTATGCGCCGGCCACGCTTCCGTTGCCGAAGTTCCCGTTGAACTCACCCACCACAACCGGGGGCGGCGCTAAGTTTGTTCCCGAACCAGCACCATCCAGGTCCGCGCCAGCGCCATGGAATGTAGCGGACCAGGTAGCATCTGCTTGACCCTTGACCATCGCTACGCCGTCAGTAAAACTGCCACCAGTTGAAATATCGGCAGTTGTTGATGCTCCCAATGTGATTTCCCAGTTGTTCGATTCGCCACCGGAAAGTTCAAAGTTCGACACGGTGCCTACAAGTTTATTATGGTTATCCGCTGCCACGGATGTTTGCGTGCCGAAATACGCCATAAGGGCGACGTCCGCTGTGAACGTTCCGGCCGATCTGCTGTCGACAGAAGTGTCAGCGTTGACGGTATAGTGCGTGTATACCCCATGAGCGCCGCCTTCATATTTGGCGGAACCGTCTACAACATTGCCTAGATCCGTGGCCGAGGTGGCGTCGAGACTCGAACCGGCGAAGGTCTGCACCTCGTTGTAGGTGGTCTCCCCGTCCGCGACGGTTTTCTTGATCCAGAAGCCATAGTGGAGGTAATCACTATCCGCCACGGAAACCATGGCGCCGTCGACCGGTGTGAACTCCCAATCACCGGCAGTCAACGCCTCAATCTTGCCTTCGTCGTCAGTTGAAATGTCGCAAGTTCCACTAGTGACAACGCACTCAAACGTTCCCGGGGCGCCGTCGAAAGTGCCACGAATTTCACCTTCGTTTTCATCATCGGTTGTATCATCGTCAGGATCGAACGATCTGTCAGTGTTCGGCGTTGACGGAAATTCACTTGAAGCAATCTTGCCATTGTCAGTTGCCAGAACCGCATACGTGCTGAATTGATCGCCGGTCCTGTCCGGGTCGTCATTCAGGGTGAGATCATACACCTTGCTGAACGCCATGGACTTGGGTGCTTCGATATCGGTCATGACGCTGATGATTTCCGATACCCCGCCGCCGTTGTCGCGCATGTACTTGCCGTCCATCATTTCGAATTTGGGGTCGTTTTTCGCGGTCAGGGCGCCGTCCGTGATCGTGACCATTGCGCCGTCATCGTATTTGATTGCGATCCCGTAGTTGTTTGCGCTGTTGTCCGTAGCATCGGGATCGTAAGGGTTGGTGCCGTCGAAGGGCCGGGTCTGGCCGGTGGTGGTATCCGCCTCACTCGAAATGGCAGTTACTTTCGACATCACCATCTTATTGTTCGCTGCTTTCGCCGCCGCCGCTGCCGCATCGGCTAAGGCTTTTGTCGCAGCGTTGGCGTACATCTGCGCATCATCCCGCGCATTCTCCGCCAGCCTCTGCTGCACTCTCGCTTCTACTTCATCATCATCATCTGCGGCAGTTTGCGCCGCAGTCGCAGCCGCAGACGCTTCCATGTAGGCTGCCATGGCCGCCGCTTTCTGGTCGGCGACAGCTTCATCATCCGAGATTCCCTCCGCGATTGTTTTGGCCGCCGCCGCTGCGGTCGCCGCTGCTGATGCCGCCATTTCAGCAGGCGTCGGACCCGGGTCCACCGTCCCCGGCGGTTCCGTCGGCGTCGCAGCAGTTCCGCCGCCACCACCACAGCCGGCCAGCACGAGGGCGAAAACCGCCGCCATCGCGAAAGCGTAAAGCTTGGTTATCGATTTCTCTCTGAACGTCATTTAGTGAGTCCTCCTGAATACATAGAAAAAGGGATTGTCCGTGAATTTCCGGCTTTCTCCGATTAACCTCCTTTCCTTCTCGATATACGGGCCTTCACAAACCGATTGTTCGTATTTTGGGCAGCCCGAAATACGCTGGACTTGCCCGCGCATCGTCCGGGCCGGCAGTAACTCTTTGCGCGAGACACATATTCCTGCGGAATGCACACACCTTTCTCGGCCTCCAAAGGCAAGTATCTTTCGGGCAACTCGCACCCGGCCTGCTCGCCGCTAATTATCATTAGGGGATGCCAGAAGCCCCGTTCGCCGCCTGGAAACCCGTTTCGGGGCGCATCCGGGCCGGAAACGGGCGTAAAAAGACGTAAAATCCCGACCGAAACCCCTCCGGGGACCCCGGAATTGCGCTTGACATGGTCTTGAGAGGTGTTATATTTTCTGATAATGATAATTATCGGCCTTCAAAATGAACGTTTTTTGGGGATTTTCCGGTGAGGGGTCCTGGCGCCTGAAAGCCGATGGTCGCGTTCGACCCCCGACCCCTTTTGTCGGGGTTGTTGAAAAAGTCCTGGGAAGTGATTCAGGTTTCACGCATGCTTTTGAAGTTCACTCCCCCCTTGAGGGGTCGGGCATCCCGAGGGGAATGCCCGATGAAAAACGCCTTCTCGCTCGGAATTCACGTCATCGGCGCGGCATCGGGCTTCACAGAACGCTTGACGTCCTCATCCCGAGCAAGCACCCCGAACCCTCATCCTGAGTAGGCGCGTAAGCGCCGTATCGAAGGTCAATCGCGACCAATGCGGGGCTGTTGAGAAAGTGCCTAAAGGGGTTGTTGATCCCCCATCGAGAGTATTCACCGTCATTCCGGTATCAGTCCCGACCAATGTTGGAGGGTCTGAAATCAGAATGACGAATAAAGTCGTACTGCTACTGTAGGGACAGGTCGCGACCTTGGGCCGTTCCAAAGAACGACCCACTACGAGGTGGTGCGGTTTTGTTCGTCATTCCGGTGTCGGAGCCGACCGAGGAGGGAGGGTTCGACGGAATCCAGAAATGTCCCACGCGGGACATTTCACCTTGCCTTTGTTTTTTTATTTCTTCCGTATTCCCGCCAATGAGTGGGGGATGAAAAACCGGAGCGTCGCCATTCCCTTCGGCTCTGGATTCCGGCATTCGCCGGAATGACGGCGCCGGCCAATTCCGAGCGAGGAGGGAGGAATTGCAAGCCGCCGATGCGTTTCCCGCCAATGGCTTATGCAAACGCTCGTTCATCACTCGCGTTTGACCCCTGTCAAGGGGGGGTAGGGGGGGTTCGGTTTCAGGGCGGGGGAATGACGAGCGAGGCGGGTTTTTCAACAGCCCCGATGAATGAGTGTTTGACGCGACTGATGAAAGAGAAGCTGCGACTGAAGAGGGAGAAGCCAGGTTTTTTCCGGCCGGTGCGGGAGGGATTACGAGTTTGTACCGGGCCTTCTATCCAGCCAGCAGACTCGTCTTCGTGAACACGGCGTCGAGCTCAAACCCGCGCCCGGCCAGGTTCTCGCGTCCGCCTTCCTCGCGGTCCACGAGGCAGATGACGTGCGCGACTTCCATGCCGAAGGCTAGGGCCGCGTCGATGGCCGTGAAGGTCGAGGTCGCCGTGGTCACCACGTCCTCGATGATGGCGGCCCTCATGCCGGGCTTGAGGTTCCCCGCGCCCTCGATGCGGTTCTGCATCCCGTGGCCCTTTTCGCCCTTGCGGATGATGAAGGCGGGCACGTCCAGGCCTTCAAGCGCCGCCGTCATCGAGACGGCCGTCACCATCGGGTCCGCCCCCAGGGTGGGGCCGCCCACGGCTTGGGCGCTCCCCTTGATGCGTTCGAAGATCACCCGGCCCACGAGCCGCGCCCCCTCGCCGTGCAGGGTCACCTGGCGGCAGTCGACGTAGAAATCGCTCACCCGGCCCGAGGCGAGCGTCACGGTTTTTTTCTCATACGATTTTTCCAGCAGAAGCCTGCGGAGGGCTTCGAGGTCCGTTTCCGGGTTCGTCATGGCGTCGTCTCTATGCGTCGGTGGATGATTCGGGCGCTTCTCCGGCGGATCTGATTTCCCGGTAGATGTGAAGGGCCGCTTCGGCGAAGGCCTCGGGCACCATCAAGTGTACCGCGCCCAGGTTCGTCCGGCTGAAGGCGTAGACCGAACCCGCCGAGTCGTAGCTCAGGTGCACGGGGATGCGCTCGGCCTCGAGCCTGCTCTTGAGGATAAGCGCCTCCATCTGCCCGCCCACGGTGGCGATGCGCCTTAAATCGGATGATCCCCTCACGCCTTCCGGCGTCTTGTCGCCCCACACGTTCTCGCTCCTCACAGGGATTCAGAAACCACCACCCATGATCAAAGAAATTCGCGTAAGGTGCAAGGGTGGGGACAATATAACTCTTCTCTTGGGTTTGAAATCACTCCCCCCTTGAGGGGGAGTCGAGGAAGCCGAACCGACAGGTGAAGGCTGACTCGGTGGGGGGAGATTTTATTTTAATGAGAATCGTCCCCCCACCGATTCGGTTTCGGGTTTACACCCTCACCTCATCGACTCCCCCTCAAGGGGGGAGTGAAAAAGCGGTGGCGGACAACAATAGGGCAGGGCGACCACAGGGGGCCGAACAGGCTCCTGTGCCTGTCCGGCTACGAACCCCTAACGTATTGATTCGAACCTGTAGGGACAGGTCGCGACCTGTCCCTACGTGAGCATACGTATATTTCCGGCGTTCGGGCGGACACATCGGTCCGCCCCTACGCACATCTCGTGTATCGAACCGCCCCTACGGACATCTTAGATGTCGAAAGGAACCGCAGGCGC
This sequence comes from Nitrospinota bacterium, assembly GCA_026706735.1. Lineage (GTDB taxonomy): Bacteria > UBA8248 > UBA8248 > UBA8248 > UBA8248 > Bin107. The sequence continues at coordinate 3,735 of JAPOYD010000033.1, read as the reverse complement.
CGAACGGACTCACAGCCACGCGAACTTCACGGAGAACAGGAGCGCCACCCCGATCAGCGTCGGCGGGCAATCACGCCCGCGTCCCGCCATCAGCTTGATCAGCACGTAGGTGATGACGCCCAGGCCGATGCCGTCGGCGATGGAGAACGTCAGCGGGATGGCGATGACGGTCATGATCGCCGCGGCCGATTCGGTGATGTCGCTCCAGTCCAGGTCCGTGAGCGGGCGCGCCATCAGGCACGCCACGTAGAGGATGGCCGCAGCCGTCGCGTAGGGCGGAACCGAGCTTGCGAGCGGCGCGAAGAACAGGCAGGCGAGGAACAGGACGGCCACGACGACCGCGCTCAGACCCGTGCGTCCGCCCGCGACGGTCCCGGCGGCGCTCTCGATGTAGCTCGTAACGGGCGAGGTGCCGAGCAGGGCGCCTCCCACCGTTCCCGCCGAGTCGGCGAGCAGCGCGCGCCGCATCCGCGGGAGCCGGCCTTCATCGTCGAGGAGATTCGCCTGGTGCGCCACGCCGATCAGCGTGCCCGTCGTGTCGAACAGGTCGACGAGCAAAAACGTGAGGATGACGGCGAGCATGCTCACCTTGAGCGCGCCGGCGATGTCCAGGGCCAGGAGCGTCGGCGTCGGGTCGGGCGGCAGCGAGGCGACCCCCTTCCATTCGGAGACGCCGAAGATCAGGCCGGCGGCGGCGACGGTCAGCATCCCGATGAGCGCGGCGCCCGGCACCTTGCGCGCGGCGAGCGCCGCGATCAGGCAGAAGCCGATAAGGCACAGCAGCGGCGCGGGCGTCGTCAGATGGCCTACGGTGACCAGCGTCGCCTTGCTGCCCTGGATGATGCCGGCGTTCTTGAGCGCGATGATGCCCAGGAACAGTCCGATCCCGGCCGCGATGGCCAGCTTGAGTCCCTGCGGTATCGCCTCGACGATCCAGCGCCGGACCGGCAGTATGCTGATCGCCAGGAACAACAGGCCGGAAACGAAGACCGCGCCCAGCGCGACCTCCCACTTGTGGCCGAGGCCGAGCACGACGCTGAAGGCGAAGAACGCGTTGATCCCCATGCCCGGCGCCAGAGCGATCGGGTAGTTGGCGTAGAGTCCCATCACCAGCGTAGCGAGCGCCGCCGAGAGGCAGGTGGCGACGAACACCGCGTCGAACGGCATGCCGGCGCTGGAGAGGATCTGCGGGTTGACGAAGGCGATGTAGGCCATTGTCAGGAACGTCGTCGCGCCCGCCGTCACCTCCGTCCGTACGTCGGTGCCGCGCTGCGCCAGTCCGAAGAAGCGCTCGAGAGTCGCTGTCATGGGCGCCTCTCACTGGTTTTTTGTGCGGGCGATTCCGGGCGATATCGTAGTCTATAACGGCGGCGGTGATTTTTCGAACGGGGGGCGCGGGGGTTCGCCCTTACGGTGGGTGTTGGTCTCGTTCGTCATTCTTGTGTCGGACCCGACCAATGCGACGTCACCACCGTCATTCCGGTGAAAGCCGGAATCCAGGGACTTTGCTTTTTGTTCTTTGGTTGTCACTCCAGGCGAATGAAAGAGGAGATGGAATGCCCAAATTTATCCAACTCATCGGCTCTGGATTCCGGCATGCGCCGGAATGACGGTGAGTAATCTCGGTTGAAGAGGAGGGGTACGTCTTCGTCACCGGAAAAAATGGCCAGGCGGTGTAGGGGAGAACCTGCGTGTTCTCCCGTTTTGGTTGGGCAATCGGGCGGACACACGGGTCCGCCCCTGCGATAACGAACAGAGGCTTCCTCGGCCCTTTCATTTCCTCCGTCTGGTTTCCGCTTCCATGAAATGGTAGTTTGGTGCCGGAAACGGGAGGAGACGCCTTGCGCCGGTATTGGTTCATCATTTTTGGGGCGGCCCTGGGGCTGCTGGTTCATCCGGGGGGCGACGCCTTCGCCGGGCCTGCGCGCGAGGGCGCGCGGAATCAGGCGGTCTCCCCGGGCGGAGCGTCGAAGCCGGGCGATTCCGCGACTTCTGCTCCTTTCGTCGTGGTGATCGATCCCGGCCACGGGGGGCGGGATGCGGGAAGCCGCGGCGCGTTGCTCGTGGAGAAGGATTTCACGCTTCGCGCGGCGGGCATGCTGGCCGCGCTGCTCGCAAGGCGCCCCGAAGTCAAGGCGATTCTCACGCGCGAGGACGACACGGAGATGACCGCCGTGCAGCGCGCCTCGGTGGCGAACTACAACGCCGCCGCCTTGTTCCTCACCCTTCATGCGGACGCCTCCTGGCGGCCCGGCGCGCGCGGGCCGGCCATCATGGTGGCGGCGCCCAGGCGTCCGCCGCGCGTGGCGGGAGAGGCGGCCCAGGCCGTGGCGTTTCGCTGGCAGCGCAGCCAGAACATCCATCTGGCCTCGAACCGCCGCTTCGCGCTGAACCTGCAGAGGCGCTTCGCCGCCATCCGCGCGAATGAAAAACCACCGATCCGCATTCTGGCCGTACGCAACCTGGAGGGCGTGCGCATGCCCGCGGCCTACGTGAGCCTGGGCGTCATCAGTACGCCCGAAGACGAGGCGCGCTTGAGCGAGACGGGAGAGGAAGACCCCTACATCACGGCGCTCGCCATGGCGGTGCTCAAGTTCGCGGGCCTCACGGAAGACCTGCCGCCCAAACCGCCCGCGCCCGCAGAAGCCGCGCCGCCGGAATCCTCACAAGCGCCCGAGTCGTCAGAGCAGCCTGAATCATCTGAAACCGAGGTAGCGCCGCCTGAATCGCCGCGAACAGAGCCTGACGCGTCCGAAGCGCAAAACGCCGCTCCAGCAGGGGAGGGGCGCTGACATGCTCAAGAAGATCGGGCTCGCCGTCTTGATCGTCGCCGTGAGCGGAGCGCTCGTCTGGAATTTTCAGGAAGCCGTTCTGGACTTCCTGGAGCGGGGCCGCGACGCCGCACTCGACCCCGCGCGGCGGGGCGCCTCGCGCGCGCCGAGCGTGAAAAAGACGCTTTATTTCGCGGGCGCGGAAAAAGACCTGCTGGTTCCCTACACCGTGGAGGTGGAGATCGGAAAGGACAACGTCGATACCCTGCGCAACCTGCTGGCGGCTCTCATCGCCGGACCCAACGGGGAGGGATACGCGCCGGTTATCCCGAAAGGCACGAAGCTGCGCGCCGCGTTTCCGGGGCCGGACGGTATCGCCTACGTCGATTTCGACGAGACCTTGAGGGACGCGCACCCGGGCGGGGTGTGGGCGGAGTTGATGACCGCCTACGGCGTCGCCGGCACCGTGGTCAAGAATTTCCCGGACCTCTTCGATCGCGTCGTGCTGCTCATCGGAGGACAGGAGGCGCAGAGCATCGCCGGTTCCCTCGCCATCACGGGTCCGCTCCGGGTGCGCGAGGAGTTGATATTGGACAGGTTTTCCGCACCGCCGGCGGGTGGTTCTCCCTCGACGGCGCCGAATCAGGCGGCGGTGAGCGGCGCGCCCGCGTCAGCCGCCGGGCAGCCTCCCGCGAGCGCCGTGGGTGTGCCTTCGGGAAACCTCCCGCCGGTGGGCGGCGCTCCTCTCCCCCCCGTGGGCGAGCCGCAGAAAAAGCCGGACGTGGACGCGGTGGGCGCGCCGGGCAGGAGTCGTTGAAAAAGTCCCTGAGAGGGTAAAGGCAACCCCCTTGAAAGGGAAACCCCATAAAGGCACCCCCCCCCCTACCCCCCCCCTTGACAGGGGGGCAAGAAAAAGCAAAGCCCCCTCTGCCCGGCGGGGGCGCATCGCCTTTTTATACCCCCC
>JAPOYD010000180.1 GCA_026706735.1 Nitrospinota bacterium | reverse complement strand
TTCCCGATTGCCCCGTCTACCGGCGCGATTCCCTCCCCTTGGACTTAAGCGTCAGCGGGCCTGCGGTAATCGAGGAATACGGCTCGAACACCCTCGTACCCCCCGGCTGGAAGGCGAAGCGGGACGCCTGCGGGCATCTTCACCTGAGCGCATCGGGCTGATTCATCTTTGGAAAACGCATGAGCGAGGCGGTCAAATACGGATACGGTTACGGGATGCAGCCGGGCGATCCTCCTTCCTACACGGATTTCCTGAGTTTCATCGAGGAGGTGGAACGGGCCGGCTTCGATTCCTTCTGGCTCGACGATCACATTGCCTTTCGCGGCAATTTTCTGGAGAGTCTCGCTGCTCTCGCCGCCGCCGCGGCCAGAACCGAGCGCATCACCCTGGGCAGCCTCGTCTATCTCCTGCCCTTGAGGCGGCCCGCCATCGCTGCGAAGGCGGCGGCCACGGTGGATTACCTGAGCGGCGGCGGGCGCTTCATCTTCGGCGTAGGGGTCGGCGGCGAAGAGGCGCGCGAGTTCGAAGTCTGCGGCGTACCCAGAGCCGAGCGCGGCGCTCGGACGGATGAGGCCATCGAGGTCTTGCGGAAATTATGGTCAGGAGAGGCGGTGGGCCACGAGGGGAGATTCTTCCGTTTCTCGGATGCGCGGCAAAGCCCGCCGCCCTTGACCCCGGGCGGCCCGCCGATCTGGGTGGGCGGCAGGAGCGAGGCCGCGCAAAGGCGCGCCGCTCTTCTGGCGGACGGTTACGCGCCCTATCTCTATTCTCCCTCTCGCTATGAGAAAGCGCTGGAGCACGTTCGCCGCCTGGCCGCCGAGGCGGGACGGGCGCTCGATGATCCCCAGAGGCCCTGGACGTCCGCGCTTCACCTGTTCGTGAACTTGGGCGAAACCGAAGACGAAGCGCTGGCTCAAGGTGCGGAAAATCTTTGCCTGAGGTATGGGATGGATATGCGCGAGGCGGCGAAGAGATACCTGCTGCGCGGCTCGGTTGCGCGTTGCGCCGAGCGAATCGACGCGTACCGGAAGGCGGGCGTTCGACACTTCATCTTCAAGGTTGCCGCACCCGCCGGTGAGGAGGCGGAGCACATGAGCAGACTCGCCGAAGAGCTCCTGCCCGAGGTGAAGCGCCATGTCGTCTAAAGCGAGCGGACACGTAGATACCTTCGCGCGGGACAATCTGCCGCCTGAATCCCTGTGGCCGGAGATGGACTACGGCGTCCTGCCGGAGCTTGCGGCATATCCGGCGCGGATCAACGCGGGCGTAGAGTTGATAGACAAGATGGCCGTGGGCGCGCAGGCCGCGCGGCCCGCGATCTGTTTCGGCGAGACGCTCCTGAGCTATCGCGACCTTTTGGAAAACGCAGGCCGCATCGCCTCCGTATTGTGCGATCGCTTCGGTCTCGTGCCCGGAAATCGTGTGCTTCTGCGTGCATCGAACCACCCCACCCTCGTGGCCGCGAGCCTCGCGGTCCTGAAGGCGGGCGGCGTTGTGATTCCGACCATGCCGGTGATGCGCGAGCGCGAACTGGCTTACGTGCTCGAAAAAGCGCGGGTCGGCTTCGCGATTTGCGACGACAGGCTGAGCGAGGACCTGTTCGCCGCGGCGAAGTCTTCCGAATCGCTGGAAAACATCGTTCTCTTTGGCAGTGATGGGCCAGACAGCTTGGAAGCCTTGATGGCAGAAGTCTCGCCCGAATTTATTAACGCGGATACGGCGGCGGACGACGTGGCTCTCATCGGCTTCACCTCGGGATCGACGGGCACGCCCAAGGGCACGGTGCATTTTCACCGCGATTTGCTTGCCGTCGCCGATACGTTTCCCAAATATTTCTTCAGTTTAGGTTCCGACGACGTCGTTTGCGGCAGCCCGCAGATCGCTTTTTTGTACGGGTTTTGCGCTTTCATCACCGACGCCTTGCGCTTCGGGGCCTCCTCGGTTCTGCTCGAGCGGGGGACGCCGCGCGATCTACTGGAAGCCATCGACAAATACAAGGGAACGGTGTGCTTCAGCACGCCCTCGGGCTACAAGCAGATGCTCGACATCGCGGGAGGATACAACCTGGGCAGCCTGCGCGCCTGCATCGCGGGGGGAGAACCCCTGGAGCCTTCGGTGTTCCGGGAGTGGCGCGAGCGGACGGGTGTTTCGATCATCAACGGTCTTGGCATCTCGGAGCTTTTACACATATTCATCTCGGCGAGCGGGGAGGGCGTCCGCCCCGGAAAGATCGGCCGCGCCGTGCCCGGCTACGAGGTGCGCGTGGTGGATGAGGAGATGCGCGACACCCCGCCCGGCGAGGTGGGGCAGATGATCGTCAAAGGCCCCACCGGGTGCCGCTATCTCGATGACCTGGAGCGTCAGCGGAACTATGTGCGCGAGGGCTGGAACATGACGGGCGACCTCTGCCGGGTCGACGCGGAAGGGTACATCTCCTTCGAGGCGCGAACCGACGACATGATCAACACAGGCGGATACAACGTCTCGGGTCTGGAGGTGGAGGCCGTGCTGCTCGAACACCCCAAGGTGCGCGAGTGCGCGGTGGTCGGCTCGCCGAACGCAGAGCGCGGAGAGATCGTGAAGGCGTTCGTGGTTCTCTCAGGAGGCGGGGATGCCGATACTCCACAAGCGGAGGATGTGCTGGCCCAGGAACTTCAGGATTTCGTGAAGGCGCAGCTTGCGCCCTACAAATACCCGAGAGCGGTGGAGTTCCTCGAAAACCTGCCCCTCACGGCCACAGGCAAAATACAAAGAGGCGCATTGCGGCAGCTTGAGAAAGAACGCGAGCAGGCAGGTTAGAGCCGGGGTTTCGTTCGGCTCCGATGAGGGCGAGCCGCGGCGTCATCACACAGCAAAAGTAGAGACTCGCCTGTTCATCGTTGTCGGAAAAGCGTTCTTTGCTACCGCGCAAGACGATTGTATGCAGCGAGAAACCCGACGAGCAAGATGGGTTTTCCGTGCAAATGATGACGTTCGGAATTATGGCTTGGTGAGTACAGGCTATTTTGACTGAAAGTTCAAATAAGGTCTTGACACCTTATGAGGCCTTATGAAACTTTGGTATCCCATCAATGGGGGAGTAGAATGTTTACAGACCCCGATGGAAGGAAAAAGCCGGGTGGTGTGGTGAGGAAAGTTACATGACACCTTATGAATCCTATAATTTATTGTTCTCGATGATCGGCCTGACCGGGCAATACATCGGTCTTGGATTGATATTCTACGGGATCCGGCAGATACAACGCGGCACGGAATACAGGGAGCGAGAAAGCGTCCGTCGCCATAAGGAGAACATGACGGCACTGAACGACAATCATACTGCCCTCATGAAGCTCATCGAGCGAACCGGAGGCTGATGCCCGAACCCGCCGGTTTCATATCCCGCCTTTGTGATGTTCCTGTTTTCAAAGTGAGACGCTACCGGAATTTCCTCGGATGAGCCGTAGGGACAGGTCGCGACCTGCGGGACAGCCCCGAGGAGGGGCTGTCACTACAAAACCAACCCCCTGTCCCCCCCTTGTCAGGGGGGCTTTTTCAACAACCCCATTCGCGCCGGCTTCACCGCCAAGGCCTGCTTCGCCTGGTGGTTTTTCGCTCATGCGAGGGATTTTCAAGTCTTGCGGCGATTTTGAGAAACGTGGTATTCTTCGGTATTATCATAATCATTAAATCATCCAATGCTCTTTCGGTATTACTGTGTTTCCATTGCAAAGGAATCGAAGGAGAAACAAATCTTCCCGATACACTGAGTGCGCCCCGCTTGTGGGGCGTTGAATGAGTCCATGACGCAAGCCGCGAATCCTGCGGCCCATAGGGGAGGCTGAAATCGTGGATAACAGAACGCATGTACGGGATCTCATCTTCAAATCGGTTTTGGCGGTTATTCTGGGAGTAGCGTTCGTCTTCACTGCCGCTACGCCTTCTGAATCGGCCGTCAAGCGGGTCATCATCACCCAGGCGGTCGAGAGTCTCGCCTTCGTCAGCAACTACGTGGCGCGCGCGAACGGCTACTTCGCCGAGGAGGGTCTGGCTGCGGAGGTCATCTCCACGCGGGGCGGCGGACCGGACATCAAGGCCAACCTCGCGGGTCAGGCGGATTTCTCCATCGCGGCTGGCACCTACCAGATCAACGCTGTCAAGGCGGGCGGAGCCCTCATCGCGGTGATGAGCTGCCTGAACCGCAGCATCGTCAACTCCGCCATCCGCACGGACGTCGCCAAGAAGCTCGGCATCACCGCCAAGACGCCCTACAAGGAAAAGATCAAGAAGATGAAGGGCCTGACGGTGGGCGCCACGCGTCCCGGTGCGCTCACCTACAACCAGGGTGAATACTGGATCCGCCAGGCGGGCTACACGCCCAACAAAGAGGTGAAGCTGATCGGCGCGGGCGCAGGCCCGGTGCTCGTCGCAGCACTTCAGCGCAACAAGATTCAAATCGCGATCCAGACGATCCCCGTGCCGGAGACGGCCATATTCAAGGGCATCGGCATTCCCTTCGTCACGAACTCCGCGGGCGATGATCCGGAGATGGACCAGTTCATGATGGAGGTCCTGCTCGTGCGGCCCGAATATGCGAAGAAAAACCCCGAGACCGTCCGCAAGGTGGTGCGGGCGCTGCTCAAGGCCAACAACTGGATCGCCAAGCATAGTGCTGAGGATATTCGCAAGAAGATCCAGCTGTACTTCGCCAAGACCGACAAGAACCTGCTGCGCGTGAGCATCGAGGCGGTGAAGACGGCCGTCTCGCTCGACGGGAAAATCACCCAGCGCGCGGTGGACATCACCCAGAACCTGCTCATCGCGGCCGGCAAGCTCAAGAAGGCGTTCCCCAGGAGCACCCTGGTGACGGACGAATATCTGCCCGGCAAGATGTGAGCGATAACTTCCGACTCTGAATACCGCCGGGGAGGGCTATTGAGAAGCACTCTCCGGCGATGGAGATTCATGTCCAGTGCCTCCAATTCTCTCCATCAAGAACCTGCAAAAGGAATTCTTCTCGCGGGGGAACCGCGTTCTCGCCGTCGAGGATTTGAGCCTCGACGTCGAAGACGGCGAGTTCATCACCATCGTGGGGCCGAGCGGCTGCGGGAAGTCCACGCTCTTAAACTGTATTATCGGACTGGTGCACCCCACCTCGGGCGTCATCACCTACAAGGACAAGAAGCTGCACGGCATCAACACCGATATCGGCTACGTGCCGCAGTCGGACTATCTCTACGCCTGGCGCACGCTCATCAACAACGTCGCCTTTCCATTGGAGATGCGGGGCGTCGACCAGAAGACCAGACACGACAAGGCACGCGAGTTGATCCAGCGCGTCGGCTTGGCCGGATTCGAGGATCACTACCCCCATGAACTCTCGGGCGGCATGCGCCAGCGGGCCAACATCATACGCACTCTTATCTATGATCCCGATGTTATCCTGATGGACGAGCCCTTTGGACCCCTGGACGCCCAGACGCGCATCATCCTTCAGGACCAGCTGCTCAAGCTCTGGCGCGAGGCGCGAAAAACCGTCATATTCATCACGCACGATCTCGTGGAAGCCATCGCCCTGGCCGACAGGGTTGTCGTCATGACGAGCCGGCCCGGCAATTTGAGGAGCGTCGCCGAAGTGGACATTCCGCGGCCGCGCGACGTGTTCACCATCCACAGCCAGGAGGCTTTCCGGAGGACTTACGATCAGCTGTGGCAGGAATTGCGCGAGGAGGTCCAGCGCAGCGAGGATTGGATGAAAAACGGGTCCGCCGGATAAAATACGCGGATGAGAAGGGGGTTGCCATGGTCGACATGATCGATAAACCAGCGAGCGAGGACAAGGGAGCGAGCGAAGCGGCGCAGAGCGCCCAGGAGGCTCCCGGCCGCGTCAGGATTCCCAAGTTGGGCGAGATCCTCCTGACGATTCCCCTGCCGGGCGTTCCCCAGATCTGGCGGGGGGAGTACCTGATAGGCGCGCTCCTGCTCGGCCTCACGGCGGCCGGCTACATGATGTGCTCCGTCACGGGCATGTTCTTCCACGCCATCGCGTTCGTGGACGTCTCCATCTCGCGCACCGGTCGCATCATCAGGAATTCGAAGTTGCGCATGTTCGCCTACCGGGCCTTTTTCGCGGGCGGCTTTCTGGCCATGTGGGAGTTAAGCGCCTTGGAGATCGGCCCCAAGCAGTGGCTCTGCGTCGATCCGTTCTGGTTCGGCTCGCCCCTTCGCGTCCTGAGCTACATGGTGGAGATAACGCTATCGGGCAGCCTCTTCATTGACACGTGGACGACGATGTACGAGGCGTTCCTGGGCTACGTCCTGGGCGCTGCTCTGGGCATCGCACTGGGTTTCGTGCTGGCGAGGCTGGAGACCCTGGCCGAGATTCTCGACCCCTTCATCGTCGCGGTGAACGGCATTCCGCGCGTGGCGATGGCGCCGATTCTCATCATCTGGTTCGGCATCGGGGTGGAGTCGAAAATCGTGCTGGCGGTGAGCCTGGTGCTCTTCCTCACCTTCATGAACACCTACTCGGGCCTTCGGGGCGTGGACCCCAACCTCAAGAACCTCGCGCAGGTGATGGGTGCGAACGAGATGCAGGTTCTCTGGAAGGTCACGCTGCCCGCCGCGATGCCCTGGATACTCACGGGCCTCAAGATCGGCGTTCCCTTCGCCATCATCGGAGCCATCCTGGGCGAGTTCATGGCGGCGAGCAAGGGGCTGGGCTTCATGATCCAGCACACGAGCAACCTGTTCAACATCGCGGGCTCGTTCGCGGGCCTCATCCTGCTCATGTTCATCGTCCTGATCGCCAACGCGGCGGTGAACTGGCTGGAGCGCTATCTCCTGCGCTGGCGGCCCAAGCAGCAGGCCGTCGGCGAGAGCGCAACGGACGTGTATTAGGGTTTCAGGGTTCGTCGAATTTTCTGGCCTACCGGGATAATTTTCTCTTTTTTTGAATTTGCGTAGGGGCGGTTCGCGAACCGCCCCTACAGTATATATGCGTCCCTTCGCTTTTGGTCGTCATTCCGGCGCATGCCGGAATCCAGAACCGATCAAAGAAACAGAGGTCGAGGGAATCCCGCCGCCCCAACCGGATAGCCGAGCACACGCTTTTGTCCATTCTCGTCCGCTCTGGATTCCGGCATGCGCCGGAATGACGGCAATCTGCAATCCGGGACCAAGGGGATGCGGAAACCGCGGGGACAGGCACGGAGGCCTGTCCCTACACCCTCATGCGCCCGCATCCGGAGGCGGCGTGACGCCGATTTCTCCGCGCAGGAGGCGGCGGAAGGCCGCGCGCCGCCGGATGTCCCGCACAATGGCGCTCACGAAGCGCCGCCACGTCACGAACAGAACGCCGTCGGCTCGCTTGTGTTTTTTGCGCGCGAGTTTGCGGTCGCGCTCGATCTGGGAGTCGTCCTGCTCGTCGTGCGAGACGACGGGCGGGTCGACGTAGAACACGTTCAGCCCGTTTTCCCAGAAGCGGGAGAGTGCCTGGTCGATTTCGCGCATCATCAGGGGCGTGTTCTCGAGAAAGTGGCGGGCCGCCTCGCGCGTGATGACGTAGCCTTCGCTGCCGTAATCGTGGTAGCGGACCCGGCCGACCCGGTGCCCCGTAGCGAGGCGCTCGCACGGAATGAAGGTTTTTTTCAGCGAGCGCCGATTCAGTTTTATGACGTCGAAGGCGAACGGCCTGCGCTCGAGCGCATCCAGCACCGCAGGGAGTTCCGCCGAGAGACCGGCGTCGTCTTCGAAGATAGCCGCTGTTTCCGGGCCGTTCTTTGCGATCTCCCGCATCACCTGACGTTGACTTATCCAGTTGGCGACCGATCCGTCGGCCTGGGGCCAGAGTCCCAGCCGCCACCTGGTTTCCCTGTCGACCTGGGCATAGTGATCCGGAGTGAGCTCCTTGGCATCGACGGCAGGGTAAAACGTCGCTTCCAGACCCAATGACTCGAATTGCTCCTCCATCCGGCGGCGGCGATCCTCCGCCCGTTCAAGATTGATGACGAACACTTTCATGATCGGGTCCCCTCGTGGTGGCTGATATCTTTACTCATCCGCCGGACGATTTTGACGCATTTCCTCGTTAATGTTCAAAGCGGCTACGGTTGGAAATTCGCAGGAGTTTTACGGGTTCTTTCGCTTTAGCTTTTCCGTTCATTCTATATTAAGGAGCAATGAACTTGAGAGGATTCGCGCGAAGTCACTTTAGAAACTCGCATCGCGCTGTTTCGTGGAGTTGAGTCGATTCATCTTGATTCTGACACAGAATCGTCGGCGTTTTTGCGGTCCGCACCTTGCGATAAAAGTATACGCGCTTGAGCACCTCTTCCCTGAGATTACTCAGCATGCGGCAAGGCAGTTTCCACAAATTCCGGTTCGGCCGAAGATGCGTCGCCTCAAGAGCCTCCTCTGCGCACCCTGGCCGTATCCATCAATGCCAGGACAGGTTGATGTAGGGCCGCTCGAAGTTTTGGGCTTTTTCATAAAGAGCATTGATGCGCTGCTTATGGGCGGGGATGCGCTTTTCGTGCGTTTCCGCGAAAATATGGTCGATGCGTGCCAGTACGTCCGGCCGGTCGAACAAGGATTCAAGCAAATCGACCTCGGCGCCTTCGATATCGATTTTTAGTACTCCTATGTCTTCATTGAGATTTTCGAGAAAATTGATGAAATCTATTTGCCGGACCTCGAAGGCATCCTCTTCCGAAACGTTCCTCTTGTCGGCAATGATCGAACTCGATTCCGAATACAGGGTGGGATTGTTCTCGAAAAGGGGGTG
>JAPOYD010000149.1 GCA_026706735.1 Nitrospinota bacterium | reverse complement strand
CCTCGCCGGAAGGTATCGGGATACCCCAGGGAAGTCGTCCTGAAGGCGGCGGTTCACGAACGCGTCAATCACTGCCCGAAGATGCTCAAGAAACAACCCGCGCCGCGATAATCCCGGCCGGCGCGCCGTGCGCGACCCGTGCGAATCCCCCCGGTCGTCCGCTCATCCCACCTGAAAATCCGCGCTTTTTTTGTGGCGAAATCCTCGCCCTGAAACCTATATTGGTCTTATAGGTGAGCGATATTTCTTTCTCGCGAGTCATATCCGCAGAAGGAGATCGGCATGAGCGATTACATCTGGATTTGCCCGAACTGCCGCCACCGGTTTCAGGGACACGTGTTCGATGAGGGCACCTACGGTACCGGCCCCATCTGCAACGCCTGTTGCGTGGAACTGGAATTCCTGCCCGGAGAGGACGTGGGGGCAAAGCCCGAGGGGAACGATCCGAACGCCAGGAAGCAGGTTCGCGCGCCTCACCCCGCCTAGGGCTGCAGGGCATGATGCCTGCAATACTCCTGCCCGAAGCAAAGCGTCGGGAAAATCCGCATCTTGCCTAATAAAATAAACCCGTCTGAATAGCCTTATTTACTCCGTCATATCGAGCCGCACATTCTCGCGGAGCCAATCCTTCAATCGCTCGAAGATGAACGAATCGGTTTCATGCAGGCCGATGATGAAGTTATAGGCATTTTCGGCGTCAGCCGTAATCCACACCCTGTTGATTGCGAGGAACGTATAGGTGACGGCGAAAGCCGTTCGCTTGTTCCCGTCGATGAACGGGTGATTGCTCTCCATACTTTCCCAGAGCGCGGCAGCCTCTTCAATCAGATCGGCGTAGTAGCCTGTCTGTGGACGGAACAATGCTGCTTCGAGTAAACCCGCATCGCGCACGCCTTCGGCTCCGCCGTATCGTTCAATCTGGTCTCGGTGGATTGCGAGAACTTCAACGAGGGTCGGATAGTCCGTCATTCAGCGAGTTTTTTATAGAGCGGCGCATACCTCTCGTGGCTCGACTGGTAGACCGCCATCACGTGATCGCGCGGTCTACTCCCCTTGCGCTTCTCGATCAGGTCGGCAAGCGCCTCATCGACCAGGGCCTGAAGCTGCCGTCCCTCGCTGCGCGCAAGGTCGCGGATGGCTGCTAGAACCTCGGAATTCACCTGGGTTGCGAACTTCTCTCGTGGCCGGGTCGCCATGGTGCGCCTCCTATCTTGTCAACAGTCTATCATGATGAATCATGAAACGTCAAGAAAAATGCGAATGGCCTCTTTGGCTTTCGTCTCAACCGCTCAAGGCCGGGCTGCCTTGATGCGCCACTGCTTGAGTTTCGCATCGGTGGACGCGCACGGCGCGAGCGCGAGATCGCGCGACATGAACGGCCCGGCCGACCTGCTGGCGGCCCCTGCGACGAGGCAAAGCGTTCTGTCAGCGCCTGGGCGGAACTCCATCGCCGCGCCGTCGTAGTCGAATACTTGGCCCTTGGCGTCTTTCGCGCAATCCAATAATCCCAGGGTAACCCCGGCGGCGGCCGGCTTCAAAAGCGCGGCGCACTTCCCCTGAAAGGTGGCCGAAGCGATCCGCCGCGCCGCCTCATCGTAGCGGAACTGCACGTCGCCGCCCCTCGGCTTGCACGAGTGCGCATGCAGCCTGTCGCTGAACCCACGTCCACGGGTATCGATGCACCACCCCAGCCTGTCCTGCTCATCCAGGTTGTCCGCCAGGTAGATGACCGGCGCCGGTGTCTTGAGATCGGGCGGCGCCGCAAACGCCGTTGCCGGGAGACCCAACATCAGGAGAAGAGCCACATAATTGAGACGGCCGCCAAATCTTGAGCGCCGCCGACTGGCGTGCGTAGCTGCAATCATCGTCATTTCCGGATTCCTCCTGCATTCTATGGCTCGTCGTAACGACCATGCCGAGGCGGGAGAAGCCAAGTGAGTCTCGCCACTTCCAACCCCTCACTCCTCTTTCGGACGCGGGGCGTGGTACCTGCGGTATTCCTCGCCGAAGCAGAGCGTCGAGAAATCGCGCATCCTGTCGATGAATATCAATCCATCGAGATGATCGTATTCATGCTGGCACACGCGCGCGGCGAAGCCTTCAAGCTCCTCCGCCCAGGCGCGCCCCTCCAGGTCCTGCGCTTCCAGGCGCACCCGGTCGTTGCGCGGCACGCGGCCATGGATGTCGGGGATGCTGAGGCATCCCTCCCAGTCCTCCCAGTCCTCGGATCCCAAGGCCGTGAGCTTCGGGTTCACGACCACGCGCAGCGTCGCCTCATCGTCGGGGTCCGTCTGCATGACGAACAGCCTCAGCCCGTAGTGCACCTGCGGGGCGGCCAGGCCCACGCCCGCGTATTCTTGCATCGTCTCGACCAGGTCATCGATGAAGGCGGCGAGTTCGGGGCTCCCGAGTTCTTCTGTCGCGACCTCGCGCGCCTTCCCGCGCAGGACGGGATGGCCCATTCGGGCGACTTTTAGTATGGCCATCTCCCTCTCCTATCCACTTTGCGACGAGGCAGACGGAAGGGCGGCGAACCAGGCGGCCAGACCGCCCGGGTCCACGGTCTCCTCCAGCGAGTCCACCACGCGGTCGGCCTCGGTGAGCTTGTCGGCGGGGTAGCTCGTCGTCACCGCGAGCGTCCGCATGCCCGCGGCATTCCCCGAGCGCACGCCCGCGACAGAATCCTCCACCACGAGGCACGAAGCACCCGGAACCGGCAGGCCAAGGCCCTCGTTTATCCGCGCAAGAGCGGTCAGAAAACTCTCGGGGTCCGGCTTCCCCCGGCTCACCATCTCCGCCGTCACGATGATCGGGAAACAATCGACCAGCCCCACCCGCTCGAGCACGGGCCGCACCTCGTGGCCCAGCGCCCCGCTCGCTATCGCCAGCGGCCAGTGCGCAGCGGCGGCGCGAATCATCTCGGCGGCGCCGGGCAGAATCTGCGGCGCAAGGGCGATTTCCTGGTAGCGCGCTTCTTTGAGCTCCAGAAGCTGCTCGAAGCGGTCGGCCTCGACGGCCACGCCGCGGTCGTTCAGCACGTGCGTGAACAGGAGCCTGTCGTCGAAGGCGAGATAACGCTCCGCGTATTCCTCTTCCGTGAGGTCGAGGTCCAGTTCTTCCGACAGCACCGCCTGGAACGCCGCCAGATGAAGCGGCTCGCTGTCCGCAATGGTGCCGTCGAAATCAAAAATTATCGCTTTTAATTCCGGCATCCTCTCTCTCCGTATCCATGGCGGCCACGCCCCGATGGAAGCCTCCGCCTCGACGCAACGCTATCCGCCATCTTTTTTACCGGGCCTTACAGCCACCCTCCTCCATCTTCGAATATGCTCTCACCCGTGATGTAGGCCGATGCGTCGGACGCCAGAAAAACCGCCAGCCCCACGATGTCTTCGGGCTCGCCCATGCGGCCGAGCATCGTCCTATCCTTGAGCCCCTCTTCCACGCTCGGGTCTGCGAGCGCGGGTGCGAGCATCGGCGTTCTGTGCACGCCCGGGCAGATGCAGTTCACGCGAACGCCTTGCCCGCCCCACTCGGCGGCGAGCGCCTTCGTCATGCCCACCACGCCGTATTTGCTCGCGTTGTACGCCGCGCGCGCGGGCCTGTGCCCCCGCTCACCGAGAAAAGTTCCGATGTTCACGATGCTGCCCGCTCCGCGCGCGAGCATCCCTTTACCTGCGGCCTGAGCGCACAGAAAAGCGCCCGTCAGGTTCACGTCGACGACGAAGCGGAAATCATCCGGCGATACGTCCGTACTCGGGTCGGTGTTTATCACGCCCGCCCCGTTTACGAGAACGTCCACGCCGCCGAGTGCTTCTTCCGTTCGCTCCACGGCGCGCGCCACTTCGTCCGCCTGCGTTACGTCCGCCCCGATGGCGAGCGCGCGGCGTCCCAATTCCTCGATTCTGCGCGCGGTCTCTTCTACGAGATGCGCTCGCCTGCCGAGAGCGGCCACGTCCGCGCCCGCTTCGGCCAGTCCCAGAGCGATCGCCGCGCCCAGGCCCGTACCCGCGCCCGTCACCAGGGCCGCCTTGCCGTCCAGACGAAATTTATCGAGTATCAAGTCCATATTCCCCGAAGATAAAACATCGAGCAGCGATTCTTCCTCTCCCATCAAAGCGCCCCAAGCTAGGGGATGGCGCATGGGGTGTCAATATGACGGGCTGATGTTTCGACCCGAGGCGAGAGCATGGTGGAGCGCATCTCGTCGTGGGTTTGTTGAAGAAGTCCCCGAAGCGGTGGGGGTCTGATGGTTTTGTAGCCGGACAACCCCTCCTCGGGGTTGTCCGGCCCTCTATGGTTGTCCTTCGTCAGGACAGGCACAGAGGCCTGTCCCTATGGGGCGGGGCGGCTTTGTTCTACGTTCCGGCTTTCGCCGGAATGACGACAGTGGTCAATTCCCAGCGAGGAGGACTGTTCCAACAACCCCGTTGTTGAGGGTATACATAAAGATTACACTTCTGCCGGTGCGTCCGCGACGCACCAACCGCCCACACCCTCACCCCCAGTTGGGCTATCCGAATGGACGAAACCCGACCAGAAGATAAGACAGCCAGAACCTGTCCCCTGTGCGGGTCGGGCGAGGCCGTGTTCTACCTTCACGCCGATACGCGCGATTATGCGCACTGCCCGGTCTGCCGCCTCATTTTCGTGCCGCCCGGGTTCTGGCCCGCGCCGGAAGAGGAAAAGGCCAGATATGAACAGCACCAGAACTATGGTTCGGATGAGGACTACGTCGCCTTTCTCAAGCAGTTGAGCAAGCCCCTGGCCGGGATGCTGCACCAAGGCGCGCGGGGGATTGATTTCGGCGCGGGACCGGCGTCGGACGGACACCCCGTTCTATGCGAGTTGTTGGGGGCGGAAGGAATCAAGTGCCTTCCCTACGATCCGTACTTTTTCCCCGAAATGCCGGAGGGCCCTTTCGATTTCATCGCCGCAAGCGAGACGTTCGAGCACTTGAGGCACCCGAAGGAGGAGATCGGAGAAATTTATGAAAACCTGAAACCGGGCGGCCTCCTGGGCGTCATGACGGCGTTCTGGGAGGAGACGCTGTTCATGAACAACTGGCACTACCGGCGCGACTTCACCCACCTATGCTTCTACCGGCTGGAGAGTTTCGCGTGGATTCAGGAGCATTTCGGCTTCGCCTGCCGCTGGACGGATGAGCGCCGCGTCATCATTTTGGAAAAACTTTAATAGGGCCAGGCTTTCATTGCTTTCTCATCATGTGGGGCACGGGACGAATGGGGACGTTGAAAATTCCTGACAAGCGATTTTGGGTTGCGCGCATGCTTTTGAATTTCACTCCCCCCTTGAGTGGGTTGTTGAAAAATCCGCCCCCTCGTCATTCCCTCGGCTTAAAAACCAACCCCCCCTACCCCCCTTGACAGGGGTCAAACGCGAGTGAGGAACGAGCGTTTGCATAAGCCATTGACGAGAAACACATCGGCTCGCAAAACCTCCCTCTTCGGTCGGTTTTGACCCTGACAAGGGGGGGTAGGGGGGGTTGCCTTTATGGGGTTTCCCTCTCAAGGAGGGAGTGAAATTCGGCGTGTCTCTATTGTGGGCTCTTCCAACAACCCCGAATCCGCCGCCTGGGGTAACAATCTCAAAACGGCCCACCTGCGCCCCTAGTTTTTTCATATTGCTTGTTCGCGTCCATCCGGTGTGGCATTCTCATTCCGTGGGAAAAACCTCTTGATTCATGTGGGGAAACGCTCTCTTGCGCACGATGAAAACGGACATCCTCATCCTGGGTTCTGGCGGCGCGGGCCTGCTCGCCGCGCTCGCCGCCCACACGCAAAACCCCTCCCTCGACGTCACCGTGGCGGTCAAGGGTCTGTTTGGGAAAAGCGGCTGCACGCGCATGGTGCAGGGCGGCTACAACGTCGCTTTGGCGGAATCCGATTCGGTAGAGAACCACTTTCTCGATACCCTGATGGGCGGGGCGTGGATTAACGACCAGGAACTCGCCTGGACGCTCGTGAGCCGCGCGCCTGGCTGCGTGGAGCGGCTCGAAACCGTGTGCGGGTGCTTTTTCGACCGCAACGAGGACGGCACGATCCACCAGAAGGCCTTCGCAGGCCAGAGTTTCGACCGCACGGTGCACAAGGGCGACCTGACGGGCATCGAGATCACCAACCGCGTTTCCGAGCAACTCGCAAGGCGCGGGGTGGACGTGCTGGAGGAAACGCGCGCCGTGGCGCTACTGCCCGCGAGGCGTGAGCCGGAGCGCGTCGCGGGTGCGCTTTTGCTCGACATCCAGAGCGGGGAGTTCATCGCCGTGAACGCGAAATGCACGCTCCTCGCCACGGGCGGCGGCCCCACCCTCTACAAAATCTCCGCATGCGCGCAGGAACTCGCCACCGACGGCATGGCTATCGCCTGGGAGGCGGGCGCATCGTTCTGCGACATGGAGATGGTGCAGTTCCATCCCACGGGCATCCTGACGGGAGACGGCCTCCAGATAACCGGCACGCTGCTCGAAGAGGGCCTGCGCGGCGCGGGCGGGCACCTCAAGAACGCGGCGGGCGAGCGCTACATGGAGCGCTACGACCCCGAGCGCATGGAGCGCGCCACGCGCGACGTGGTCTCGCGCGCGGGCTACACCGAGATCATCGAGGGCCGGGGCACGGAGCGCGGCGGCGTGTTCATCGACGTGAGCCATCTGGGAAAATCCTTCGTACGCAAGAATTTCAAGGGCATGGTCGAGCGCTGCGCCGATCTGGGCTACGACCTCATCGGCGGCCCCGTGGAGGTCACCCCCACCGCGCACTACATGATGGGCGGCGTGAAGATAGACACCGCCTGCCGCACGAATTTAATGGGGCTTTACGCCGCGGGCGAGGACGCAGGCGGCACGCACGGCGCGAACCGCCTGGGCGGAAACGGGGTGGCGAACGCCACGGTGTTCGGCGAGATTGCCGGCGAGGCGATGGCCGAAGAGGCGGCGGACGCTCCCCTCCTCCCCTATGACGCGGAAGCGCTCGCGGTTGCTGAGGAGAAAACGCTGGACGCGCTGGGCGAGGGCGAATCCCCCTACCCCATTAGGGAAGAACTCAAGGAGGCCATGTGGAACAAGGTGGGCCTGATAAGAAACGGCGCGGAGGTCCAGAGCGGGGTCCGGCTGCTCCACGATTTGAAAAGACGCGCGGCAGACGTCCGCGTGGCGGGCGGGCGCGCCTACAACCTCGCCTGGCAGCACGCGCTCGACGTGCGAAACCAGGTCTCCGTCGCGGAACTGATCGCCTATTCGGCGCTCGAGCGCGACGAGAGCCGGGGCAGCCACTACCGCGACGATTGCCCCCACACGGGGGATGAGGACCTCTACAACGTCTATATCAAAAAAGAGGGCGATGCGGCGGTCATCGAACGAAAACCTGTCGCGTTCAGCCGCCTGCATCCCAAGGCCGAGCCGGCCGCGCAGGCGGAGCCCGAGCCCAATTTCATCGACTGAGGACATTGCGGAGCGGAGAGGAAAGATGACGAGCGTGAAAGACCCTGTGACCAACAAACCACCTGTGTGGAAGATCAGCGCCTGGCGCTCGATGTATCCGGGCATGTGGTCCTGGGTGCTGCAGAGGCTCTCCGCGCTTGCGCTCATCGTGTTGTTCCCGATTCACGTGATGAACCCATATATCGACTCGGTGCGGATCACGATGCTGCTGCTCGTCGTCTGGCACGCCATGCACGGCATAAAAGTGATTCTGACCGATTTCGGCTTTCCGGACCGCCACCAGAGAAAACTCCTGTGGGTTCTGTGCGTCGTCGGCGTGGCCGCGTTTTTCTGGCTGGCCTTCATGCACAAGGAATACTGGAGGTTCATGGCGTGAACGAAGAGGCGCAAATCACCGAAGGAACGCCAGAAACAGGGACGCAGGAAGAGTCTGTCCCGAAAAAGGAAGAACAGGAAGAAAAGGCGGAAAAACGCCCCGCGGTGCGCGTCAGGATCCGCCGGGGAGGCGCCGCGGGCGACCCTGAGGAGCGCTTCGATGCGTTCCAGGTCGAGACCGGCCCGCGCATGACGGTCCTGGACGCGCTTGTCGCCGTCCAGAGCGCGCAGGAGCCCACGCTCTCGTTCCGCTACTCCTGTAGGGTGGGCATGTGCGGCACATGTGCGCTCAAGGTCAACGGCCGTCCCGCCTGGGCGTGCCGGACACGCCTCGAAGGACTTGGCGATGAAATCACGCTCGAGCCGCTCACCAATTTCCCGGTGCTGAGCGATCTGGCGGTCGACATGTCGCCTTTTTTCGAAAAGATGAAACGCGCGCGCGGCTGGCTCGAACCCACGGGCGCGGCGGAGAAGGCCCCCGCGCTCATCGCGCCGAATTCGCGCGAGCGCAAACGCATCGAGCCGCACATCGAGTGCATCACGTGCGGAATCTGCTATGCTTCCTGCTCTATTGTAGGGCATGATAGCGATTACCTGGGGCCCGCGGCGCTGAACCGCGCCTACACGCTCGTGAACGACAGCCGGGACGCCCTGGGGCCGGAGAGGCTTCTGGAGGTTTGCACCGAGGACGGCGCCTGGCGCTGCCACTCGCAATACAACTGCACGGAGAGCTGCCCCAAGGGCATCAGCCCCACGGGCGCCATCAAGGGACTCAAGCGCCGCGCCGTATCGGGCGGCGTCAGACGATTCGCCGCATCCATCTTCCGGGGCCGCGCGCCCGGCGCATGAGAGCGGGGAGGATAACGACATGCCGACTATGGAAACGCACGCCATCAGCAGCGAACTGATCAGAGAGGTTGCCTTCGAGCTCAACCGCCGCGCCGCCATCGGGATACCGAAGGACGTGGGCGATTCCATCGCCGACATGGCCGAGCGCGAGACCCAGAAACTCTCCAAGTTCGTACTGCTCGAGATCGTCAACAACTACAAGGTCGCCGTGGACGAGCAGCGCCCCATGTGCGCCGACACCGGGCTTCCGCGCTTTTACGCGAAAATCGGCAACGACGCGGCCATCGAGGGCGGCTTCGTGGCGCTGGAGCGCTCGGTCCGCCAGGGAACGGCTGACGCCACCGAGCGCGTCCCCCTGCGCCCCAACCGCGTGCACCCCATCACCCGGCACGATTACAACAACAACGTGGGCATCCACGCCCCCACGGTGGACTACTCCTGGGAGCCGGACGTCGATTGGATAGAGCTCACGAGCTTCCACAAGGGGGGACTCTTCGGCGGGGACTACCGGATGCTCTTCCCCACCGACGGCATCGACGGCATCAAGCGCTTCTTTCTCGACGTGATCAGCGAGTTCTTCAAGCGCGGCCTCTCGTGCCAGCCCGCCATCGTGGGAATCGGCATCGGCGGCACGAAGGACACCTGCGTGCGCCTCGCCAAGGAGGCGGCCTGCCTGCGCGTGGTGGGGGACAGGAACCCGGACCCCGAAATCGGGAAACTCGAAGAAGACCTGAACGACCTGGGCCGGCGGACGAGCCTGGGACCCATGGGCTTCAAGGGCGAGGGCGCGGTGATGGACACCCACATCGAGGTGGCCTACACCCACACCGGCGGCATGCCCATATCGATCCACCACCAGTGCTTCGCGCTCAGGCGCGCCACCGCGCGTATTCATCCCGACGGCCGGGTGGAATACCGCGAAAACCCCCTCTGGTTCACCGACTACTACCGCCGCGACTCGGTCGCGTAGGCGGCTTGGGAGGCTCTGAAGAATGAGCGGCACCGCAGACCTGGAGATGAAGGAGCACCACCTCACCACGCCCGCCACGGCGGAAGACCTGGCGAAGCTGGAACTGGGCGACGTCGTCTATTTCGACGGCCTCGTCTTCACGGGCAGAATCGGCCTCTACAAGAAGCTGTTTGACGAAAAAGCGCCGCCGCCGGTGGACATCGCCTCGCTCACGAACGTGACGTTCCACTGCTCGCCCGCCGTGGGGAAAAACGAAGCCGGCGAGTGGGAGGTGGCCGCCGTCACGGCCACGGCGAGCTTTCGATTCGAGAAGCACCTGCCCCTCCTTCTGGACGGGCACGGGGTGCGCTGCGTCATCGGCAAGGGCGGCATGGCGCAACAATTCTACGAGGACCATTTCAAGCGGCTGGGCGCGGTGTTCCTGAACACGGTGGGCTACGGCATCGGCGCGCAGTACGGGCGCGGCATCACGGGCGTGAGGGACGTCTACTGGCTCGACGAACTCGGCATCGCCCAGGCGATGTGGGTGTTCGAGGTGAAGGACTTCGGTCCCTTCCTCGTGGAGTGCGACGCACGGGGCAACAGCCTCTACCAGATGGCGCTCGCCGAGACGAACGTGGAGCTGGGCAAGCTCTACGAGGGGCTACCGCTTCCTACCCTCAAGCGCATGGGCGAGGTGCACAACCCCGAAGACGAGGTTTTCTAGTAAAACCCCCGGAAATTCGAACCGGAACACCGACGAGAGGATGAAAATGTCGAAAGGAATCGCCTGGGTCACCACCAGTTGGCTGAGCGGCCTCGAAGACCCGATGCGCCACTTCAAGCGGCTCGAAACCGAAGCGGATCTCGAAGTCAGAATCGAATCGAACGGCGTGGAGAAGACCGAAGAAGAACTCATCGCCTCGCTTCCCGGCGTGGTCGTCACCTTCCCAAGCAACGACCCCTACAACGAACGCACCCTGGCGGCGGGAACGCATCTCAAGCACATCGCCAGAACGGGGGTGGGCTTCAACTCCGTCGATCTGGACGCCGCAACGCGCCACGGCGTGGTCGTCACCAACGCGCCGGGCCAGAACTCCGATTCCGTCGCCGAACACGCGGTCGGCCTCATGCTGTGCATCGCGCGGAATATCGCTCTTTCCGACAAAAAAATGCGCGCGGGCGAATGGGCGGACTTGAGAGTCCCCATATCCCCACTGCGAGGCAAGACGCTGGGGATCATCGGGCTCGGCAACATCGGCAAGCGCGTGGCGCGGCGCGCCGTGGCCTTCGGCATGGAGGTCATCGCCCATGACATCGTGCGCGATGAGCGATTCGCCGCCGAGGTGGGCGTTTTCTTTGAGCCCCGTGAAGAGGTGACGCGCCGGGCGGATTTCATCACCTGCCACGTTCCATTGAACGATTCGACGCGCGGCATGGTGGACGAGAAATTTCTGGCCTCGATGAAGCCGGGCGCCTACCTCGTCAACACTTCGCGCGGCCCCGTGGTGGACCTCGACGCTGCCGCCACTGCGCTTGAGCGCGGCATCATCCAGGGTGCGGCGCTCGACGTTTTCCCGAACGAGCCCGCGGATCACCGCCACCGCATCTTCTCGCTCGACAACGTCGTCCTCACCCCGCACATCGCGGGCCTGGGCGAGGACGCCTGTGAGCAATCGCTCGAGTTCGCCGTCGCCGCAGCGCTCGACGTCATCGCCGGGAGGCGTCCGGCGGGTCTCCTGAACCCCGAGGTGCTGGAAAAAGCGGGGGCCAAGGACTAGATTGAATCGTCGCCTCATCCCCGGGCCGCCCCGGGATCATAGAGTTCGCCGCCGCCACGAGGAAGAATCCATGCGGAAAACAAGGAATCTGCGGGCCATTCTGAGCGCAGCCGGTCTCTTTCTTCTCCTGGCCATGCCCCATCCCGGGGCCGACGCCAGGACGGAGACCGTTCTGCGCGTTCCCTGGAACGTGACCGAGCACAAAATGAAAAACGGCATGCGCGCCCTGCTCCTGCCCGATAACAGCGCGCCCATGGTGGTCATGAAGGTCTGGTACGCCGTCGGCAGCCGAGACGAACAGCCCGGCCTCACGGGCATCGCCCATTATCTCGAGCACATGATGTTTCGCGGCACGAAGAAATACGGCCCCAGGCGATTCAGCGAGATCATCAAGAAAAACGGCGGCTCGCACAACGCGTTCACGGGCTTCGACTACACCGCGTACTACGAGCGCATCGCCTCGGACAGGCTCGAACTCATCATCGAACTCGAAGCCGACCGCATGGTGAACCTGCTGCTCCAGAAAGCGGCCTTCGACGCGGAGAAGAACGTGGTGCACGAGGAAAGGCGCACCCGATACGACAGGCCGGTGGGCAAGTTCTGGGAGCAGCTTCGCGCCGTCGCCTACACGAACCATCCCTACAGGAATCCGATCATCGGCTGGCCCGAAGATATAGACGCCATCACCATCAAGGACATGGAGGCGTTCTACAAGCGCTACTACAGCCCCGAGAACGCCGTCGCCGTCCTCGTGGGCGATTTCAAGGTCGATGAGGCCATCGCGCTGCTCGAAAAACATTTCGGGAAAATCCCCGAATCCCCCACCTTCCGGAAAAGGCCCAGGCTCGCCGAGTTTCCCCAGAAATCAGAACGCAGGGTGTACGTTCGCGTGGACGCCCAGCTCCCCTACGTGGCGCTCGGCTATCACGCCCCCAACTGGAAGAGCGAGGACGCGCCCGCTCTCGTGATGCTCGAAGCCATACTCGGCGGAGGGGAAACCTCGCGCATCTACCAGAGGCTCGTGCGCAAGGACACGCTCGCGCTCGGCGCGGGTGCGGATTACACCTACATCTCCGTGGACCCGATGATCTTCTATCTCTACGCAAGGGTGGCGCCCGGCAAGAAGGCCGCCGACGCGGAGAAGGCGCTGCTCGAGGAGGTGGAAAAACTCATCGCAAAAGGCGTCACGGACGAGGAGTTCCGCCGCGCGCTCAGGAACATCGAGGCGAAGACGGTTTTCGCGATGGACTCTCACTACTTCCGCGCGAGGCTCCTCGGCACGGCGGCGATCGCCGGCGACTGGCGGCTGCTCGAAGGCTACCTGCCCGCCCTGAGGAAAGTGACGCCCGCAGGCGTTGTCCGCGTCGCCAGGAAATACCTGAGCCACAAGAACAAGACCACCGCCGAACTCATACCGACAAAGAAAAGCCGCCGCGCGAACACCGCCAAAAGCCGGGGAGGACGCTAGCATGAGGCTCCACCGCATTCTCTGGACACTGGCCGCCGCACTCCTGCTGCCCGCCATGGCGGGTGCGGACGTCATCACCTACGAGCGTGAGGAACTGCCCGGCGGCGGCGTATTGCTCGTCAAGCAAAGCAGGCAACTGCCCATGGTGCGGGTCGCCGTCTCGATTCCGGCGGGCGCGCGCCATGAGACGCCTGAGGCGGCGGGACTCGCGAACCTGACCGCCGCCCTTCTCACCCGGGGAACGAAAACGAGAAGCGCATCCGACATCGAGAAGACGAACGACACGCTTGGCGGCGGCGTGGGCGTCGAGGCCGGCCGCGCGCGCGCAGAAGCTTCCATGCGCGTACTCACGCGAGACCTGGAAGAGGGCCTCTCCCTGCTGAGCGATGTTCTCAGAAACCCCGTCTTCCCGGCGAAGGAGATCGAGAAGACGAAGCGGCGCATCGCGGGCGGCTTGCGCAGGCAGCGCGAGCGTCCCGGCCATCTGGCGAACAAGGCGCTCAGGAATAGCCTTTTCGGCGAAACGCCCTACGGCCGCCTGGTCGAGGGCACGGAGGCGTCGATCAAGAAACTGGGCAGGGAGGACATCGTCCGCTTCCACCAGAAATGGTACGGCACGAAGGGGACGATCTTCGCCTTCGTGGGCGACGTTTCGCTGGGGCGCGCGAGAGAACTCGTTCTGGCCCGCTTCAAGGGCTGGCAAGCGGAGGGAGGAAAAATCCCGGAAGCCGCGCCGCCCGAGACGCCCACGAAGATGCAGGTGGTCAAGATCGACCGCCCCCTCTCCCAGACCACGGTGTTGCTGGGCAACCGCTCGCTCAAGCGCACGCATCCTGATTTCTACGCCGCGCGCGTGATGAACTACATTCTGGGCGGGGGCGGGTTTTCGAGCAGAATCATGGACAACCTGAGAGAAGAAAAGGGCCTCGTCTACAGCGCCTACAGCTATTTCGCCGCGGGCCGTCATGCGGGCCATTGGCGGCTCATGCTCCAGACGAAGAACAAGACTGCGAACGAGGCCATCAATGAGGCAATCGCCGAGGTGAAGCGCATCAAGGAAAAAGGGGTGAGCAACAAGGAACTTCAAGACGCCAAGGATTTCATTACCGGGAACTTCGCCACACGCTTCGGCTCATCGAGCCGCATTGCGAATTACATTCTCGCGGTGGAGATTCTGGGCTTCTCCCCCGGCTACGCGGATGAATACCTGAAAAAAATCCGCGCCGTCACGAAGAAGCAAATTCAGGACGCCGCGAGAAAACACATCAAGCTCGACGAATCCACTCTCGCAGTCGTGGGAAACCTGAGCGAGGCGAAGCTGGCCTACTGAACCAAGCGGGCAGATGAGGAGGAATGAAGATGAAGCGCGAAACGCTGGCTCCCGATACGCTGGCCCCACCCGCCGGGCATTTCTCGCACGGGATCATCACCGAGGGCGGGCGCACGCTCTACGTGGCGGGCCAGACGCCTCTCGATGAGGACGGCAATCTCGTCTGCCCGGGCGACCCGGAGGGACAGGCGCGCCAGTGCTACCGGAACATCCAGAAGGTGGTCGAGGCGGCCGGCGGACGCATGGCGGATACGGCCAAGATCCAGGTCTTCGTGACGAGTCTCGACTACAGGGCCGCCGTCGGCAAGGTGCGTGCCGAGTTCTTTCCCGACGACCCGCCGGTCAGCACGTTCCTGGTGATCTCGAGTCTGGCCGAGCCCGATTTTCTGGTCGAAGTCGAGGCGATCGTCCCCCTGCCCGAATAAGAGAGCGAGGCGGTGAGCGGAAAAACCATCCTGCGATGGGCGTTCGCGCTGGCATATATGGCGGGGATTCACCTCTGGACGGTGACGGGTGGTCGCAATCCCTCATCTACCCTGCCCCTCGGGGTGGACAAAATCATACACCTCTGCGAGTTTGGGTTGCTCGCCTGGCTGCTCTGGCGGCCCTGGCGGGAGACGCTGCCCCACTGGGCCGAGGGAAAGACCGCCGCCATCGTCTTGATTTTCACGGCCTTGAACGGCCTGGGCGACGAGTTGCACCAGCTTTATCTCCCCCTCAGGACCGCTACGTGGGGAGACTTGGCGGCGGACATCGCGGGCGGCGGGATCGCCGTTTGGTGGTGCCTCCACCGTGAAAAGGCAAGACCCCGCGCTACGACGCAGGGATAGGAGAATACACGTTGTCGAGCATTCGAGACGCGCTCACCGAAGACATGAAGGCCGCCATGCGCGCGAAGGAGACGCTCAGGCTCTCCACCATCCGGATGGTGCGCGCCGAGATTTTGAACAAGGACAAGGAAGGCGGTGAAGAAACTTCGCAAAAAGATATTCTCAAACTGCTCCAAAGTATGATAAAGAAACGAGAGGAAGCCGCCGAGCAGTACGCAGCCGCTGACCGCGAGGATATGGCCCGGCAGGAACGCGATGAGATACGGATCATCCAGGGCTATCTACCGGCGCAGATGGAGGATGCGGAAATCGAATCCGTCGCCCAGGCGATCATCGAGGAAACCGGGGCCTCCTCGATGAAAGACATGGGCAAGGTAATGGGAATTCTCACTCGTGAACTGGCCGGGCGCGCTACGGGCGCCCGGATTTCCCAGGCGGTCCGGAAACTCCTGGGCACTTAGGTAAGAAGGAGGTCTCCAAATGAAGAAGCCGGCCTATCGCTTAGAAGACGTCGCCATAGCGTACCAATGCGAACCCGAGCAGGAGGAGATCATCTCCGCTCTGGCCGAGCGCGACTACCGCGTATTCGAGGTCGAGCAGCCCGCCGGAGCCTTCGTGCCCTACCACACGCACGATGAGGAAGAAGCCGTGATCGTCATCGAGGGTCAGATGCAGTTCAACGTCGAAGAAGAACTCGTCCTCGTCCAGCAGGGCGAGGTGATCACCATCCGCGAGGAGGCGATCCACAGCGCCGCCCAGATTGGAGAGGAGAAGGCCAAGCTCCTGCTCGCCTTCCCGAATGACGGGAGCGATCCGCCGGTCATCGACCTCGACTGGGAGGGCGATGAGGAGGACGACAACCTCGGCTACGCCTGAGTTCAACTACTTCGCCTACGGGGCGAACCTGCACGTCGCGCAAATGAAATCCCTCTGTCCAAAGAGTACGCCCGTATGTCCGGCGCGTCTGGTGGATTACCGCCTCGCCATCGCCCTGCCCGCGGCGGCGGCCTCCAGCCAGCCCGGCTGGGCCACCGTCACGCCCGAGACGGGCGCCGAAACGCCCGGCGCGCTGTTTCGCTTACACCCCGACGATCTGCCCGCGCTCGATCATTTCGAGGACTACCCGGCGCTCTACGACCGGCAAGAGGTGGAGATCATCACGGCGGACGGCCCGCTCCAGGCCATGCTCTACATCATGCGGCATCCCTTGCGGGCGGCGCGCCCGGCGGCGCACTACGTCGAGACGCTGCGGCAGGGTTATAGGGATTTCGACCTGCCGATGGATGTGCTGGAGGCCGTTCTGGAGGAAGGCTTTTCCTGATGGGGCTGTTGGAAAAGTCCCTGAGAGGGCACAGGCAACCCTCTTGAAAGAGAAATCCAATAAAAGGCAACCCCCCCTACCCCCCCTTGACAGGGTCAAAACCGACCGAAGAGGGAGGTTTTGCGAGCCGATGTGTTTCCCGTCAATGGCTTATGCAAACGCTCGTTCCTCACTCGCG
Organism: Nitrospinota bacterium; assembly: GCA_026706735.1. Classification (GTDB taxonomy): domain Bacteria; phylum UBA8248; class UBA8248; order UBA8248; family UBA8248; genus Bin107. The sequence goes on along the minus strand of JAPOYD010000149.1, from coordinate 39,933 downwards.
TTTGACCCCTGTCAAGGGGGGGTAGGGGGGGTTCGTTTTCAGGGCGGGGGAATGACGAGCGAGGCGGGTTTTTCAACAGGCCCGAGGAATGAGGGTTCGACGCGACCGGGGAGGTCGCTCCCGACCGAAGAGGGAGGGAGCGTTCGCTGCCCCGAAAAGGACTTATTCAACAACTCCTTGAAATGCCGCCTGTCGGCCCGACGTCAGTCGGCGGTTCTCTCGAGCAGGCGGCGCAAGGCGAGCATCGCCGTCTCGCTTTGCTTCATCGTCAGTTCGCTTTGTTTGAGCAGCGCGTCCGTCCGCTTCGAGGTATCTTCCTGCAGCTTTATCAGCGCGTCCGTTCGCTTCATGGACTCTTCGTGCTGCCTGGCAAAGGCGTCGGCCATGAGGTCGATCTGCCTCATCATGGCGTCTATCTGTTTATCCGTTTGCTGGGCGCGCCTCTCCGAGGCGTCGCTCATCCGCTTGATGCCGTAAAAAAACAGGCTCGATTGCACCATGCCCACGAACAGGGCCACGCCGGCCTGAACCCATCCCACGAGTAAAGTCGCCTGCTGGAATTCCGTCATTTCCCTTTCTCCCACGCCTGAGAATAAATCAAAACGCGAGACGCCATCAACTCGTCTCACCTCGGGTGGGTCCTCTTTATTGATAGGTCAATATGGATATTAGCATAAACGAAATAATAACGAAAGCGCTGGGGAAAACGTGGGAAAATCCGGGATTAAATCATTTTCCTAGAAATCGCCCTTCGCCTGCAGGTACGGAACGAGGCCGCCCGCCTCGATCATCGCCCACAGGCCGTCGGGAAACGGCGTGAAGGTGATGGTCTCATCGCCTACGCGGGCCTCTCCCTTCACCGGGTCGACCTCTATCTCATCGCCCGCGCGGATGGCGTCGGTGTCGCAGGCGATCACGGGAAGGCCCGAGTTGATGGCGTTTCGGTAGAACATGTGACCGAAACTCCTGGCGAGCACGCAGCTCACGCCGAGATCCCGGAGCACGACGGCGGCATCCTGCCGGCTGCTGACGAGGCCGAAGTTCTCCCCCGCCACCACCACGTCGCCGGGCTGAACGTTGGCGGAGAAATCGGGATCGAGTTCCCTGAAGGCGTCGCGCTTGAGTTCTTCCAGCGTCGTGCGCGGCGGGCGGTATTTCACGGACAGATGCACGTCGGTGCTGATGTCATCGCCGAAGCGGTGGACGCGCCCTCTCATCGCCAAAACGTAATCCTCCCTGCAAAAATCGCCGTACTCACCATGAATGCTGAGCCTTATAAAAATTCCCTGGGGTCCGTGATGCGGCCCGTCACCGCGCTCGCCGCCACCGTGGCCGGGGAGCCCAGATAGATCTCGGCCTCCTTGCTCCCGAGCCTGCCCGGGAAATTGCGGTTGGCGGAGGATATGGCGCGCTCCCCGTCGGCCAGACAGCCGTTTCCCGTCATCGAGGCGCAAGGCCCGCACGCGGCGGTGAGCACGGCGGCGCCCGCTTCGGCCAAGGCCCCGATGGCCCCGCTCGCGGCGGCGGCCTCGTATATCTTCTTGCTCGTGGGCGCGACGTAGAAGCGAACGCCCGGCGCGATTTTCCTGCCGCGCACGACCCTTGCCGCGATCTCGATGTCCTCGAGCCTGCCGTTCGTGCAGGTGCCCACGAACGCCTGCTGAACGGGCAGACCCGCGTACTCCTCGATTGCGTGCGCGTTGCCCGTGGCGGGCGGCGCGGCCACGACGGGCGTGAGCCCGGAAACGTCGAGATGGATTCTCCGGGCGTAGACGGCGTCCTCATCCGGGGCCACCGCTCCGTCCACAGGAGCGCCGTGCGCCCGCGCCCATTCGAGCGTCTTATCGTCCACCTCCATGATGCCCGTCTTCGCTCCCATATCCACCGACATGTTCGCGACCGTGAAGCGCGCGTCCATCGAGAGGCCCGCAAGTGCCGTGCCGCCGTATTCCACCGCCATGTAGTTCGCGCCGTTCTCGCCCATCTCGCGCGCAAGGACGAGTTCCATGTCTTTCGAGAACACACCATGAGCGAGCGAGCCGGTGAACTCCACGCGGATGCTCTCGGGCGTCTTGAACCACATCTTCCCGGTGGCGTAGGCGGAGGCGATCTCCACGCTCTCCACGGCCACGCCCATCGCGCCCAGCGCCCCGTAGGTGCACACGTGGCTGTCGCCGCCGACGGTGAGCGCGCCCGGCCCCACGCGGCCCTCTTCGGTCACTACCGTATGGCACACCCCTGCCCCCGGCTCGAATACCTCGACGCCGTATTCGGCGCCGAAGATTCTGAGCTTCTTGTGGTGGTTCGCCCAGAGCACGTCCTGGGCAGGCACGAAATGATCGATGATGAAATCCGTTTTTTTCGGGTCCATCCGGAACTCGAAACCCGCCTCGCGGAAGATATCGACCGCCTTCGGCCCCTTGGCGTCGCCCGCCATGACGTAGTCGAGTTCCGCGATCACCAGATCGCCCGCCCTGGCCTCGCATCCAGAGTGCGCGGAGAGGATTTTCTCCGCCATCGTCTGGCCCACGATTTTCTCCTTCATCAATACCTAGCCGGAGCACCTGTATACACCAAAAACCGAGGGCGCGGAATTGTAACAGGGCGTGCGCTTCGCGGTGGATTCGCCGTCCATTTGACGAATCATCCGTTCCGGGAGAAACTGGACAACCTGCTCCACGAGGCAGACCGGAGAGAACCGAATGACGGTATTCGAAACCGGAAACCTCACCGTGCAGCTGGCTTCCCTTTCCATGCAAAAAGAAATGCTCGAACTGCAACAGGCTTCCCTGGCTCTGCAAGAAGCCTCACTCGCCGTGCAGAGAGCCTCCGTATGGGTCGCCGCCATCGTCGGAGCCGCAAAATGTATTGTGGCCGGGCATGGACTTTTTGTTTTACACAAAGACTTTAATCGCTACGCCGAACAACATAGAAAAAACATGAAGGAGATAGAACGCCGGCATCAAGGAAACATGGCGTCGATAAAGGCCCGGCGCAAGGCACAAAGCGAACAGCATCGCGTAACCATGGCGGCGTTGAGCGCCCAGCGAGAGGCGCAAAGCGAACAACATCGCGAAACCATGAAGGCTCTGGAAGGTCAAAACAACGCGCTTATGGAACTCATCCGGCGCACGTCCGCGCCATCCGCCCCGCAGGACGGTTGAACGCGACGGGCTTCACCCCCTTTTTTCCTTCATATCCGCTTCCGGCAAACGAGTCGCTACCCGGCGGCTCTCGCCGCCGCTTGCTCGAAATGACGGATAGCGGCCTCGAACCGGTCGCGACAACCGGGATGGCAGAACCCGGCGACCTTGCCGTCGTACCCGGTCAGCGAGTCCGCCCGCACCGGCTCCCCGGAGGGGGGCGCGTCTCGTTGATGGGATCGGCGATGTCGAGATCGCTCATGTTCGTCCTTCCCGGTTCCGGGACTAGGCCTTTTTCCTTCTGGCGCGGCGTTTCCGGGGTTTCGGCGCCGGGCGCTCGGTCAGGAACCAGTCCAGTATCTGCTCGCCGTCCCAGCAAACCACTCCCGGTTTGGAGAGGATATGCTCGAAGGTCTCGCGCACGTATTTGATCCGGTGCGGCGAGCCCGAAAGGTAGGGATGCATGGCGATCGACATCACCTTGGTGGATTCGTGGCTTTCGGCATAGACGGTTTCGAAGTAATCAATCGCGCGGTCGCGGAAGACCCGGGACTCATGGTACTGGATCGCCATGCTCACGATGTCGTGGAGCTCGTAGTTGTAGGGCAGCGCCACGACCGACTTGCCGGCCGTCGTCTTCACGTGCACCGGCTGGTCGTCGAGCACCCAGTCGCCGATGTATTCGATACCGGCCTCGGCGAGCAAATCCAGCGTCTGGTACGTCTGGGTCAGCCCCGGACCGAACCAGCCGCGCGGCCTCTTGCCGCAGAAATCCGTGATGATGCGCATGCACTGGTCGATCGTCGCGCGCTCGTCATCTAGCTTGTGCATCGGCACCTGCTCGTAAGAATGGGCGTTGAACTCCCAGCCCGCTTCCAGGCAGGCCTCGGCGACGCGCGGGTATTCCAGGCAGGTGCGGGCGTTCAGCGTCACCGTCGGGCGCACGCCCAGATCGTCGAGCATCCGCTTGATGCGCCACACCCCGACCCGCATGCCGTATTCGTGCCAGCTCCAGTTGGGATGATCGGGGAGCATCGGCACCCCCTGGGGCGGGGGGATCACCATGCGCGCCATGGGCCGGACGATGTCCCACACCTCCAGCGCCAGGACGGGCCAGAGCACCAGGCGCGCGCCGTCGGGAAGTTTGAGCGGCTTGCGATCGATGATGGCCGAATAGGGCAGGCGGTCTCCGGGCCTCATGCCTTCTTTCATGTCTTGTCTCCGAATAGGTTGCGCCCGACCGGGTGGAGCGGCGCGCGGTTTTTGTTTGCCGTGACTATACCATAGCAAGAAGGCGCGGCAGAGAGCCCTGCGCCTCAGTCGGCGGGGCGGTGGCTCGCCAAGGCATTGGCCAGGATATCGCGCGCCGGTGCCGATCCGTCGAGCGGGCGCAGCTTCCGGCTCTTGATCTTCCAGCCCCCGGACGCCCGCGTCAGTTCCCAGCGGTTGGCGAGGACCCGGTGGATGCGGTAGCCGGTCAAGACGCCGTGATTGGGCAACTCGCGCGTTTCGGAAGGAAAACTGGCCCCTGCACCGGAAGTGAATCCATAGTGTTCTCTGGTCATCGCCGAAGTGGCGCGCCGCTCGAACATATCTACTGCAACCGGGACGTCATCCACCTAACGGACGGCGCCGCCGCTCCCTAGACTCGGCGTAAAAGACCAGGGCTGATAGGGCGCGCACCTCGATGTCATTTCCCAGGTATGTTCGCAGGACCCGATCTTGGGATTGCGTATGAATACATCGTAAGTGAATCTCCCTCCGTTTGCATTGCATGCTCGTTTCTTGCTTACGCACTTGCGATGGAAATCATTCGCGGACGCATTCACCGAGGCTCGGCAGACCTGCCAGTTGGTGTCCGTCCGTGCACGCTCCAGGTTTCGTATATACCCCGCGCCCATACCAGGAAGAGGGCTCTCCTCACTGCAGGGGTAGCTCTTCGCGATCCAAGCCCGACGGCGAGCGGCTTCTCGCCGCTCGTGTTCCCTTCTTTGCCGGGCGATCTCCTGCTCCTGTTGCAGGCGCGCTTGCCGTTTGCGTCTCGCCTCCTGGCGGCGCCTGTTTTCCTCCTGCCGTCTTCTGTATTCCGCTTGTCTGCGGGCCTCTGCCCGCTGTCTGTCGACCTCCGCCCGTCTGCGGGCCTGCTCCTGACGCCGTCTGTGTTCGGCCCGCTTGCGCCGGTTCTCCGCGCGGATTCTCGCGTTCTCACGCTCCTGCGCCCTGCGCTCTCTCGCGATGCGCGCCCTCAGATCCCGCAACGACCGGGCGGCCGAGCCCCCGCTTCCGAACAGGCCGCTCGACCTCGAACGCGAGCGGCTCCGGCTCGATGAATACGAGGAAGACGAACTGTACGATGAGCGCGCGCGCCGTTCGGCCCTTCTGCGCGCCAGTTCTCTTTTCCTCTCGGCCCTTCTTCTCGCCAACTCTCTTTTCTTCTTCTCCGATCCGTATGCGCGCCCCAGTGAACCCGCCTTGGCCAGGGCCTGCCTGACATCGTTGCGTTTTGAGATACTCTTCTTATCCACGTCCTCCGCCCTGTCCCCGTTGCGGTCTTTGATGTTCGGGTCCGCTCCGGCCTTGAGCAGGGCGATGGCGGCGGCGGCTTTCCCCGCTTGAAAGGCGTCGTGCAGCAAGGTATCCCCATCCTTGTCCCGCGCGTTCGGGTCTGCGCCGGCTTTTACCAGGGCAACGATGACGGCGGGATTCTGGTTGTAGGCATTTGCCGCCGTGTGTAGGGGGGTTTTGCCGTGTTTCGATTTTGCATTCACGTCTGCTCCACCCTTCACGAGCGCCTCAATTGCCTTTGCATCACCCTTCTCTGCTGCTTTATGAAGGGGAGTGTCGCCACGAACATCCTTGGCGTTGACGTCTGCCCCGGCTTTCAGCAGGGCGGCGAAGACGGCGGGGTTCTCGTTCCTCCGGACTGCGCCGTGCAATGGGGTAGCGCCATTCTTATCCCGCGCGTTGAGGTCGGCTCCAGCCTTTACCAAGGCGGCTACCAGGACGGCGGCGACGCCGGGGTTTTTGTTTGAGGCTGCGTAGTGCAAGGGGGTAGCGCCATATTTGTTCCGCGCGTTGAGGTCGGCCCCGGCCTTCAACAGGGCAGCGGCAACGCCGGGGTTCTTGTTGTAAAACGCCGCCTTGTGAAAGGGGGTATAGCCATATTTGTCGAGCGCGTTAAGGTCGGCCCCGGCCTTTACCAGGGCAGTGGCAACGGAAGGGTTATTGTTCCACCGGGCTGCCGTGTGCAAGGGGGTAGCGCCATATTTGTCGCGCGCGTTGAGGTCGGCTCCGGCTTTGAGCAGGGCGGCGACGACGGCAGGGTTCTTGTTGGAAAGCGCCACGTTGTGCAAGGGGGTAGCGTCATTTTTATCCAGCGCGTTGAGGTCAGCCCCGGCTTTCAGCAGGGCGGCGAAGACGGCAGGGTTCTCGTTCGAGGCTGTCCTGTGCAAGGGGGTAGAGTCATATTTGTCGCGCGCGTTGAGGTCGGCTCCGGCTTTGAGCAGGGCGGCGACGACGGCAGGGTTCTTGTTCCTGGTTGCCCGATACAGGGGGGTTTGGCCCAACTTGTTCCGCGCGTTGGGGTTTGCTCCGGCTTTCAAAAGGACGGTAAGGACGGCGGGGTTCTTGGTCCAGGCTGCCCGATGCAGGGGGGTATCACCCCACTTGTCGCGTGCGTTCAAGTCGGCCCCGGCTTTGAGGAGAGCGGCGACGACGGCGGGGTTCTTGTTCCAGACCGCCTGATGCAGGGGGGTAACGCCCTGCTTGTCGCGCGAGTTCAAGTCGGCCCCGGCTTTGAGCAAGGCAGTGATGACCGCGGGGTTCTTGTTCGACCGGGCTGCCCGATGCAGGGGGGTATTGCTCTTCTTGTTCCGGGCTTTCAGGTCAGCCCCGGCTTTGAGCAAGGCAGTGATGACCGCGGGGTTCTTGCTCGACCGGGCTGCGCAGTGCAAGGGGGTATCGTCGTGTTTGTCCGGCGCGTTCACATCGGCTCCGGCTTTGAGCAAGGCAGTAATGACGGCGGCGTTCTGATTGAAATTGGCCGCCCAGTGCAGGGGTCTCCTGTTGTTCTTGTCCCGCGCCTTGGGGTCTGCGCCCGCCTTGAGCAAATTGGAAACGAAGATGAGGTTTTGGTTGAAAGCAGCTTCATGCAGACGGGTAAAGCCGTACTCTTTTCGTTGCGGTTCAGCGAAAGCATCGAGCAAGATAGATGTGATTTTGATATTCCCTCGCGAGAATGCCAGATCCAGCGGGATGCTACCGAGTTGATTCTGCGCGCCGAGATCCGCCCCGGCTTTGAGCAAGGCAGTGATGACTGCGGGGTTCTTGTTGCTCAAGGCTGCCCGATGCAGGGGGGTATTGCCGTACTTGCCGCGCGCTTTCGGGTCGGCCCCGGCTTTGAGGAGAGCGGCGGCGACAGCGGGGTTCTTGTTCCTGGCCGCCCAATCCAAGGGAGTCTCGCCATCATACTTACCCCGCGCGTTCGGGTCGGCGCCGGCTTTGAGCAGGGCAGCGACGACGGCGGGGTTTTCGTTCGAAGCCGCCCCATGCAGGAGGGTATAGCCATACTTGTCCCGACCTCTCGGGTCGGCGCCTGCCGCAAGACAGGCGTCGACGCGCTCGGGCGCCGCGGCTTGGAAAAAGGACAGCGTATTCCAGCCCGCGCAATTCGCGGCGGCGGTTTTTTTCGTCTCTTTGCCCGAAACAGCCGATGCGTGGCTCGCTTCAGCCTTCGCCTCTTTGGCTGGAGCCTTGGCGGCGCGCGCCACCCTCCTGGCCGTGGTCGCCTTCGCGGGCGCAGGCCCGGGCTTGCTCGCCTGCGCGGACTCACTAGTGATTTTTTCAAGCAAAGACGCGACAGCGGGATTTTTATTAGTGATTGTCAAATCCAGAGGGGTTCTGCCGCTTTCGTTTCGCGCATTCGGATCTGCGCCGGCTTTAAGCAGTACGGCGAAAACGCCGGGGTTCGTGTTGGAGGGAGCCGCCCAATGCAGAGGGGCGTAACCGAGTTTATCCCGCGCGTTGGGGTCGGCGCCCGCCTTGAGCAACGCGGCGATGACGGCGGGATTCTCGCTCTGGTAAGCCGCCCGATGCAAGCGCGCGTAACCGTTCTCTTCGCGCGCGTTGGGGTCGGCGCCGGCTTCGAGGCAATCGGCTACGTTCTCGGGCGTCGCGGCCCGGAAGAAAAACTGCGTGTTCCAGCTTCCGCAATTCGCGGCGGCAGTTTTACCTTTGCCCGAAACCGCCGATGCTCGTCTCGCTTCAGCCTTCGTTTCTTTGGCCGGAACCTTGGCGGCGCGCCCCACCTTCCTGGCCGTGGTCGCCTTCGCGGGCGCAGGCCTGGGCTTGCTCGCCGGAGCGCCCGTCACGCCGGTGGCTTTTTTAAGCAAGGCTGCCACGGCGGAGTTGTCGCTGAATTCGGCCCAATCGAGAGGAGTCTCGCCAAAGTTGTTCCGCGCGTCGGGGTCTGCGCCGGCCTTGATCAGCGCGGCGGCGACGGCGGGGCTCTTGTTGTATTCCGCCGCGACATGCAAAGGGGTAAAACCCATTTCATTCCGCGCGTTCGGGTCGGCGCCCGCCTTGAGGCAATTGGTCACCCTCTCGGGTGTGGCGGTTTTGAAGAAATCTTCCGTGTTCCAACCCGCGCAATTCGCGGCGGCGGGGCTTTTCAAATGCGGCGCGGCAACGGCGGGCGGTGGTTTCATCGCCCTGGGAGCGGATTCTTCATCCATCGTCTTGCAGGATGCGGCCACGGTGAGCAACGCAAACAGCACCGCCAGTTTCATCCAGCGATTAGACACCTTTATCTCCTCCTAATTAGGATTTCACCTAAAATAAAAGCGCCATACAAAGCATTTGAAAATGGCCTCATGCTATTCATTTTTGAAGACGATACTAAGCAGGAATCGGATTTTTGTCCATCCGACCTCATCACAAACGTGGGCGCTGGCGCTATTTCCCTCTGTGACGAAACTTCATCCGCCGCACGTCCGCGACACCCGACTCTCAAGACGGCTGAATGAGCGAGGCTTTATCCACTTCTATCCCTCCGCTCACATCGAGCGGCGCGTTTGCGAGCTTTGCGCCTCAGCCGGCGGGGCGGTGGCGCGCCAGGGCATTGGCCAGGATATCGCGCGCCGGAGCCGACCCGTCGAGCGGGCGCAGCTTGCGGCTCTTGATCTTCCAGCCGCCGGACGCCCGCGTCAGCTCCCAGCGGTTGGCGAGGACGCGGTGGATGCGGTAGCCGGTCGAGACGCCGTGATTGGGCAGCTCGCGCTCGGTGCCCTGGTGGTCCGGGTGGATGAGCTGCAGGTAGGAAGTGACCCAGGCCGAATCCCCGTCGAGTTCGATGTGCGGCAGCCCGGCGAAGTGGGCGAGACCGCCCTGGATCGCCTGTTGATGCTCAGGTCTTTGGGTGATGGCGGCGATGGCCTCGCTACCGAGCGTGTAGTCGAGGCTCTCCCCGCGGTCGAAGACGCCGTCTTCGGTGAAGATGGCGCGGGTGTAATAATCCGCGCCGGTGTCCGCGCTCGGCGGGTGCGAAGCGATGAGGTTGTAGATTTCGAGCCTGTCCTCGATATCGCGCAGCCGCGCTTCGAGCGACTCAGGCCCCGGCGTTCTTTCGGTTTCGGCCATATCGTTTCCTCCCTCCAGACAATAGAATGAGAATACCGCACAATCCGGGGCGCGGTTGCTCTCTCCATATTGCGATGAAGAACTTTGCCGGGATGGTTCGTTTCACACGTGCAGGACGACGAGGTCATCCTCCACCGTTACGCGAAACGTTTCCACGGAAGGGTCTTCCTCTGCGTTCTCCGGGCGCTCGACCGTCACCTTGTACGCCCTGACGCGGGTGCGGTGCGGGTTGAAGACGGAGCGCCCCGTGAGGATGTCGAACTCCCAGCAATGCCAGGGACAGACGATAATCTCGCCTTCTTTCACGTACTGAATCTGATGAGGCTTTTTCGCGTCCATGGTCCCGCGCACGGGCCCGATGCAGAGCGGGGCTCCCTGGTGGGGGCAAATGTTTCTCAAGGCGAAATAATTCCCCTTGACGTTGAATACCCCGATGGAGCGATTTTCGAATTCGACGATTTTCCGTTCGCCGGGAGGCAAGTCCGACACCTTGCATACGGTATGCTTTCCCATCAGGCTTCCCCGTTTTCTCCCATTACGATTTTCTTGAGCTTGGGATACGTACCAAGCGCATTTCCGTAAAAGATGCTCCTGCGCAGTTCCGGGTCGATGCTGGGGAATACATACCGCGGGTCGTCGAAGTCCCAATGCGGGTAGTCCGATGAGAACTGGAGCGTGTCTTCAGCATAAATCATTTTCAGCATCTGCTCGTTGAATTCGGGTTTGGGCGGCTCCTCGACGGGCTGGCTCGTAAACCGCACGTGTTTCCGAATGACTTCGCTGGGCGGCTCCTTGACCCAGGGGACTTCCAGACGCAGGGACCTCCACTCCTTGTCCAGGCGCCACATGAGGCCCGCGACCCAAGCATACCCCATCTCCTGGACGATGAATTTCAGGTTCGGGAAGCGCTCGAACACCCCCTCGCACACCATGCTCGTCACGTGCATCCACCCCACCTGGGGCAGGCCGCTGTGCAACTCGATGAAATAGGACGGCATCCCCACGGCCAGCATCGGCGGATTGACGCCGGCGGTCTCGGAGCCGCCGTGGATCGCGACGGGCAGATCGTGACGGGAGGCCGCCTCGTATATCGGCCACATGTACCGCTGACCCAGGGGAATATCCATCGGACAAACCTGGACGGAGACGATATCGGGATGATCGGCCAGCCGGTCGATTTCCTCCGCGGCCAGGTTCGGATCGCGCGGACTCACCCAGATGCACGCCTTGAGGCGCTGATCGGTGGAGGCCCACTCGGCGAGAACGAAATCGTTGTAGGCGGAGGCGTAAGCGGCGCTCAGGTCGGCATCCGGAATTCCCGAAACTCCCGTGGCGTCCTGCCCGACGATAATGGCGTAGTTGATGTCGTGCTCGTCAATAAGCTGAGTTGTGAGAAATTCGATGTCGGAGCCGATGGGCCCGCCTTCGGGTGGTCTGGCGTCCACACGCCCGGAGCCCCCCGGATGAGGATGGAAGAAGGCGCGCCGGGGCACGGCAAATGTATTTCGGGGATTCGCCTCGTCTTTCACCAGGGCGCCCTTCATCCCGATCCGCGCCTGCCATTTTTCCGGGAGATAGGGCATCAGAGACTGAACCCCTTTCGGCATCCGGGGATGAATGTCGCAATCGATGATGTTCATCTTTTTTCCGGTCGAGACGTCAATCATGTCCGTGGTTTCCGCTTGATTCACCGGGTTCATGGGGAGGCCTCCAACTCAGATGTGAGATTGGCGTTTCACGAAATGCCCCTAATATGGTGTCTGATGCGAAGTGAAGTCAAACAAGGTGTTCTGCAGAGGCTCCTGACAAGATGCCCGGAATCGTTTCATGCGGGTCACGAGCAGATTTACGAGTAGTTGACACGGCCCTCTCGGGAGAGGGATAGTTGATCCATCATCTGGAATGATTCAGAAGCGGATGTCGTAACCCCCAGGACGCAATGGAGGGGAGGGTCCGGCTTTGGGCCTGGTTGCGCTCACCCGGAATACCCGCCGGAAAGCGGAGGAGATCCATATTGGAACCGCGTGACCACGTCGCAAAGGCGCAAAGAATCGAAGCCTCCCTCCGAAAACTGGATCCCGCCGACGACCCCGAGATGATCATCGAGACGTGCATGCTCGCCGCCACGCACTATTTTAACGCGGCTTTACACGCGGAAGGGATAACGAACCAGTTGATGGATCACGCCCACACCTTCCGCCCCACTCTGGACGGATACATCAAGAAGCCCAGCGCGGAGCTTCAATCCGCGATGGAGCCGCTGAAATTCATCGAGCAGCTCCGCCCCGGGCATTGCCGGGGCACGGAACCGCTCAGTCGGGCGATCATGGACAAATGCCTCCAAAGTCTGGAGGAGGCGAAAACCGGTTTTCTGGTAATCGTCGGGGATGCGGCCCGGCCTGCGGTCTGGAGCGTGGTCTGACCGGAAAATCTGGAGATGCGGCATGAAAATCGAAGAGCATATGGCCAAGGCCGAGCGGTTTGTGAAATCGCTGGAAAAACTGGACCCCGCAGAAGATTTCGAGGCGGTGATGTGGGGCCGCATGCACATCTGCTCGAACTGGATGAACGCCGCGCTCCATGCGAAAGGGGTCATCCCGGAAACAGATGACGTCGCGCATACCTGGTATCTCTTCGATTACGGGGACCATGATCACCTGGAGGCAAACATAGATGAGGAGACACGGCGGGCCCTCACCGAACTGGCCGTATTCGAGAGCCTCCGAACAACGCACGTGCGGGGACCCGGCACCTACGGCTCCGAGGTATGCCATCTGTCCGAAAGAGCCTACAACCACCTCAGGGAATTTACGGAGAAAGCGATTGCCGCAATAAGTCCGAGCGCTTAGATAGTCGAGGCGTTGGTTGAATCATCCCGTTCAAGGACGCAAATCGTCCTGCTCTGATGAGGGAGGGTAAATTGATGCTCAAAAAGACTTGTCGCCAGCACTCAGCACTGTTTGCAGCCTGCGTCGCCTTGTTTGTATTCGTTCTGGTCGCTCCCCCCAAAGTCGAAGCCGCCAAAAAAGCGGTCAAACTCGGCGCCGCCACCGTCGCCAGCACACTCTACGTCATGGCGGGCGCTCTTGCGGACGTCTTCAACCGCAAGAACAAGGACTACTCCCTGAACGTCACCCTGGGCGGGGGGAAGTCCAACCCGCAACTGGTGGGGGTGGGCAAGTCCGACATTGCCTACAGTTACACGTACTACGTGGGGAACGCCATTGCGGGCAAAAAGCCGTACAAGAAAAAGTACCCGAACCTCAGGGCCATGGTATGGCTCTACACGTCCGCGGTGCATTTCATGGCGGCGCCGGAACTGGTCGAAAAAGGGATCAACTCGTTCGAGGATTTCGTGCAAAAGAAACCCAGGGCCGGGATCACCATCGGGAAGAAAGGGACGGGAACCTACAACATCGCGACCTACCTTCTGAAGGAGTACGGAACCTCGACCGCTGCGCTCAAGAAAGCCGGCGTGTCGGTCCGCCTCGGCGGAGGCCGCGCCATGATGCGCTTTTATCAGGACAAGCACGTGGATTTCGTCCTGTTTCACACCGGCCCCGGAAACGGGCTGATCAAACAGGCGGCCCTGCGCCGCCCCATCAATTTCACCGGGGTCACGCCTGGCATGCGGCAGAGGCTGGAAAAATTCGGCCTGGTGGAATCGATTGTGGACGCGAATACCTATCCCGGCCAGAAGAAACCCCTCGATACCTACGGGCTCCGAACGATCATTTTCACGAGAGGGGATCAATCGCCCGACTTGATCTACAAGGTGACGAAAACCGTTTTCGAGAACAAGGATTATCTCAAGGGCGCCCACAGGCTGTACGGTTTCCTGGAGCCCAAGCGTTCCGTGAAGAACATGAAAGGCGTTCCCATGCACCCCGGCGCAGCCCGTTATTACAAGGAAGTGGGAGCGATGTAACCGGAGAAGTCACGGGTTCATGACGCTAGCTAAAGGAATGACCGGGCGCCGGGGGTTCTCGCAATTCGCCTGGCGCCCGTTTCCACATAATTCCGGAAGGCGTTCCGCATGGTCAGTCAAGGCGTAAATTTTCCTCCCAGGGGATTCGTCGGCTATCTCCTCACGCTGATCGCGATCGGCATGTCCCTCACCGAGGTCTATCTCGCCGTTACCGGCGGGATGGACGCGATCTTCGAGCGGCCGATGTTTTATCTGGCCGCCGCCGCCATCATCTTTCTCACTCCCCCATCTGAAAAAGCCGGGGCCCTCTCCCCGGAATGGCGCAGGAGGATTACCGTCTTTCTCGGCATCGCCGCCGTGATCTCCGTTGCATGGCTGCTTTGGGAGTTCGACCGGCTGCTCGAACGCACCCGGTACATAGACGATGTCCTGCTCCTGGATATCGTTTTCGGAGTCGTCTGCATCGTCCTGGTTCTCGAGGCCACGCGCAGGGCGATCAATCTGACCCTGCCTTTGATCGCGCTTTTCTTCCTGGTCTACACCTACTTTGGCCCCTGGATGCCGTGGGAGTTCAAGCACGGCGGCATCGGGTTTCTGGACATCATCGATCATTTCTATATGACCGACGGGGGCCTCTGGTCCGCTCCGATGTACGTTTTCGTCAATTACATGTTCCTTTTCATCCTGTTCGGGGCCGTGCTCGATGCTTCGGGCGCCGGGAAGATATACATCGACTTCGCGTTCCTGCTGACCGGCAGAATGCGGGGCGGGCCCGCCAAGGCGGCCGTCGTAGCCAGCGCCCTCTCGGGAACCATTTCGGGAAGCGCCACCGCCAACATCGTCACCACGGGCACCTTCACCATCCCCTTGATGAAAAAGATGGGGTATCGCCCCCACGTGGCGGGAGCGGTCGAGACGGCTGCCTCCACCGGAGGCCAGATCATGCCTCCCATCATGGGAACGGCGGCGTTTCTGCTGGCTGAATTCACCGGGACTTCCTATTTCACCATCATCAAGATATCCGTTATTCCGGCGCTGCTCTATTTCATGTCCGTGTTCGTGTTCGTGCATCTGGAGGCGGCCAAAAACGACATCCGGGGCCTGAGCTGGGAGGATCTTCCCAACATCCTGAATACGGTCGGTCGCGCATTCGTTTTTCTCATACCGCCGGCCGTCCTGATCTATTTCATGGTCATCGGGAGATCGGTGCAATACGCGGGTGTAGCCGGAATCATCGCCACGATTGTTTCCATGACGTTGCTGGGAACCGTCGACTATCTCTACCAGGGATTGCGGGAACGAAGTTTTTCCGCGGGGCTTGCCCTCGATTATCTGAAAAGCGGATCGGGCAAACTGGTAAGAGCGCTGGTCCGGGGAGCGCAGCAGTGCGCCCCGATAGCCGCCGCCTGCGCCACGGCGGGGATCATCATCGGGGCGACGACGATCACGGGGCTGGGGCTCAAGTTCTCTTCCATCGTCGTTTCCGCTTCGGGTGGGAGTCTCTTTCTCGGAATCATTCTGGTCGGGGTGGCCTCCTTCGTTCTGGGGATGGGGCTTCCGAGCAGTTCCGCCTATATCGTCCTGGCGACGATGGCCGCTCCCGCTCTCATCGAGCTGGGCGGCATGAGCGCCGTCACCGCCCACATGATCATCTTCTGGTTCAGCCTGGACAGTTGTTACACGCCTCCCGTCTGCATTCCCGCTTATACCGCCGCCGCCATCGCCGAGGCGGACCCGATGAAGACCGGCTGGACTTCCTTCAGGGCGGCGAAAGGCCTCTATGTGATCCCGTTTCTTTTCGCCTATTCCCCCGCCATTTTGTTGAACGGCAGTGTGGCTGAAATCATCCTGGTTTCTTTGACGACCGGTATTGCGCTTGCCGCCGGAACGGCCGGCCTGAGTGGATATCTGATCGGGCGAACGACCTGGGTGGAAAGAGGAGGCCTTCTCCTGGGGGCGTTCATGATGCTCTGGCCCGCGCTTGCTTCTCAAGGCGCTGGATTCGTGTTGTTGTCGATTCTCGTGATTTTCCAGGTCACGCGCCACGGCGGCTGGTTTGTTCGAAAAGAACTCATCGAGGAAAGCCTCCCCAAAGCGGATAAATTTTCGGGATCCAACAGGCCCCGAGCGCTTCGTAACCTGCCCGGCCGTTGACTTCCGCCTCAGGCGGAATGCGTCGACCGTGGGCTCATTCTTTCGATGATTTCACTCACCCTGGCCTCGAGCCAGGATTCATCGAGCGGCTCCACTACCGAGCGAGCCTCCTCCACGGCTCTCATCGCCTCGAAGCGTACATGCTGCCGGATGGCGGGGGGGATGCCCTCCGTGGCCCGGTTGACGGCCAGCTGCAAATCATCCGGCCAGAGCCGCTCGAACGCCTCACGATTTACCCCGAACGAAAACGGAGCAGGCGGCGTGGCGCCGTCGCCCTCATCGGCAAGCAGCCGCCGGCGCTCTTCGGTCTCTTTTTCCAAAATCCGGCCATCCTGAATGATTACGCCATAGACCTCCCCGGCGCTCTCAGGAGTGACCAGCCCGTCCTCGACGTCGCGCAGCACCAGCGCGGGGTCGCGCTCCCGGGGCGGGCCGAACCCGCCGCCGCCGGCCGAGTGGGCATGGACGACGCCGCCCGCCGGAACATCGAGCACGTTTATCTTCTCTATCTGCCGCGGCTCTTCGCCCGGGGCCTGCAAGAACGCCCGTCCGGTATCGCCCGGACGGCCGGCTTCCCTTCCCCAAGGCTGAAAATGAAACCGCTCCATCCCCCGGGCCGTCACGACTCCGCCGGGCACGAGGAGCCTGAGCGAATAGTGCAGTCCGCACCCGCCGCGGGTGCGGCCCGCTCCCCCGGAATCGGGGATGAGCGCGTAGCGCTCGACCAGGACGGGCATCTCCGATTCCAGCACCTCGTTGGGGATGTTCCGGTAGAAGCCCGTGGTGAAATCGACTCCCTCCGTGCCGTCGTCCCAAGGCCGCGCCCCCGATCCGCCCACGAGAGGCTGGACGGTGCTCACGAGGTTCGTCCCGGTGGAGAAGTCCGGCGCGGCCATCACCATGATGGAACCCTGGCCGCAGCCCGCGGCGGGCATCCGCTCCCTCCAGGCATGCGCCAGGGCGCCGAGGACGATATCGGCCACCCGGAAGAACGTAGCCTGCCGGGCGCCGATGGGCGCTCCGGGCTCGGGATTGAGGAGGGAGCCTCGCGGCGCGTTCACCCGGACGGCCCGCACCAGCCCGGAGTTGTACACCGTGTGCGGATTGACGCTCCGCATGAAGTTGACCACGCCCATGACCAGGAGGTAGTGGCCGTCCGTGCTGTAGGAAGGAAGGTTGAACGCCGCCGCCACCTGGGGGTCCGTGCCCTCGAAGTCGAGGAGCATCTCATCCCCCCGGATCCGCAAGGTGAGGCGGATCCGGACGTGACGGCCCTCGGGCATCAGATCCCCCTCCAGGTAGTCCCAGAACGCATAGTCGCCGTCGGGAACCTCCCGTATCAGGGA
This sequence comes from Nitrospinota bacterium, assembly GCA_026706735.1. Taxonomy (GTDB): domain Bacteria; phylum UBA8248; class UBA8248; order UBA8248; family UBA8248; genus Bin107. The sequence goes on along the minus strand of JAPOYD010000149.1, from coordinate 22,726 downwards.
GCGGGCCTGGGCTTCGGCGTAATCCAGAACGTCGTCGAGCGCCGTCCTCAGGACGTCCCCGCCGAACTTCTCGGCGAGGCCCGTTACGCGCAATTCCGCGCGCTTGAGCGCTCCGAGCATCGCCAGCACGTCGCCCCGGTTCTTGTCCGGAACGCGGCAGTTCCTCAGGAAGATCCGCAAAACGTCTTCCCGCATTTCGCCTTCGGCGACGAGCCGGGTCACCGGAATGACCACGCCTTCCTGATGCTGGTCGACGGCGGAAGGCGCGATGGACCCGGGCGCGAGCCCGCCCACGTCCGTGCAATGGATGAAGGCGGCCGCGAAGCAGACGAGTTCGCCCTCGTGGTAGATGGGACGCCAGCAGAAGACGTCGAGCAGATGGGTGACCAGGCCCCTGCTCTGCTCGGGGTCGTTGGTGAACCAGACGTCGCCGGGCCGGTAGGGCCCGCCGGCGTCGAATACGGCCTTGAAGTTCTGGCCGACCCCTATCCAGAGCCCGATGTCCACGGAGCAGGCCGCGACCTCTCCCCTGGGCGTCACCAGGGCGACGATGAAATCCTGGGTTTCCTTGACGAAGACGGTATGCCCGCAGTGGGTCAGCAGCTCGCCCATCTCCTCCACGACCCCCTGAAACTGGCACCGGAGTATCTCGAAGAGGACGGGGTCGGACTTGGGCGTAAAGGTTTCGCTCATCCGTCCGCCTCCGCGTGAAGATTGCCCGCCGCGTCGGCCCAGAAAGCGAACCCGGGCGTGACGAATACGGTCGTGTCGTATTGAAGAAGCACGGCAGGCCCCGAGAGCTTCAGACCTGTGGGGATTCGGGCTCTTTGATAGACGGGAACGGCGAGTTGTCTCCCCTGATGCGTCACCTCGCGCGTCTCCACGGGTTCGGGCCGGTCCGATTCGCAGAGCCGGGAAGAAGCGGCGCCGACCATCCGGTTCGGCACCCTGGCGAGCATCCGGATCTGGAGCACCTCGATCGCGGAGTCGGGGTCGAGGTACCCGAAGGTCTCTTCATATCTGCGCTGGAAGGCCTCCTGAGCGTCCCCGTTCCGGTCAAGCCCTACCATGATCTCGAACGACTGCCCCTCGTAGCGCATATCCGCGCTGCGCTCGAACTCCGCCGAGGCGGTTTCCAAGCCCTGCTCGGCGAGCCAGCTCCGGGCGGTTTCCTCCATCTCCGTGAACATCTCTTCCATCCCCTTCTCATCCGACAATCCGGCCCGGACGCTGCGGACAAAATCCATCTGGACGTCCGCCACGGCCGCTCCCACCGCGCACATCGCTCCCGGCGCATGGGGGATGACGAGCCTCTGGATGCCCGCCTCGGCCGCCAGCATGAAGGCATGCGTGGGTCCGGCGCCTCCGTAGGCCTGGAGGCTGAACTCGCGGTGGTCGACCCCGTAGCGCGCTATCATCGGCAGAAACGAGGCGACCATGTTCGCCGTCGCAACCCGCAAGACGGCTTCGGCCGCCCGGATCGTCTCCATTCCCAGGGCTTCGCCCAGGGAGCCTACGGCGTCTTCGGCCCGGGCGCGCGAAAGCGTCATCCGGCCGCCCAGCAGATCGTTCTCGCCCAGTACCCCCGTCACGAGGTAGGCGTCCGTGACGGTCGGCTCCCGGCCGCCCCGGTCGTAGCACGCAGGTCCCGGATCGGCCCCCGCCGAGCGAGGCCCGACTTTCAACACCCCGTGAGGGTCGACCCACGCGATCGAACCGCCCCCCGCGCCGATGGTCTCGATGGCGACGGCGGGCAGAAACAGCGGAAAATCCCCGATCGTGCTTTCCACGCTCACGCGGGGTGCACCGTCGATGAGGGACATGTCCGCGCTGGTCCCTCCCATGTCCAGGGTGAAGAGCTTGGCCTCGCCGTATTCCCGCGCTGCCTTGGCCGCCGCCATCACCCCCGAGGCAGGCCCCGAGAACATCGTGCGCACGGGTATCCGCGCCGCCTCGCCGATGGAGACCGTCCCGCCGTTGGACTGGGTGATCTGAACCGGACAGCCGATCCCCATCGCCCGCAGGCCTTCCTCCAGCTTTCCGTAATAGGAGCGCATGGTGGCTCCGACGTAGGCGTTCATCACACAAACGAGCGTCCGCTCGTATTCGCGCTGCTGGGGCCATGTCTCCCAGGACGCGCAGACGAACAGATCCGGCCAGCACTCGGCGATGGCCGCTTGCGCCACTTGCTCATGGGCCGGGTTGATGTAGGTATGCAGAAAACTGACTGCCAGGGCCGTAACGCCCGCTTCAAGGAGTTCCTCAACTCCTTGCACGACGGAATCCGTATCCAGCGGGCGCAGGACAGCCCCGTCCGCGCCGACGCGCTCCCTCACCTCCCGGACGTGGGCGCGGCGGACGAGCGGCACGGGCCTTGCCGCTTCAAAGCTGGGCGCATCGGGAAGCCGGGTTCTGCGGATCTCCAATACGTCGCGAAACCCCTGCGTCACCAGAAGCCCGGTCGGTTCGCCTGAGCGCTGGATGATGGTATTGACCGCAAGCGTGGAGCCCGCGCCGAAGTAGACGACGTCCGCGGAGTCCAGACCTTCGCGCGCAAGTCCTTCCCGCACGCCTTCCAGCACGCCCGAAACCGGCTCGCCGACCGTCGTGGGCACCTTGTAGACGCCGACCCGGCCCGTCGCTTCCTCCACGAGGGCGACGTCCGTAAAGGTGCCTCCGACGTCCACGCCGATTCGCCAGCCGCTCAATTTTGTCTCCCTATTTCATCTTGGCCGATTCCCGCCGGATGAAGCGCCAGTATATTCCATGCGCGAGACTCGAGAAAGATGGGGCGCTCCCGTTTGGGGGGGCCGAGTAGCAGCGCCGTGAACATTCCGTCCCGAGAAAATGTTCTCATCGGCCACGCCGAATCTACCTCAAATTGTCACTCGATTCGGGCTTTGTTATATTTTTTTCGACCCAACTCGAACACATCAAAACTCTCACCAAGAGGGTACAGCAGGAATGAGATGGGTTATCGTCGCGTTCGCGTTTAGTCTTCTGTCGTTCTCCGTCCAGGTGAACGCCTCTGAATATCCCGCCGATTATCCATACGCATCCAAAGCGGAAGTGAAGCAGATGGGCAGCGAACTTACGGAAAAATTATTGAGTTACCGAGAAACGGCATTCGAGTGGTGGCTCATGGGAATCGCCATACTGGTTACTTTCGCCGGTATCGCAATCGCCGTGTCCGCATTCTTTATCGGAATGAATTTTCGGGATATGAGAGCCGAAGCGAAACAATATCTCGAGGAAATCAAGAAGGGCAGGGATTATGCCGACCAGATGATCGGAGATATCAAAAAGATCAGAGATGAGATATATGAGTTCAAACTCTGAACCTGGTTCGTGTAACATGTTCACGCATGTAACCTTGAGGGCGCCATGAATTCTTCAACGAACGAGAACTACTTGAAAACCGCCGAAAAGAATATACTTGACGGCAATTATGGAACCGCGATTGAAAACCTCACCAAGGAAATCGCGCGCGACCCCGAATCGCTGATAGCCTACCGAAACCGGGGCGTGGCGAAAGGCATTCTGGAAGAATATGAGGCGGCCATGGAAGACCTCGATAAAGCGCTGCGGATAGATGCGAAAGACGTATACGCCTACTACAACAGAGGCAACGTCAAAAAGGATATGGGACGCTACGAAGAGGCGATGGCCGACTACAACAAAGCGCGTCAGCTAGATGAGAAATTTGCGCAGCCGCATTTTGGATTAGGGGAGGTTAAACTAAAAACAGGCAAAGCCGATGAAGCTTTTGAGCATTTCATCGAAGCGGTGCATCTGGCCAAAAATTCCAACAACCAGAAATACGTCGATCTCGCGCAGGAAAGAATAAAAGTGGTGCTTCAATACAAAAGGGCTTCATGACGTTTGGATGAAGCTGCGCATTCCCCTCTCCCAAAACAGTTCTCGATGTCATAGTAAGTAAGGACAGGTCGCGACCCCGGACAGGCATGGGGCCTCTCCGCTACGGATCTCCCTCCCCGGTTGGTTCCATTCGCCAAGTCATGAAATCAAGACGCTAGACCGAGAGCCAGCCGCCGTCGATCGCCAGCGTGTGGCCGGTCACCATCGAGGAGGCGGGGCTCGCGAGGTAGAGGATGCCGCCGGCGATCTCCTCGGGCTCGCCGAGCCGGCCGAGCGGCGTGCGCGCCTTGATCCCGGCCTCGAGCTCGGGCCGTTGCTGACGCAGACCGGCGCCGAGATTGGTGTAAAAGAAGGTCGGCGCGATGGCGTTCACCCGGATGCCCCGGCCCGCCCATTCGACGGCGAGCGAGCGAGTCATGTTGACGATCGCCCCCTTGGTCGCCTGATAGGGGATGTGGGGAATCATCGCGTTCGCCCGAAACCCCATGATCGAGGCGATCGAGACGATCCGCCCCTCCCCCCAGGCCAGCATGTGCTTCGCCGCACGGCGCGCGCAGACGAACGGGGCGGTCATGTTGACCTCGACCACCTCGTCCCAGTCCTCGTCGGGAAACGACTCGGTAGGTCCGGGCCGTATGATGCCCGCATTGTTGATCAGGATGTGAAGCCCGCCGAACCGCTCGGCCGCCTCGTCGATCACGGTGTCGATGCGCTCTCGGTCGGCGACGTCGAGCCGCCAGGACTCGGCGGTCCCGCCGGCGTCGCGGATCTCCGCCGCGACCCGCTCGGCAGCCGCCGCATCGATATCGGTGACCGCGACATGCGCCCCAGCACCTGCGAGTGCTATCGCGGCGATTCGCCCCAGCCCGCCGCCCGACCCGGTGACCAGTGCGCTGTCGCCGTCGATGCGAAACAGCGCCTCGATCGAAACCTCCTCGAAGCCCGCCATGGCCGCCTCCCTGAAGACCCCTCCGGTGGACGTCCCCCGCCGCTCGCCCGCGCGGTCAGGCATAGCGGGGTTTGCGCCCATCTACGCACCCGCACCCTGACATTTCGGGGTCGATTGAGCAAGGAGGCCCGATGAGAAACGAACGTGACCTTAGGTTCGACCCGGAGACCGGCGCCTGCTCCAAAAAGTCGAAGCAGGTTGCCCGGGCGGAGATGAAATCTTAAGTCCGGCGATTCGCCGGACCGGCTCCCTCATTAGCCGCGTCAAACCCTTCCTCCCCGGGGTTGTTGAAAAAGGCCCTGTAAGGTGTCTTGCCCCCAATCGGGAGTGTTCACCGTCATTCCGGCGAAAGCCGGAATCCAGAGCAGACGGGGATACCGAACCGCAGGACGACCAGGAAAAACGAAAAGCGAAAAGACAAATACAAAAGCAAAATCCCTGGATTCCGGCATGCGCCGGAATGACGATCAAAAGCGCATTCACAACTTGTAGGGACAGGTCGCGACCTGTCCCTACAGCCTCCCTCCCCGGTCGGCTTCATATCGGCCGCTACCAAAACAGGGTTTTTCAACAACCCCTCCCCGGTCGGCCCCGACCCCGCGGTTGCGCGTATGCCGCGTGTGCCGGGTTTCGCTACCCTGCCGGCGCAAGGCTCGCCACCCGGGTTGATTCGACGACTTGCGGGCGGGGGCGTTTTCGGTAGAGCATCAAGAGCGGACCCAGGGGATGGACGGTGAAGCAAAACGATAATGACTCGCGGATATCGAATCAGGGATTCCCGAACGAAATTCACAGGCGCAAAGATTCCCCTCTCGAATTTCCGTAAAATTCGATAAATTTGGATAAATTCACGGGGTTTTTCGATAAATTGCGGTAAATTAAATTCCTGGGATATGACGCCCGTGATCGCGGCGCAGGGGAATTCTGCCATGGCCCGCGCCTCGCGCGATGACGGCAAATGCGGGGAGTTGCGGGGGTGGATGCACTTTCAGTGAAACATGGAATAACCGACATAACCTATTGAATATAATCGTCTAATTTGAAAAGGAGATCGTTTTGGACTGGATAGGGGCGGGACTTTTGGTTCTGGGCGCCATCGTGGGCACCCTCAATGCGGCCACCGGCGTGGGCTGGGGCATCATCATGGTGCCTGTGCTCTTCCTCATCCCCGGGCTCACGCCCCAGCAGGCGGTGGCGGTCTCGATTCTCGCCTACCTGTTCAACTCGCTGGTCGCCTCGTTCGAGAACGTGAGAAGCGGGCTAATTGTCTGGAATTACGCGGTTTACCTGAGCATCGGGGCCATCATCGGCGGCCCCATCGGTGCGTATCTGCTCAAAAACGTCTCGGCGCTGACGCTCAAGAGAATCGTGGGCGTTGTGGTGATCGCAGCGGGCGCGAACCTGCTCATCAACCGCTGAAAGAAAACCCCCCGCTCCGGCGAGGGGTTTCATACCGCTTGCGCTACATGAACTCTCGAGTATCCTGACATAACAGAAAAAACATGTAAAATCAATGAATTACGTAGTTTACCTCATATGATACATCGATCGGCTACCCCAGCAGCTTCCTCTTCATCCACATAAAAACCCGCGCCACGGCGGAGAACAGCCCGCCCACTCACGTGGGGCAGGCTTTTTGCTCAGGCTGAGTTTGGTGCTGTTCGTCCGTCGTCTCCTGCAAACGGGTGGGCATGATTTATGACTCCCCTTCGCCTGCGCTCTTCGCCCGCTCAGGAGCAATCTCGTAGAGATAATCAAACGAATAGATGCCGGCGCCGCACCCGCCGCGCCAGATGAAATTGAGGGCGTAGCGCCCCACCATCTCCACGTTTTCAAGCTCAGTCGGCCCACTCGGCCCCGTGAGGACGGTGAGGGGGTTTTTCTCGCGCGCCTTGCGCTCCTCTTTGCAGTTGGCGCACGGGCAAAGGGCAGCAAGATAATCAAAACCGTAGGCGCTTTTCTCTCCGCTCGCCCACTCGACGCGAAACTCGCGGGCGGGCTTGTCCACCGTGAGGTCAACCGGATGGGCCGCGTCGATGGGCGCGCTCATAAGGCGTTGATCTCCTGAAGGTTATTACGCCGCATTATCTCGCCTTCATCCCGTATTTCTCATACTTCTTCGAGGAGGCGGTACTGAGCTTGGCGGATTCGGGCGTCTTGAGCTCCAGCAGATAGGGCCGCTCGGCCGATGTGGCCCGCACGGCGTCGAGGAGACCCTGTTCATCGCCCTCGTTTTCCCAATCGCCTTCTTCGAGCTTCACGAAAACGGGCTTGCCCTCGCCGAAATCGAGTGTGGGAACGCCGAAAATCCCCTGCCCGGCCGCGTCTTCATGCTCCTGCGCGATGAGGGGGATGGTGGCGCCGCTTTTCATGTCCTCCTCCCAGCGATCGACGTCGAGGCCCACTTCCACGGCGATATCGCGCAGAACCAACTCGCTGGTGATGTCCTTGCCGTCCTGGTGCCTCGCCCGGTGGAGCGCCACGTGGTACTTGTCGAACTGCGTCTCACCCTGTAAGGCCGCGCATTTGGCCGCCTGATGCGGGGGGAGATCCCTGCTCGGAAAAGTCTTGTCCTCCCAGGCCTTCCAGTCCTCGCCCCGCGTGGGGCCGAAATTCGCCTGCTCGAGCACGAAGGCCTTGTAGTCCACTTTCAGATCGCTTCTTTTCTCCTGAAGACGAACGAGCCATTCCATGGCTCTGTAGGCGTAAGGTCAGACGTAACAGTTCCACATTGTGACGTTCATGATTTTCTCCTTAAGATGAGCCATAAAGAAACATTGCGCGCCAATAATACACCACAAGAACGCCGATGAAAAAGCAGAGCAACGCCTTTTGAAAACAGCCCTTTTCCCGCTAATTTCCAAGCGCGAGCGCCTTGTTCAACAGCGCCTCCGCGCCCGCGTTCAAGGAAAGCTCCCTGGCGGCTTCCTGCCCGCGCGCGGACATCTTTGCCCAGGTTTTCCGCAAGATATCGATGATTTTCTCCTCATCATACAATTGGGAGAAATCCCAGAAATAACTTTCCAGAAACACCAGACAAGCAACATCCTCGAGCGTCTGGGTTTCCGGATTTGATTTCAATCCCTGTTTTTTCAACAGCATCCGAACGCGGGCTATCGTTTCCTCATCGTACCCTACCCCATCAAGAATCTCGGCGGCTTTCTCCCCATGATAGTCGTAAAGGCGGGTCCGCCATTGGTGATACCCCTTCCGATCCCGTGGATATTCCGAGCGTGGAATCTCCCATCTGCGTATATGTTGGCTCCGCACCGCCAGACGAAGGGCCTCTGAGGCTTGCGGCTCTATGGTTTCGAGCCATTTCGTCATTCTCATCGAATACAAAAGCTCTTTGGGGTAATTCTCGCCCTCGAAATTCTCGATATTCGGATCCTCGGAATTCGCTTCATCGATGAGACGCAAAGCATCCTTAAAACGTGTGGATTGTTCATTCATGATTCGCACCTTCCCTATAGCGATAAGCATCAAAATAACTATTTTAGAGAAAACAACTTGAGAATAACTACTTATCTGGGTTGACAAAAGTGGGAAAGTAAAATATTTTTCAGAAAAAGTTAAGTATTCTACTTAACAATAAAAATAAAACTAGACTTTATACGGGAATCTTTCATGTATCAAGGAAAAGTGCAGATTGTGGGAGCAGGCCCTGGAGATCAGGACTTGCTCACGCTCAAGGCGGCGAAAGCCCTATCAAACGCAGACGTCGTGATTTATGATCGCCTCGTGAATATCGAGATTCTAGCTCTGTGCTCGGAAACTTGCCGACTCATCAATGCGGGAAAATCCGCCGGACGCCATACCATGACCCAAGACGACATCAATGAATCTCTGATCCATTTCGCTCACCGTGGCTTTCAGGTAGTGCGCCTTAAAGGCGGGGACCCTTTCGTGTTCGGTCGTGGCGGCGAGGAAGCGCAGGCACTGGCTAAAGCCGGCGTTCGTTTTGAAATCATACCAGGCATCAGTTCCGCCCTGGCCGTGCCCGCCTATGCCGGAATACCCGTCACACACCGAAACCTCGCATCGTCATTCACGGTCGTGACAGCCCATGAAGATCCCAGCAAACCGGAAGCACACGTGGATTACGCGCACTTGGCGAAGAGCAGGGGCACGCTCGTTTTCCTCATGGGCGCGCGCTCAATCGGACGTATATCAGCCACTTTGATTGAAAACGGCATGTCGAAAGACACGCCCGCCGCCATCATCGAAAACGGAACCACAAACAGGCAATCAGCCTACCGTTGCTCTTTGAGAGAAGCATCCAGCCTCGCTCAACGCGAAGAAATATTCCCACCCGCTGTTTTTCTCGTTGGACCCGTCGCCGGCCTTGAAGACCTCGTTTGGTTCGAGGCCGATGAAAGCCAAGAAATCTCCTGGCGCTGTCCCACGGAAGAATCCCTGAGCAAAGCCATTTCGTAAATGCCGGCTTCAGCCCGGCCCTGAATGAATCATCCAATATGTACGTAGCTGTTTCCGTAAGGAGCAAGTGATGCACGAAGAATCACGAAAACCACAGTCTCGGGAAACATTGGGCGTCATTCCGGTGATTCCCGAAGAATTCGATGATTTTGAAACGCAAGCCACCAGATTCCGAAACGGGGAACTCGATAACGGCGAGTTTCTTCCCTATCGCTTAAGGCGCGGCGTATATGGCCAGCGTCAGGCGGAAGCACAGATGGTGCGCGTGAAAATACCTTTTGGTGGCCTGAACGCTTCTCAACTGGAAGCTCTCGGGCGCGTATCTCGCGATTACGCGCCGTTGGGAAAAGGCCACGTGACGACACGGGAAAACGTGCAGTTTCATTTCGTCCCTCTCGACCAATCCGCCGATGTTCTGAGGCTTCTGGGCGAAGTGGGGCTTACCACGCGGGAAGCATGTGGAAACTGCGTGAGAAACGTCACGGGCTGCCCCTTTGCGGGTGTTTGTAAGGATCAGGTTTTTGACGCTACGCCCTACGCGGGCGCGTTTGCCCGTTACTTTGTCCGCAGAGATTTCACACAGGATCTGCCGCGCAAATTCAAGGTGGCTTTCTCCAGTTGTGGCTCGGACTGCGTGGTCGGCGGAATCCATGACATCGGTTTCATCCCGGTTATCAAGGAGATAGAAGGAACTCCCGTGCATGGCTTCAAGATGCTCGTCGGAGGCGGACTCGCTACTTTCGCGCGTACCGCCGAAGTGCTCTACGAGTTCGTTCCGGTGTCCGATTTCCTGAGAGTGAGTGAAGCCCTTATCCGGGTTTTCGACCAGGCGGCGGAACTCAGAAAATCCCGCTTCAAGGCGCGCATCAAGTTCCTAGTAAGCTGGATCGGGATAGACGGCCTGCGCGAACGCGTCGAGGAAGAACTCAAAAAGGACTGGGCGAAAGATCCCGTCAGTCCCGAACCTTATCTTTGGAAAGATGATGAAGAAACAGACGCCCCACCCGTCTTGAATACCCTGAACGGGGCGGGGGCCAGTCCGAATGGCGACGCTGCGGATTATCACGCCTGGAGAAAAACGAACGTCACCCCGCAAAGGCAAGAAGGCTATTTCGCCGTCGAGGTCAAACTGCCATTGGGAAATATTCTTACGGATCAGTTCTTCGCTCTGGCCGACCTCACCCGACGTTTCGCGAGAGGGCGCGCAAGAACGAGTTTTGAGCAAAACCTAGTCCTGAGATGGGTGCGCGAGGGAGAGCTTTACCCTGTCTGGAAAGAACTCCAACGCATCGGGCTCGCCGAAAAAGGCGCACGGGAGATATCCGATGTAGTTTCCTGCCCGGGAACGGATTCATGCAAACTCGGCATCACATCCTCCATGGGCTTGGCCAACGCCATACGTGAAACACTCCAAGAAGTCGATCAGGACCCGCTCACACGGGAGATGCACATCAAGATGAGCGGTTGCCCGAATTCCTGCGGGCAGCACCACATCGCCGACATCGGTTTTCACGGGGGAACACTCAGGGCGAACGGCGCGATGCTACCCGCTTATGAAGTTTTCCTCGGCGGCCAATATGACAACACCGATGGACAAATCCGTATCGGCAAGCGCACCCAGGTTCGGGTTCCCGCAAAGCGCGTTCCCGCTGCACTCAAGAAAATATTGTCCCACTACCAGGAAAACAGGAATGAGGGAGAGCGATTCAACGAATTTTGGGACCGAGTGGGCAGCGCGTACTTCGAAGAGCTGCTGCAGGAGTTTCACCTTGCCGGTCAGTTCAACGACGAACCCGATTCTGATCTGTTCATCGACTGGAGTCAGGACAGGCAATACGTATTGGAGAGAGGAGAAGGCGAATGCCTAGCCTAGAAAAACAATTGGAATTTCTGGACGAGACGCCCGAGGACCAGGTAAAAACTGCTGTCTTGCTCATCGGTCACGGCAGCCGCGCCCGAAACGCCAACGATGCGCTTTTCCACGTCGTGGACCATTTCCAAAAAGCGTGGCCTCATCGCATATTAAAGGCCGCTTTCCTGGAGATCAGCCCCCCCTCCATTCCCGAGGGAATCGACTTGTGCGTGGTAGAAGGGGCTGAGAGAATCATCGTCATCCCTTACTTCCTTTTCAGGGGCAATCACGTGAAAGTGGACTTGCCCGTCTTCATCAAAGAAGGTCGGAAGAGACACCCGGATATCGACGTCATTCTGGGGCCGCATCTCGGCTTTCATCCCAAGATAATCGAGATCGTCGATGAACGAATCCAACAAGTGCTCGACACACTAAAATTTGAGGAGAATGTGCTCCCATGAGTGACCAAAACGGATCCGCCCGCCCTATCGCCATTTATTATGAACACCCCGAGTGGTTCAAAAAGCTTTTCGATGAACTTGACAGGCGAGATGTGGAATATGAAAAAATAGAAGCCCACAACCATCGCTTCGACCCGGCGGAAACCGAGTCGCCCTATTCTGTGATTGTGAACCGCATGAGTCCATCCGCATGGGCGCGCGGGCATACACATGCGATTCCCTACACGCTGGAATATTGCGCGCACCTCAAAGCGATTGGCGCCAACGTGATCAACGGCTACGAGGCCTATCTCCATGAATTCTCAAAAGTGCGGCAAACCCGTTTACTCAAGAGTTTAGGCGTCAATCATCCGAGGTCACGGGTGATCAATCATCCTTCACAAGCTCCTGCAGCAGCCCAGGGATTCAGTTTCCCTGTTATTACGAAGGCAAACATTGGCGGAAGCGGAGCTGGCATCCAAAAGTATGATACGCCTGAAGAACTCCAGAGAGCGGCGGATGAAGCGAGTATTGACTTCGGCATCGACAATGTAGCGCTCGTTCAGGAATACATCCCGCCCCGTGGAGAGCAAATTGTCCGTGTCGAGGTTTTGAATAGTAAGTTTCTATATGCGATCCAATTGGCTTTGGTGGACCCGAACTCGTTTAATCTCTGCCCGGGCAGTTATTGTCGTCGAAACGAGGATCTTGCATGCGGTGTGAACGGCGGGAATGCTTTGATTGAGAAGGCCACACCACCACGAGAGGTAATAGAGACTGTCGAGAAGATAATGCAAACAGCCGAGATAGAGGTCGGCGGCATCGAATATCTGGTCAGCGATAAGGATGGGGAAATATATTATTACGACATCAATGCGCTCTCGAATTTCGTGGACGATGCGCAAAATATGATCGGCTTCGACCCTTGGCCGCTTATGGTCGACTTCATCCTCGATCGCGCGCAGCACCCTTCTCCTGCGCTGAGCATTTAGCACTCAGGTCAAAGTGCCTTGATGGGCTCGAATACTTCTCTATAATCGAGGAGTGTTTGAGACAGCCGCCGTATACGCCCTCATATCAGCAGTTCTGCTTGCGCTAAGGGATATCTTCGGACGTTTCGCGGTCCGGGGCATAGACCCCATCACCGGAACGGCTTTCACCGCCATTATCGGTCTCCCCGTTCTCTGGACCATCTCCGTTATAAGGGGAGATTTTTCGGACCCTTGGCCGGGCTTCGGCTGGCCTCTTCTTTTCATAGCCGTCGCAGGGATATTCAGGGTCTGCGTTGCGCGCACCATGCTCTTCGCCGCCACGCAGCACATCGGGTCTGCTCGCACAAGCACCATCGTCGCAACGAATATGATATTCGCCGTATTCTTCGGCGTCGCCTTACTGGGAGAGGCGCTCACTATCACCATCGGGCTGGGCGCCCTGCTCGTGTTTGGCGGTTATATCTTCATCGCCAGAAGTCATCCCAATCATCAGGGGGGTAAATCTCCCAAAAGCCTGTATATCGGAATGGGATTGGCTCTCGGCTGCGCGCTGGCCTTCGGGGCGGCCGCGGTGCTTGTACGACCGGCAGTGGGGTTTTTTACCTCCGCCAACGAGGCGAACTTTTATTCCAACACTTTCGCGGTAGCGGCCTTTTTGCCTTTGCTCTGCCGCAAAGGAAAAATAAGCAAAATCAAAGTCTGGACCCCGAGCAATTGGGGGTTTCTCGTCCTGGCCGGCCTGTCCGCAAGCCTTGGTGTCACGTTTTTGTATCTTGCACTCGCGAACGCGCCCGTCGTCTATTCCTTCCCTATCTCCCAATCAAGGCCTTTGTTCGCCATCGCGATTTCATGGGCTTTTCTTCAGTCAGACGAAAGAATGAACTGGCGCGTCGTAGCCGGCGCGGTCGCAATTTTTACTGGCACGGTTACTCTGATTTTCAACGGATAAGACCGTTTGGCAGTTCCATGAAACACCTCTGGAATCAACCTTTCATTTCCATGTTCAAAAATCGTGCGTTAGTCCGGGAAGAGCAAAAAACCAGTTGCGGAAGGTCAAACCTTGGGATACATTTGAATGAAAATACTATGTTGCCCCTCCATCAAGGAGAACTCCACGACATGATGAACATCGGGGAAGAAAAAGCGGATTCTGTGGTCATCGTTGCGATTGAAGGGCGCGTTGACGGTCTCACTGCACCGGAACTGGAAAACCGGATTTCGGAAATCGTCGATCGTGGTGATGTCCAGGTTCTACTTAATTGCGCAGGAATGACATATGTCAGCAGCGCCGGTCTGCGCATATTTCTCACAGGCGCAAGAAAATGCCAGCAAAACGGGGGCAAGTTGATGATTTGCTCGTTACAACCCGATTGCAAGTCAGTAATAGAAACCAGCGGTTTTCATACCGTAATCGATTGCCACGACACTCGTGAGGCAGCCCTCGCGGCAGCTTCATAAAGGAGCGCTCCATGCTGACATTTGTCGATGAAATCCTGTTGCTGATGCTGGATGACGAAAAAGGTTCGTTCCTCCCCATCCGCGAAAGCACGATGGGTTATGTGCTCGCGGGCGCCGTTCTCATGGATCTGGCGTTTGCAAACCGCATCGACACCGACCCCAACCAATTGATGGTTCTGGACAAAACCCCGATTGGCCACTCGCCGCATGACCGGATTCTCGAAAACATCGCAACTTCCAACGAAACCAGGGATACCAAGGCCTGGATTGAAACGATCTCCCGTGAGGCCGGTGAAATCCGCGATCAGTCACTCGCCAGTTTAGTCGATACCGGCATTTTGGAATCTCAAGAGGAAAAGTTTCTATGGGTCTTCCGGGCACGGAGATACCCGACAATCGATGGTCGCGCCGAGCGTGAAGTGAAGCTGCGCATCACCGGCGTGTTACTTTCGGATGAAACTCCGGATCCAAAAGATGTCGCTATTATCTGCCTTGCCGATGCATGCAATATTCTGCGCGACGTGTTTTCCGAAAGGGAGATCAGTCGCATCCGCCCTCGTATCGATCAGATCCGCAAGCTTGATCTCATCGGACGTGAAGTCAGTGGAGCGATTCAGGAAATCGAACAAGCGATCATGGCGGCGATGACGCATGCCCACCACTAGGAATCGCGGATTTTGAGCACCCTTGAGGTGAAGAGCATCAACAGCTTCCATTCATAGACGGTCGATGCAAAAAGGTTTTCCTCTTTGCTTAATGGCTAGAGTTATTTTCGAACGCGCCGCATGCCTTCTGCCTAAATATTTCCGCTATCCCGCCTGCGAACCAAATTTACGGATCGCATCGAAAGCACCAAATCGTTTTCCTGGTTGAATGTCCTGAAATCCATGAGAACAATCCCGCGCCCAGGTTCAGAGCGAGACGTTCTCGTCTCGATGACTTCCGCCTCGACCCGCAATGTGTCTCCAGGACGAACGGGCTTCACCCAGCGGATGGATTCCATGCCGGGCGAACCCATCCCCGTGGTTCCGATAACGCCCGTATCGATAAACAGACGAAACGAGGTCCCGATCGTATGAAATCCACTGGCGATGATGCCGCCATATGGAGACTCGGCCGCTGCGCTCTCATCGATATGGAACGGCTGCGGGTCGTACAACTCGGCGAATTCTATGATTTCTTCGGTCGAGAGCGTTTTCTCTTTCGTATGAAACTTCTCCCCAACCCTGAAATCCTCAAAGTATTTTTCAACCATAGACACAACTATCCAATCCCATGTAATACCGAGGTTCCTGGTTATTTTTTTTCTGCTTCCTCGGCCCCTTTTGACTTGTTGTAATCTTCATCCAGGTCTCCCGTTCCAGCCTGAAACTTCACGGTGTAGTAAGTGGCTTCCCCATCAACGGCTCGGCTTCTGTGGTTCGTGTACCTGGGAATGTGAATCAAATCGCCACGCTCAACAACCTTATCTTCTTCACCAAGTATATAGTGCAGCTTGCCATCCAGAATCAGCGTAAACTGCTCTTCGTTCGGGTGCATATGAAGCGGAGGATCCTCTCCCTCCGGCTTAGTGACTATACCGACCTTCATGAACTCGCCCACAACGCTTTTCTCCCTGAATTTGGGATTCGTTTCGCTGTTGTTTTCCTTCATTCCTTCGATTTCATAAAAAGGCATGCGTATTCCTCCTCTTTTCATTTGAAAAACCTATAATTCCTCGTATTCATTGATGGACATGGGAAGCTGAACAGGCTCTTTTCGATTTGCGGAAACGTCCATCGCCATGGTGAGCAGCAGATTCCTGTGTCCGTCTTGTACGGTGGCGTGCGGCGTTTCCAACCCTGTATACACCCGCCCAAACCAAGCGTTGGTTTCTTCCCGCATCGGACCCCAAAGTTGTTCGAACACGACGTCGCCAGGCGGGTAACTCGTCAGAAAATCCACGTTCCGCTTCACATCTGGGGTATAGCCCGCAGGTTGCGCATTTTCACTGGCCAGAACCAAATCTCTATGCGTATCGTCAATAGTGAGAACACCCTCAGTGCCCACAATGCCGATTTCCAGGCTATAGACGGAGCCGGGCCAAACCGTCGGCAGCGCCCATGAGATATTCATGCTCCATATCGTGCCGTCATCAAAGGTGAAGATGCCCAGCGTTGCATCCTTTGTGCCATAAGACGCGCCGAGTGACTTATCCATCGAGCGCGCATAGACTTCCACGGGCGTTTTCCCTTCCATCAGCCACATGCAGACGTCCAAGCTGTGCGTCCCCGAGACGACCATCGGCGTGAGTATGCCGCGGTATTCCGTTTTCGTCACTGTGGCGATGGGCACCAGACGGTTCATGAAAGCTCTCGTGACGACCGTAGTTACATCGCCGAGCTGGCCGGTGCGAATCTTTTCTTTCGCGACCAGGAATCGCCTTCTGAAACGCTGCGTATAGCCGACAACCGCGTCGACCCCGGTGTCTTCAATGGCCTTGAGAACCCGGGCGGAATCAGCCGCATTCGTTGCCAGGGGCTTTTCGATGAACAGGGCATGGCCTCCTTCAACGGAAGCCAATATGGGGCCCACATGCTCATTTTCTTCTGTGGCGATGATGGCGGCATTCACTTCCGGCCGGGACAAAAGCTCCTTGTAGTCCGTGGTGAAAAAATCGGCTTTCGTTTCATCGGCGAGTTTTCTGCCTACTTTCTCATTAATGTCACAAAGGCCCAGCCACTCGACGCCCGGATAATCGCGGGCGAATTCAGCACGGATTTTGCCGATAGTCCCGCAACCGATGATGGCCAAACCGATGGGTGTTCTTTTTCCATTTTCAGTGTTCATTCATTACTCCCTGATAAGTACGATGAAATGCACTTGAAACACGCGCCGGGCTAACTTCCCTCTACAACGGGGTATCATGCCTGGCGCGTAAAACCGCCAAATGAACAAAACTAATCTTTGATCTCGACGCGAATTGCCTCGAGAGGTTTGTCTCCGTGATTCTCTACAGCGTGCAGACCTTCTCTGCCCAGCCAGAAAGGGATTCCTTCTTTGCGATCTTCGCTGATGGCGCAAGCCTCGCCCTTCTCGTTGTAATAGGTGAGTTTCGGAAAACTCATGATAGTGAACACACTCTCCCATTTATGCGTATGCTCTTTTTCCAGTTCACCGGGTTGAATCGTCACCCGCAATACGCGAACCTTTTCGTTTTCGAAAATAATTTCATGATTGTCGGGAGCCGCGATTACGGCATCCAACTCCTCGGGCGTTCCGGGAATGTATGGAGGCCTACTTCCTGTAGCATTTTCGCTCAACTTCTAACCCTCCTATAAAAAACAGGCACGACTATCATGTAAACAATGATTTCGGCAACATGGCGTGAACCCCTTTCACTCCGTTTACGATTTGAGTGACCCGCAGGTCTACGGCAAGACTGCAAAGCGTATAGGCGTCATCCCTGCTCATGCCTCGCAGCTCCCCCAGGAATTTAATCGTCTCGCGGAGCGCCATTTTGGCCGCGTTATCAAGGAGAGGGTCGAAACCCATCAAGATATAGTGGGTGTCGGTTTCCGCGCGGGGATTTTCGAGGTGCATATCCTTTCTAACGATAATTTCCATCGTCCCCGAGAGGCCCGTTTCGATGGCCGTCAAACAGGCCTCCCCATCCCCCTGACAACCGTGTCCATCACCTACGGAAAACAGAGCGCCCACGTTAAAAATCGGGAAATAGACCACAGAACCCGAGATGAGTTCCTTGTTGTCCAAATTTCCGCCCCACGCACTTGGAGGATAGCTTCCCACTCTCCCTACCGAAGGTGGAGGCGCCACACCAAAGTTTCCGAAATAAGGCCTGAGGGGCACCTTGACGCCAGCACCCCAGTCCCCCGTTTGCGCTTCCAAATCGAGGTCCACGATAACGGCGCGCGTATACGGAAAATCCTCTGGTAATCCGCCCATCATCGGCCGGATGGCATTATATCCCCAGTCATAGCGCGTTTTGACTTTATGGATGCGGACTTCCAGCACGTCTCCGGGCTGAGCGCTTTCGACGGCGACAGGGCCTGTCATGATATGGGGGCCAAGCTCCTGGGGAACTTGCGTTATTATATCTCTCAAATTCTGGGATGCCCTGCCTCCGAGTTCCGACAGATATTCTTCCCGGCCCGATTCGGTATGAACATTCAGCGTGTCGCCCGAGCGAATCCGCATCACAGGCTCCAAGGAGGCGTCATAATAACCCCAATGAACGGTATCAGGGTTCGCAATCAATTCATGAGTCGCCATCAACACACTCCTTCTTCAAGAATACTCTTCGGCAGCATCGCGTGAACGCCTTTGACCCCGTTCACAATCTGCGTGATTCGTAAATCCACCGCCAGACTGCACAGTGTATACGCATCATCTTTGCTCATGCCGCGCGATTCCCCTAAAAACCGGATCGTCTCCCTGAGCGCCATTTTGGCGGCGTTATCGAGAATCGGGTCGAACCCCATGAGGATATGATGCGTGGGCGTCTCCGCGCGGGGCATTTTTAGATTCAAATCCTTTCGGACGATGAGTTCGATATTCGCGGACATGCCGCACTCCAGGGCCGACAGGCAACTCTCCCCGTCTCCCTGGCATCCGTGCCCATCGCCTATGGCGAACAAGGCGCCATCGTTGAATATGGGGAGATAGCAGCGAGAGCCCGCAATGAGTTCCTTGTTGTCCATGTTTCCCCCCCAGATTCCCGGCGGAGTGGACGGAACACGGCCAAAATCGCCAGGGGGAGCCACACCGAAATTCCCGAAATAAGGCCTGAGCGGCACCTGCACGCCTGCGCCCCAGTCACCCGTATTCGCCTCGTTGTCAATTTCCACGATCACCGTTCTCGAATACGGAAAGTCCTCGGGCAAGCCACCCGCCAAGGGCCGAATGACGTTAAAGCCCCAGTCATAGCGCGGCCAGATATCCAGAAACCTCACTTCCAGAACATCTCCCGCCACGGCTTCTTCCACGGCGATGGGCCCCGTGAGGATATGGCCACCCAGGTCCCTCTTTCCGCGCTCGGCGATGTGGCGCAGGCTTTCAGACGCTCTTTCCCGAATCGGAGATTCAAGAGTCCGGATCCCCGGTTCCGTGTGAATTTCGAGCACATCGCCCGAAGCGACGGTGAGGACAGGAGAAAGACCGGCGTCATAATAACCCCACTGGATGTTGTCGGGGCTTTGCGCAATCTCATGATCGGCCACCAACGGCCCCTTATGAATATGAAACTTATTCAAATAATGATTTGGGCACCATGGCGTGAATACCCTTGGTGCCGTTCACGATTTGGGTCACTCGCAGGTCGACCGCCAAACTGCACAACCTGTACGCATCATCAGGGCTCATACCGCGGAGTTCGCCCAGAAACTGAATCGTCTCCCGCAAGGCCATCTTCGTCGCATTGTCGAGAATCGGATCAAACCCCATCAGAATGTAGTGGGATTCCGTCTCCGCGCGCGGGGTCTTGATGCTCATGTCTTTTCGGACGGTCATCTCGAAAGTGCCGATGAGGCCCATCTCTATTCCGTTGATGTTCGCCTCACCATCCCCCTGGCAGCCATGACCATCGCCCACGGAGAACAAAGCGCCTTCGTTGAAAACAGGCAAATAAATCGTAGAGCCGGCTGTAAATTCCTTACAATCCGTGTTCCCTCCCCACTCTCCGGGTGGAAAAGTCGGAACACGGCCGAGCGCCGGAGCCGGGGCCACCCCGAAGTTTCCGAAAAAAGGCCCGAGCGGCACCTTGACTCCCGCACCCCAGTCGCCCGTTCCGCTTATCTCGTCAATCTCGACAAGTACGACTCTCGTATAAGGGAAATCCTCCGGCAGACCACCCACCAAGGGTCTGAATCCGTTATAGCCCCAATCATAACGGGGCTTGACATCATGAACCTTGATCTCCAGCACATCGCCGGGTTCGGCGCCCTCGACGGCCACGGGGCCCGTCATGATATGCGGCCCCGGGTTCGGCTCCATGGTCTCCAGTATTTCTCTCAGATTTTCGGAAAGTCTCTCCGGATACTTTTTCAAGAAATCTTTTCGGCCCGATTCGGTTTTCACAATGAGCGTATCGCCTGAAGCTATCGTCATAACCGGAGCGTGAGTCGAATCGTAAAAACCCCAATGGCAGGTATCGACGGTGGTATCGAGTTCATGCGTGGCCAAAGCCATTCCTCCTCTTGACTGTTACAGCCACAGGATATCCATAAGGGACATCATCGGCATCTATTGAACCCTTGGAAGATAAAACCTGATTATGGATTGCGGATCCGCAATAGACTTTATCACCCGTAGGTTCGAAGATCAAAAATACGCCTGTTGTATATGTTCAAGTAAGAACCACATCGACGAGCGCAGGCAATACATCGCCCGTTTTTCCTTGAATGCGCATGTCCGCTCTGGCGTCAAAACGGGTGGGGCCTTCGTTGATGATGATGAGGCGCGCGCCGGCTCTTCGGGCGCGCTCGGGCAAGCCGCCTGCCGGCCTGACCGCCAATGAAGAGCCGGCGACCAGAAAAACTCCGGCCTCTTTTGATGCCTCAACGGCCATAGACAACTTTTCCGGGGATAACCCTTCCCCGAAGAAAACGGCATCCGGTTTCAGCAGGCAGCCACAATCCTCACATTTTGGTATCATCTCACCTCCCTGAACTCGCACGTGCACCTCGGAACGAGGCAATTTGGTCCCACAACCCACACAAACACACACATGACTCGTTCCGTGCAACTCCACGATCTTGTCCGGGTCATGGCCCGCTTTCTGGTGAAGACCATCCGTATTTTGCGTCACCAGTAATCTCAAGTGACCGTGTAGGGACAATTTCGCCAAAGCGAAATGTCCTTTTGAAGGAGTAGCGTTTCGGACCAGATTGTACCCGTCTTGAGCCACTTCCCAGTAACGCCTTTGTATGTCTTCCGAAGCGAGCCACCGACGAATTTCAAAATCCTTTGGGTCGAACCGATCCCAGATTCCACCTTTGGACCTGAAATCGGGAATGCCGCTCTCGGTACTTATGCCGGCTCCGGTAAGGCATACAGTAGAGCGAGATTCCAAAACCCATGCCGCCGCTTGTTCGATGAGTTTTTTCTGGGAATCACTCAATCTTCATCACCGGGTGAAAAATAAATAATGGCAATAACAACAATGAGATGTGAAAATCAGTCGTCAATTGATGTATGGTACGTAAGAATGGAGCGCGTGCAAACAAGAAGTGATGACTCGTGAGGATATGACAATTGTCTGACGCGAAAAAGCACTTGTTCAAATTAATAACGCTCTCCGCCCTGTTCGCTTTCGGGGTAAGCCTGTCCGGCTGCGCTGATTCCCTGCTCCCCAAGGTGAACGAAAGCTCCGTCAAAATCCTGAAAAACGCCATTGAAGTGGAATTCACCCAACTGACCCGTGAATTCGACCAACTCGACCAAACAGGCGACCTCGGACTTTGCGCTCCCCTGCTCTTCGGAATAGCGCGTTTCGCCGTATATCAGGCGGTGGAGGAGAAAAGAACCTCTACCATGGAACAACTGACCCGCTTCATCATGAGGGCGCGCGCGGCCATCAAACAAGCGGAAGAGAAGATGCAAAAAAAACAATGTGTCGATACGGATGGCGACGGTCTCACAGACATAGCGGAATACCGTAAATATAAGACGAAACCTGATAATCCAGATACTGATGGGGATAATGTATCAGACTCCCTGGAAGTCCGCCGGTACCAGACCAATCCGCTCAAAACGGATACGGACGGCGACCTGCTTGACGATGGAGATGAAATATCACGCGGCTTGAGTCCCCTCCTCGCCGATAGCGATGGGGACGGATTCATCGACGGCATAGAAATCGCCCATCGCTCGAACGCGCGCGATCCGTGCTCTCAGCCCCTGGATGCACAAAATCTCGACCGTATGCGCGAATGCGTGCCGAAACAGACTCACGCCAAACCGGTTCAAGTTCAATCACTGCAAAAGCGAACTCCGGCGCCCGAGCCAAAGACAAAGCGATTCGCGAGGGAAAAAAGAAGACCCAAGGCCGAAAAGTCAAAAACGAAACCCTCTCCTAAGCCGCCGGCAGCAAGAATCCGAAACATAGAAAAAGCCAATTTCGAAAAGAAAAAACCGAAATCGGCACTTACCCGCAACGGCTCGCATCCTGCACAAAAAAACCAGGCGATTCGAATCCGCCAAGCAAACATGGCCACTCCTGCAGCCAAAGAGCCTCAAAAAGAAATTACCTATCCGAAAAGAAATCATCTCCCCGCGAAGCCGCAGGATACGAATCAACAAATCGTGAAAAAAGTGAATGCTGAGGGAGTAAAAATAAAATCGAACTCCGAAGAATCGCCGAGCCGCGCACCTATTACGGCTTCTCTCACGGATAATTCTGAAAAAACGGAAATCCCCACTACGGTTCCTTCGAGATCCGTATCTCCAAAACCAGCGAAGAAAAAAATGTTTCCTTCTACGCCTGAGAACTTCCCTTCCGCGATTTTCTTGAGGTTGTGGTAGAGTCGCTCATGATGTCCTTGGTATATAGATATGCCAGAAACTGTGCGACTATCTGGTGAGGGTGCTACCGCCCCAAACGCAAAAATCATCGCGACGCGATATGAACCGTTTTTCTCAGCAGGAAAAGAAGAGAACAGGAGAAAATAATGATGGAGCAGAAAACAGCCCTGAATCGATTTAGCCGGCGCATCACCCAGCC
>JAPOYD010000129.1:4457-8976 GCA_026706735.1 Nitrospinota bacterium | reverse complement strand
CGCCCGGCGCGCGGTGTCGCGATCCAGGCGCTGGACGCGCGCCTCCGGGAACCGCGCTTTAACGGCCTGCTCGACGCGCTCGGTACCGACCCCGAAGTAACCCACCCGATCACTGCGGCAGGAGGAGCACCTGTTGGGCGGATGCGCGCTGTAATCGCACCAGTGGCACTGCACCCTGCCCCCGCCTTCACGGTGAAACGTCAGCGGAATGGAGCAGTGAGGACACTGGAGCGCCTCGCCGCAATCGCGGCACAGGATCACCGAAGAGAACCCGCGCCGGTTCAGGAACAACAGCGTCTGCTCGCCCCGCTCTAAACGCTCGCCGATGGCCGTCGCCAATTCGCGCGTGAGAAGCTCGGGCGTCCTGGGGTCGGAGGCGGCCTCTTTTCTCAAATCCACCAGGCGCACCTGAGGCAATGTCCCCCCCGTGGGCCGATGCGACAGCGAGCGCAGACGGTAGCGGCCGCTTCTTGCGCTCGTATAGCTTTCAATCGACGGCGTCGCCGAACCCAGCACGACGGGAACCCCCAAATTCCTGGCGCGCACGATGCCCGTATCCCGCGCGTGGTAGCGGGGGGATTCCTCCTGCTTGTAGGAACCGTCGTGCTCCTCATCCACCGCAATCATCCCCAGGTTCGGAACCGGGGCGAAGACGGCGGACCTCGTGCCCACGACGATGGGCGCATCCCCGTTCTTGATGCGCCGCCATTCCGAGATGCGCTTTTTCTCCGAATAGGCGCTGTGCAGACAGGCCACCGAATGCCCGAAGCGCTCCTGAAACCGTCCCAAGAGCTGGGGCGTCAGGCCGATTTCCGGCACCAGAATCAACGCGCCCAATCCGTTTGCGAGGGCTTCTTGCGCAAGCCGGATGTAGACTTCCGTCTTCCCGCTTCCGGTAACGCCGTGAAGAAGCGTGACCGAAAAATTCTTTTTCTCGATATCCGCTTTCACCAGTTCAAACGATTCTTTCTGCTCGGCGGCAAGGTCCATAGAGGGCGCTGCGGGCCTTGGGCTGCGCTCGTTCATATTCACTTCATCAGGCAGGGGCTCCTCCTGCACCTGGACCCACCCTTTTTTCTCCAACGCCGCGCATGCGGTGCGCGCGCCCTTCGAGAGGGTTTCCAGTACCGCCAGCCGCACCCGTCCATTCTCCGCCTCACTCAAAAGACGCAGGATTTCCGCCTGCCGCTTCGCGCGTTTTGCCAGAGACTCCAGTTCGCCTTCCGGGGGCATCTTGAGAAGGCGCGCGTACTTCGCCATTTTAGGCGGAGAGCCGCCTACAGAATCCACGATTTTCTCCACGAAGCCCGCATCGAGAAGACGCATGAGTTCCGGGCGCGTCCCGCGCCCGAACGACGCCGCAAGAGAACCGATGGTTCTCGGACCCTTGCGAAGCGCAACCAGGATGCGCGCCCGGTGGCTTCCCCTGTTTTCTGAAAGCTTCAGACCGGGCAGACCCAGGCCGCCTTCTTCGAATGCAGCCTCCACCCGCCCTGCCTCACTCAGGCGGTACCGCTCTACGGTTTTCTTCTCCCTGTGGGACGGCAGCGCGAATTTGAGCGCCTCCCCCCAGCCGCAGCAATAGTACTCCGCCACCCATCTGGTGAGTTCCAGAAGCTCCGGCGTGAGCAACGGCTCATCGTCTAGCATCTCAAGAACGGATTTTACGGACCCGGGCTCGACCCCGGGAGGCGGGCTCTCGCCCGGCGGGTGGACGACGTATCCCGTCACTTTCCGCCTGCCCAGCGGCACCAGCACGCGCAGTCCGGGCGACAGCCTCTCCGCGAGCTCACGACCTGCCCGGTAGGTGAGCGTCTTTAGCTGCGGGACGCTGAGCGCAACCTCGACATACCGGCTTCCCGGTTCATGCGCTTTCCCTGCCTCTTTTTTGATGACGTATTTCACGGACGAGGCGTCCCGCCGCTCAGGATAATATCGAGATGCTCGCTGGTGAGATTGCGCCCGCTCAGGATTCCGGCGACACGCTTGCCTTTCAAATCCATCTTCATGGCGGCCGCCGTCGGGGCGGCGCCCGCGCCCTCGGCGATGACGTGCACTTCGGAAACGAGCAGGCGAATGGCGTCGCACATCTCCTCCTCGCTCACGGTCACGATTTCATCCACGTATCGCCTGATCATCGAGAAAGTCAGTTCATAGGGCACCCGGGTGGCAAGCCCGTCCGCGAAGGTGTCCGCAGCGGGTTGGGGCTGCAATTCTCCTGAGTAGAAGCTCTTGAAAAACGCCGGAGCTTTTTCCGCCTGAACCCCCACAACATGGACCTTGGGGTTGATGTGTTTGGCGACGAGGCCTGCGCCGCACACCCCGCTTCCCCCGCCGAGGGGCACGATGACGACTTCGATTTCCGGCTCGGATTCCATGATCTCGAGCGTCTGGGTCGCCACGCCCGCGATGAGGCGCGGCTCGTTGGCCGAGTGAACGTAGCGCATCCCTCGCGCTTCACATTGCTCCTCGCACCACACCCTGGCGTCGTCGAAATCCTTGCCCACGAACGCGACTTCCGCCCCCAGCCTCTCGATGGCCGAGATTTTATCCGCGTTCGCCCCGTTCGGAGCCGCGATCAGCGCTCTGACCCCGAAAATCCGCGCGGCATAGGCGATGGATTGCCCATGGTTGCCGGTCGAGGCCGTGATGAGGCCCGCTTGCTTCTCCTCCGGCCCGAGCCTGGAAACGAGATTCACGCCGCCTCGCACCTTGAACGCGCCGATGGGCTGCATGGACTCGAATTTCAGGAAATACCGGCACCCGATGCGTTCTGAAAGCACCGGCACCTCGTGAAAAGGCGTAGGCTGCAAGTAGGCGGCGATGCGTTTTTGCGCCTCCAGAACATCATCGAACACGGGCTCGCGCATGGTTCCTCCAGTGGTGGGCGTATCACATTCTGTTTTATATCAAAATTTGTATCTCATGGAGTGCTCGCAATGCGAGAAAACGGGTGTCTGCGCTATCCGCCTGAAAACCTGTACATTAGGCCCTCATTACGCGGCGCGGAAGAATCCGGTGTCCGCCTGAATCTCGCTCAAGGACGCAGATGTTGACCCCCTTTATCGCGCAACCTAGAATGCCCTTGCCCACACAAGTCATCATACTGCCGTGGAGGTTTACTATGAAAAGCGCCTTGGAAATAGCGATGGAGAAAACTTCCGCCATCGGCGAGCAAGCGCGCCAGGAGCTGGAAAAACTCACTCCTGAGCAAAGGGACAAGATTGAGGAGATCAAGAAAGTATACGAGGGGAAAATCGCCGAAAAAGACGTCCTTCACCAGCAGGAACTGATGAAAATGACGGGAGGCGCTCCCATCGAAGCGGTAGAGGCGCAACTGGAGCCCGAGGCAAGAGATGCGCTGAACGCGTTCCGCCAGAAATTCAGAGACGAGCGCGAGGCGCTCGAAACGGAACGCGACGAAAAGATTGAAGCCACCAAGAAGGAAAGTTAAACGCACATGAGCCGCGTTGCGATTGTCCGTTGCGAAGACTATGAGCGAGAGCGCGTAAGCGACGCCGTTGCCAAAGCCCTGGAAGCGTTGGGGGGCGCGGCGCAATTCGCTTCTGCAACCGAAGAGATTCTGCTGAAACCCAACATCCTCAAAGGCGCGCCGCCCGAGAGCGCGCTGACGACTCACCCTGAAATCCTCCGGGCGGTGGCGCAGCAGTTCCAGGAATCGGCGGCGACTCCCCAGAAAATATCCATGGGCGACAGCCCCGCCTGGGGGAGTCTCGCCAGTTGCGCCGAGCAAGCCGGTCTGTCGAGGGTGTGCGAGGAACTCGGGCTCCCCCTCGTCTCCTTCCGAAAAGGGGTGAAGGTTCCCAACCCAGAGGGAGTCGTCTATGCGCACCTCACCATGGCGAAAGAAGCCATGGATGCGGACGGAATCATCAACCTGCCGAAGCTCAAGACCCATTGCCAACTCTACATGACGGGCGCGGTCAAGAATCTCTTTGGCTGCGTGGCGGGGAAAAGAAAGGCCTGGTGGCATTTCAAGGCGGGCACTTTCGAGGACTATTTCCCGCTCATGCTCGTCGAAACGGCGCGGCTGCTCAAAACGAGGCTTTCCGTTCTGGACGCCGTCTGGGCGATGGAAGGCCAGGGGCCCGCACAGGGAACTCCCCGCAGGGTGGGCCTCATCATTGCAAGCGCCGACCCGGTGGCTCTGGACCGCGTCGCCTGTGAGGTCACAGGACTCTCGCCCGAGAAACTGAGAACCCTGGAAGCCGCCCGCGTCACGGGCTTCGGTGAAACAGAACTGGATAAGATCGAAATAGTGGGATTGCCCATCCGGGAGGCGAAGCTCTCCAAGCCCCTGGTCGAACCGAGGATGATACCGATAGGCTTCAGCATTCCCCGCGTCGTCAAGAGCACGCTGAAACAGCAGTGGCTCACGCGCGTGCGCGAACCCCTCCAGAAAGTTTCGTGAATCTCAGCAGGGATTAGATATTCGAGCGGCTCTGCGAGCCGTCCACGTTCCAGCAGGCCCCGTGCACCAGGCTCGCTCTCGGACTCA
>JAPOYD010000129.1:0-4447 GCA_026706735.1 Nitrospinota bacterium | reverse complement strand
CACCGCGGAGAGTTCCTCGGGGCGGCCGAACCGGCCCAGCGGCATTTCCGCGTCGACGAAGCCCTTCAAGCCATCGGGCGCCTCGTTTACCCGCCGCTCCCACACCCCGCCAGGGAAAATGATGCTGCCCGGCGCAATCGAGTTCACGCGAATGTTGTCTTGCGCCGTCTGTTGGGCGAGCCCCTTGGAGAAGCTGATGAGCGCCGCCTTGGAGGCGTTGTAGGTCATCGCGCCCTTCGACTCGCGCCCGTAGATGGAGGCGACGTTCAGGATGGAGCCGCCGCCTCTTTTTTTCATTTCCGGTATCACGAGGCGCGAGAGCGTCACCGCATGATAGAGGTTGAAACCGAATCCCTCGCGCCATTCCTCGTCCGTGATGTCCAAAAACGCCTTGGGATTGCTGCCGCCGACGTTGTTCACGAGGATGTCGACGCCGCCGAACGCATCGAGCGTCCTCTGCAAAAAGGCATCGGGCACTCCCTGCTCGGTTATATCGCCCGCAAGACCAGCAGCGCGTCCGCCGCCCAGCGCGTTCAGTTCGTCGACGGCCTGCTCCAGGCGCTCCTCACCCCGCGCGCTGATCGCCACGTGGCAGCCCTCGCCCACCAGATCCTTCGCGATATGGAAGCCGAGACCCCGACTGCCGCCCGAGATCATCGCAACCTTGTCGGTGAGCATCAAATCCATCGTTTTTCCTCCCGAGCCGGGGAATTCCGAAATGCGTGGCGAGCGGCTCCGAGGCGCATCACGTGACCCTTAAACTGGTTCGTCCAGCGTCTGGGCGGCGCGCAGCAGCGTTATCGAGTCCGTGCCGTCACCGTGCAGGAAGGTGAGGAGGTCGCGCATCATCTTCTCCGTCGGCGTTTCCTTCATGATGCCGATGCCGCCGAGAATGTCCGTGGCGAAGGCTATCGTCTTGAGCGCCACCTGATCGCTGAACACCTTTCCGTACCGCGTGAAGCGCGTGGTGTAAGTCTCATCATTCTCCACGCCCCAGCAGATGCGCCACATGAACTGCTCGGCCACCTCGATGTTCATCAGCATCTCGGCGAGCATGTGCTGTATCGTCTGATGCTCGATGATGGGCTTGCCGCCCTGGATGCGCTCTTTCGCGTGCTGGAGGCAGAAATTGTAGATGCCGCGCGCGATGCCCGTGTTACACGCCGGAAGCTCGGCGCTGCCCCGGAACACCGTGGCGAACGTATGAAAACCCTTATTGACCTCGCCCAGAATGTCGTCCTTATGGACGCGCACGTTGTCGTAGTAACTCTCGGCGTTGGGATACAGCCTGTAGCCGAGCTTGTCGTGCACGTTGCCGTAGGAGACGCCCTCCTGATCGCCGTGCACGAGAAAGCAGGTAGTCCCCTGATGCACCGGAACGTTGGGGTCCGTTCTCGCGAAAACCAGCAGAATCTTCGCCCAACTCGTCAGCGACGTGAACCGTTTCGCTCCGTTGAGCACAAAATAATCGCCGTCTTGAACCGCAGAGGTTTTGAGGCCCAGCGCGGGGTCGTTCAGCCGGTAGACGTTGTCCGACCCGTAGTCCGGCTCCGTGAGCACGAACGAGCCCACACAGTCATGGTCTTCCACGAACATCTTGCCC
Source organism: Nitrospinota bacterium (assembly GCA_026706735.1). Taxonomy (GTDB): domain Bacteria; phylum UBA8248; class UBA8248; order UBA8248; family UBA8248; genus Bin107. Next base: position 2,844 of record JAPOYD010000129.1, on the reverse strand, counting down.
CATTTTTCGAGCACCGCTTCAGAGCCGCATTTGAAGATTGCGTTCGACATCTTCCAGCACTGGCTCAGGCACTTGATCACGCCGATCTCGATTTGCGCGCCCGTCCAGAGGCAAAGGGCCTTGGTCGTCGTGTCAGCCCCGATGCCGCCATGCTCCTCGGGAACCGCCATGGTACGCAGACCGAGATGCGACGCCTTGTTGAGGAGTTCACCCGGGTAGCAATCCTTGGGGTCAAGCCGCCTGTCTATCTCCGCGGCGACGGGCGCGACCTCGCGCTCCATGAAATCCCGGGTCAGGTCGGCCAGCGCCAGTTGCTCTTCGGTGAATGGGTATTGCATAACTCCTCCAGATTCTTGAGAAGAATTCTCTTCGAAAGTGAGTGTGTATTCCTTGGTTATCCTCCAGCGCCTGTTATGGTGTCAACTTCAAAACCAGATGGCTTTCATAACTCTCAAGCGCCCGCATGGCACAATGCCGCCTCCCGCAACTCATCCGCTACGGGGGTCCTCTCATGTGCCAGAACTCCGTCAGCCCCCAGCGATACGTGAATGTTGGCCAGCCAGTTCTCATCATCGCGCTCGGGGAAATCCGATCTCGCATGCGCCCCCCGGCTTTCCTCGCGCATAAGCATCGCGCCCAGCATCGCCTCGGCTGTGAGGCACATGAGCCTCGCCTGCGCATGACGCGAGAGGAGCGAAGCGGCGGGCGTTAAACCCTGTATCCTCTCATTTTGAGCGGCGATTCTCTCCAGCCCATCCTGAAGCGCTACTGAGGCCCGCTCGATGCCGCCGGCGGAGAACATGACGTCGCGTATCTCTTTTTCGATTTCATCGAGTTGCGCATCACCCGCCTCATCAGCGCCATTCGCGCCCGTCTCTTTCTTCCCGGGCGGCCCGCCTTCTCCTTCCACATGAGCGGCCGCCCGGCCCGCCCGGTCACCCATGACGGCGCACACGGTGAGGCCCCCGCTCGCCAAACGATTCGCGCCGTGCAGGCCGCCGCCGTTCTCACCGGCGGCGAAAAGGCCTTCCACGTCCGTCCTGCCGTACGTGTCGATGAGGGCGCCGCCCATGCACGAGTGCGCGGCTGGCGCGATTTCTATCGGCTCTTTTCGCACGTCGAGACCCGTCGCCTCGAAATCATCGATGATCTCACCCATCACGTCCCTGAGGCCGTCATAGGACACCTTCGTCAAATCGAGATACAGGCCGCCGTTTTCCGTTCCGCGTCCCTCGACGATTTCGCGGTGCATCGCGCGGGAGAGAATGTCGCGCTTGGCGTGCTCCATGTCATCGGGCGCATATCGGGCCATGAACCGCTCGTTCTGGTTATTTCTCAACCGCGTTTCGGGGAAGGAAAGCGCCATGCCGCCAGAGTTTCTGCCCCTGAGCTGCGGCGGATGGGCCATCGCCGTCGGCGTGAACTGCACGAACTCCATGTCCCGCAACCGCGCCCCGGCGTCGAGCGCCGCCCCGTAGCCTACGCCGGCGACGCCCGGCGCATTCGTGGTGATGGGGTACATCCCCCCCAGACCGCCCATCGCGAGAACCGTGGCGCGAGCGTGCACCCGAAGCAGGCTTGAGTCTCCCTCTCCTTGAAAATCCGCTCCCACGACCCTTCCGCCGCCATCGCGCAGCAAACCGATGAAGGAGAGACCCTCCAGCACGCGCGCTCCACTCTGCGCGAGCCTAGCGCCCAGCACCATCATCATCCGGGGGCCTCCGCCCGGCACGCGCGCTCCCCGGGGATAGGTATGCCCGGGGAGTTTCGTGGGCGTCATCCGGCCGTTTTTCTCCAGGAAGGGAACCACGTAATCGCGCAGGCGCTCTATGGCCGCGCCCGACTCGGCGGCGACCGCCCGCACCAGCGCGGGGTCGGACATGAACCATCCGCTGCGGAAATTATCCCCCACCATGATTTCCACGGAATCATCCGGCAGGGAGAAGCCCTCCAGTACCGTGGCGAAAACGCCGCCCGCGCGCGCGGAATTCCCCGTCAGGCCGGCCTCGCCCTTCATGGCGATGCAGACGTCCGCCCCCTCTTCTCGCGCGGCCAGAGCGGCCAGCGTCCCGGCCAGCCCTCCGCCGACGACCAGCACATCCGTTCGTATTTCTTCCACGACTCCTCCGAACATCAAGCAACAGGATAAGGGAGCGGGTCGCGCTCCCCAATCTCCTCGAACCCCTTGCGCCTCAGGATACAGGCGTCGCACGAACCGCAGGGCCGCTCCTCATCCAGCGGATCGTAACAGGTGTGGGTGAGAGAAAAATCCACCCCCAGTTCCAGGCCCTTGTGCGCAATGTCGGACTTTCGCATCGCGCTCAAGGGCGTATGGATTTCGAGCGGCGCGCCCCCCACGCCCGATTTCGTCGCCAGGCGGGCCATTCGCGTATAGGCCTCAATGTATTCGGGGCGGCAGTCGGGGTACCCCGAATAATCAAGCGCGTTCACACCGATGAAGATATCGCTGGCGCCTTTCACCTCGGCCAGGGCGAGCGCATAGCTCAGAAAAATCGTGTTTCGCGCGGGCACATACGTTACCGGTATGCCCTCCCCGATGTCGCCGCGCTCCTTGGGCACTTCGATGTCGTCCGTGAGCGCGCTGCCGCCGATGGCGCGCATGTCGATGGACAACACGGTGTGGCCGACAGCGCCGATCTGCTTCGCGACCTTTTGAGCCGCGAGAAGCTCTGAGCGGTGTCTTTGTCCATAGTCGAAACTGAGCGCCTCGCAGGCGAATCCCTCCCGCTTCGCGATGGCCAGAACGACGGCCGAATCCATGCCGCCGCTCAGGAGGACGACCGCCACTCTCTTCCCGTCCATGCGCAAATTCCCGTCCATGAC
>JAPOYD010000117.1 GCA_026706735.1 Nitrospinota bacterium | reverse complement strand
GATGATCTTCGGCAGAATGAGGTCACCCTGTTCACCAGACGGCAACTGCTCCCTCAGGGTATTTGTAGGCGTCTGGAACTCGAACCTGTCCGGAAACGCTCCGTGAAAGATCGTGTAGCCGCTGGGCTCCATGATGAAGAGATAGGTCGGGCCGTGCCTCCAGGGCCCGGCCGGATCCCTCAAGACGCTCTTCACCTGCGTGAACGCGGCGCGGCCTTCTGACTGGAAACGGTCGATGACATACTGCGTCGCTCCCTCGACGAAGGCCTGGAGCGTCGCGCGGTTCACCACTTGATCGGCGCGCACTTGCGGGGAGCCTGGGTCGATGGTTTCCGTGCCGAGGTGGGATTCCCCGATATCGAGGCCGGCGACGAGGATGAGCGGGTTGCCACCGGTGCGCCTGAAGCCGACGGCGTAGCCGCCGACTCCCTGAACAGCGCCGCCATCCGTATTCGGGAAACTTCCTGTTTGGACCACACCGGCCAAAGCGGCCCTTACGTCGGCCGGGGTGGTAGCGGTGATTCCCAGCGCGCGAAGGATCGCTCCGTAAACTGCTCTATTCAGCGGCCTGCCGCTCAACGAAGCCATGGCCGAGTGGAAGAACACCCTTCCGTCGATGGATACGGTGACGAGGTAGGTGGAGCCGGACTTCCAGGGCCCCTCATGCCTGATGACACACGCGTTGTGCGTCAGTTCCGCCCCTATCTGGACGCTCTGCATGTAGTCTCTCGCCGCCAGGGCGAAATCGCTCAAATCGGCGGTGCCCGCCTCCACCTGAGCGGCCGTTATGCTCGGGGTGGCGAGAGGATTCTCGGCGACGCCCGCCGGGAACGGGCAGGCGTCCTGCGCGAAGGTGTGGCTTGCACCGGAAAAGACGCCAAGCAGCGCCAGAACAAGCGTTGTCAGAACCATACGTCTCAGGGTTTTCATCATGGGTGCTCCTCGTGTCTTGGGCCGTCCGCGCCGGGAAGCGCAATGGAAAAATTCGTTCGCGCCGGCACCCGGCCTCATCGAGGCATAGACGAGATGCTATGCTTCGTTTTCCGTAACAGCAAAGCGGGCGTAGATAAGGCGCAACAAAATTGAATATGCATTTAGATTACGATACGTCGCGCGCGGGAAGCAAGGTTTTTTTAGGGGGAGATGGCGGAAATCTGGTGATGCGAGGTGCGCGGGTACGAATGAGCGCGGGATGTTCGGCGGGCGGGTTTTCGACCGCCGCGCCCGGTTGGAGCGGGAGCGCATTTGCCCGCATTTGCCGTCACAGGTTTTCGCCGGGATGATCCAGAATCCCTCGCAAGGGAGAAGGCGTTTCCATCGATGCGGGGAGGGGAGAAAATGGAATGTGCGATTCGGCATCAGCGGGGTGATCATCCGCCCCTCGCTCTGCAAACCGCAACCGCTCGCCCCGCAGTCACGACAAACCCCCGCTCCTCGCTCGCAAACATTCCCTCCCCGGTCTCGATGGACTCTCGCTCATCGGCCTGCTCCGATCGGAATTTCCGTAAATTTGGATAAAATTAGATAAATTCACGTGGTTTTTCGATAAATAAATCAGATTTTTCAAGCCGTTCCCGGCAATGGCAAAATCCGTTTATCTTGTTGATATTAAATGAGGTATCCGTTTTTGATAAAATTCGTCTTCCCCGATCCGCAATCAAGCCGAAAAACAGGTTCGTTACAACGCCTGCGTATCCCGGGGAGTTCCTGTCGATCGCCGATGGGGGTGGACGCGCATGGCGGCGGCGGTGAGGACGCTCACCTTGGCGTCCTCGGGCGCGGCCATGCCGCCGTCGAGCCGGACCTGGAATCGCTCCGGATCCTTGCTCATGCTACCTTCGTCTCTCTCGGCCCTGTCATGCGAGCCCCCCGCTACCGCCGCTCCCTGCGTCGTGCGGGGCCGAGGCGACCGTGAGGTTCAGGTTGCCCTGCTCGTCGCTGCGGGCGACCTGTCCGGGCAGCACGACGGTCGTCGAATCCATCTGCTCGAGGATCGCGGGGCCTTCGAGATCGGCGCCCCGGGGGAGGCCCTCCCGGGCGTAGATCGGACAATCGACGAATCCGCCGAGCTCTGCAAAATGCACCCGGCGCCTCCCTCGCTCCGCCGCGCGCAGGTCGCCGCCCGTCCCGGCGGCGCTCGCGACCGGGGGCGCCGTCACCCGGGCGAGGGCGGTGGCGCGAAAGGTGACCACTTGAACCGGCGCGTCCGGCGCGTAGCTGTACACTCTTTCGTGTTCGCACCGGAAAGCGTCGACCAGCGCCGGGAGGTCGTGGTCGGCGAATTCCCGCTCCTGAACCGCCACCGTGATCTCGTGGCTCTGTCCGACGTAGCGCATGTCGATGGCGCGTTGCACCGTGCGCTCGCCGGGCTCCACCCCCTCCCGGTCGAACCATTCGAGCGCTCGCCCTCCGACCTCCGTGAAGGTGGCGTTGATGCCGGCGGCGCCGGTTTCCTCGAGATCGGCGATCCGCGTCAGGCTGAAATCCGAGCGCACGTCGGCGACGAGGAGCCCGAGCGCGCACAGGAGGCCCGGTCCGGGCGGCACCATGACCCGGGTCATGCCCAGCTCGCGGGCGAGCGCGGAGGCGAGGAGAGGCCCCGCCCCCCCGAACGCCACCAGGGTGAAGCGCCGCGGATCGAAACCCTTCTCCACCGAGATCACGCGTATCGCCTGAACCAGGTTCTCGTTGAGGATGGTGAGCACCGCTTCGGCCGCCTCCTCGACCCCGAGCCCCATCGGGGCCGCCACCTTCTCGGCGATTGCGCGGTGTGCGAGGTCGGGACGGAGGCTCATGCGGCCGCCCAGCAGGGATTCGCCGGATAAGCGGCCGAGCACGACGTTGGCGTCAGTCACGGTGGGCTCGCCTCCCCCGAGGCCGTAGCAGGCGGGGCCGGGCGCGGCGCCGGCGCTCCGGGGTCCCACGTGCACGAAGCCGCCCGTGTCCACGCGCGCGATGCTGCCCCCTCCGGCTCCCACCGAATGCACGTCGACCATCGGAAAGCGGATGGGATGCCCCCGCACCTCCCGCTCTTTTGCGACGAGCGGCCGGTTGCCTTCGATGAGGCAGACGTCGGTGCTCGTTCCCCCGACGTCGAAGGTGATGACGTCCGGACACCCGGCTCTTCCGGCGAGAAAGCCCGCGCCGGTGACTCCCGCCGCCGGCCCCGACATGAGGCAGCGGCCGGCCATCGCACCCGCATCCCGAAGCGAGGCGACGCCGCCGTGGGACTGGAGGATCTTCGGGTCCACGATGCCCAGGGCGCGGGACCGTTCCCCGAGGCGATCGAGATAGCGGCTCACGACCGGGCCCAGCGATGCGTTCAGCACGGTGGTCGTGGTTCTCTCGTACTCGCGGAACTCGGCCACGACTTCGTGGGATGCGCAGGTGAACGCACCGGGAAGGTGCTCGCGCACCGCGGACGCGACGGCGGCCTCGTGGGCCGGATTGTGGTAGCTGTGCAGGAAGCAGACGGCCACCGCCTCCACGCCTTCGCGGCGGAAGTCGTCGAGGATTCCATCGAGCGCTTCGAGGTCCGGCGGCACGTCGGAAGACCCGAGGAGATAGGTGCGCTCCTCGATCTCGCGCCGGAGGTGGCGCGCGACGAGGGGCGGGGGCTTCGGCATCCGAATGTCGTAGTTGTGGGGTTGGCGCTGGCGGCGGATCTCCAGGATGTCGCGAAACCCTTCCGTGGTGATGAGGCCCGTGACCGCCGTGTCCCCCGTGATGAGCGCGTTGGTGGCGACCGTCGTTCCGTGGCCGAAGTAGCGGACGTTTCCGGCACCGGCGGCTGCACGGTCCAACAGTTCCGGAATGCCTGCCGCAATCGCCCGGGACGGGTCGTCCGGGGTCGAGGGTGTTTTCAGAAACCACGTCTTGCCGTCCGAGAGGCGGACGAGTGCGAAGTCGGTGAACGTCCCGCCGACGTCGACGCCAAGGACGTAACGCTCAGGCGCCACGGTTCGAATCCTGGCGGGCCTCCCGCAAGGCCGCGGTCCGGGAGGCGTCGACGCTTCCGCGGGCGAGCGCGACGCCGTAGCTCTGCTCCGCCGCGGGCGCGGTCACCTTGCCGGCGGCCACGTCGTCGCGCACCCTCTCCGGATCGCGTTCCCACGGGTCGCCGAAGCCGGCGCCGGACGGGGTGTCGACCCGGACCGTCGTTCCCGCGTCCACCTCGAGCTCCGAGAACGAGCCCGGAAGCTTCGTCTCGCGGTTTTCGCCTGGGTCCAGAACGAAGACGCCGGGACACCCCGAACTTCCGCCAAACAGCCCGGACGCGCCCCGGGATTGGCGCAGTCCGCGGCCTGCGAGCCTCGCTTGTTCCGCCCAGATGGTGACGTCGCGGCGCGTCGCGAGGCCGCCGCGATGCCGTCCGGGGCCTCCCGAGTCGGCGATCAGCTCGTAGCGGCCGACGGTCAGTGGGAACTCCTGCTCCACGGATTCGATGGGCAGGTTGGCCGCGCCCGAAACGTGGACCCGGATCGCGTCTTTCCCGTCGAGCGCGGAAAGCGCGCCGGACGCTCCCGCGTAGGTCTCGTAGTCGACGAAGTACTCGTTCCGGCGCGGGTCGACGCCGCTGAAGATAAGCCCGTGGAGCGGACCGCAGCCGGCCATCACCCGGTCCGGCGCCGCGTCGGCGAGCGCGCCCAGCAGCAGGTCGCCCAGCACGTTGCCGGTCGCGCTCCGATCCCCGACGGCGGCGGGGGGGCGGCAGTTGACGACCGTGCCTTCCGGCGCGGTGACACCGATGGCGCGGAAGTACCCGGCGTTGGGCGGCAGCGCCGGGTCCGTCACCGCCTTGACCGCGTAGTAGACGCAGGACAGGGTGGCCGAGAGCGGCATGTTCCGGGCCCCTGCGATCTGCCCGTCGGTGCCCGTGAAGTCGAAGTGAATGCGATCGGCGCGAATGGTGATCTTGACGCGGAGGCGAACGATGCCGTCGGCCACGCCGTCGTTGTCGAGCACTTCTTCGTTCTCGTAGGTTCCGTCCGGCAGCCTCGCGATCTCGGCGCGCGCCCGCGACTCGGCGTAGTCGAGGAGCGCTCTCGCGCCCCGGTGCACGGTATCGGCTCCGAAGCGGGCAAAGCACTCCTGCACCCGGCGGACCCCGATGGCGTTGGTCGCGATCTGGGCCCGCAGATCGCCCTCGCGCTCACGCGGGGTGCGCGTGTTGAGGAGCACGAACGCGAGCATGTCGGCGCACAGCTCCCCCTCGTCCAACAGCTTGACGGGAGGGATTCGCAGCCCTTCCTGGAAGATGCTCGTGCAGTCGGCGCTCTCGCTCCCCGCCACCTTGCCGCCGACGTCGGAGTGGTGGGCGATGTTGGCGACGAACGCGACCGGCCAGCCACCGGAGAAGACGGGGCTCGCGAGCGTCAGGTCCGGCAGGTGCGAGCCGCCTCCCACGTATGGATCGTTCGTGAGGAAGCCGTCGCCGGGGCGAAAGCGGTCGAGGGGGTAACGCCGGGTGATGTTCTCCACGAGGCCGAGGAGCGAGCTCAGGTGAATGGGGGCGATGGCGGTCAGGGCGAGGAGGTTGCCCGCGGTGTCGAAGATCGCGACCGAGCAGTCGCGCCGCTCCTTGATGTTCGGGGAATACGCGGTCTTGACGAGGGTGGCCATCATCTCGTCGGCTGCGGCGGCGAAGCGGTGCGCGATGACCTCGGTGGTGATTCGGTCGCAGCCTGGATCCATGGGCACTCCCCGACGAGTTACTGTCAGAAGTTGTGTATGAGCTGAATTGAAGAAGGCGGCGCATCCTGCTGAAATCGGGTTGTCAGAAGCCCGGTCATTCAGCACACAGGAGATGCGGCACCATGAGAGAAGATACGACGATTCCTTTCCGGAATCCAGCCTTCCGGGACGAGTTGAGCGAACGGGTGCGCGGGGACGCGCAACGAATCATCCACCCGTCGCGGGAGGTGTTGACGGGTGTGGGTCCGGTGCGGGCCGGTGCTTCCGCTCGGAGTTGCTGCCGCCGTATTTGAAGAAGACGAGGCGTATGGAGGCGGTGCTGTTGAGCCTGCGAGACCGGGGCGTGAGGGCGGCGAAGCTGGCGGTGGGCGACGGTGGGCTGGGGTTATGGTCGGCTCTGGCCGAGGTATATCCCGAAACCCGTGCGCAGCGCTGCTGGGTGCACAAGACGGCGAACGTGCTCGACAGGCTGCCCAAACGGGTTCAGGGCGAGGCGAAGACAATCATCTGTAACCTGAAACTTCGAGAAGTGTCGACGGAAAGCGCGATTGATTCAACCCTGATACATATGAATGCTCTTTACGACTCCAAACGATATTTTCTGTTTTGTGCATTTGATATCAACCCCCGCCAATCATTGAGGGGATTAGCGAGTCTTTCGATAAATAAACGAAAATAAAACCGGGAGAGCGACCGCAAAACACAAGCATTTACAGTGAGTTGGGATTTATGACGGCTCTTCCAGCCGCCAGATGCGAGGCGAAGCGATTTCCACGCTGTTCCCCGCCGAGTCCCTGAAATAGATGGAGCGGCCCCCGCCGGGCCAGTCGACTTCCTTCTCTATCTCCACGCCTTGTTCCGCCAAGCGATCCCGCCAGGAGGCCATCTCGGCCTCTCGTATGGAGAACGTCACGTGCGCAGGCCCCGCCGCTCCGTGCGTCGGCACGCCGAGCTTCATGTCGGGCCGGGAGGTCGCCTCCGGGTTGAAGACGAGAAAAACGGCATGCGGCCCGCAGCGAAAGAAAACGTGGCGTCCGGGCGCTTTCTGAAACGCCTCCAGCCCCAACACGGAGCGGTAGAACGCCTCCGCCGCATCCAGATCTTCGGCGTAGATGCACGTTTCCAGGACGCCTGCGACTTCGAGGCTCAACTCATCTGCCCTTCCATTCGGGTTTTCTCTTCTCAAGGAAAGCGCGCAGGCCCTCCGCCTTGTCCTCGGTTTCGCAGAGCGCTCCCTGGGCGAATTTCTCGAGCGCCAGACCCGCCGTCATGCTGCCCTCCATGCCGTAGTGCACCATGGCCTTCATGAACTGGGGCACGAAAGGCGCGTAAGCCGCGAGTTTTTCGGCCATCTTCCTGACGGTGGGCATGAGTTCTTCCGCCTCCACGAGCCGGGTGATGAGGCCTATCTCAAACGCCCGTTTTGCATCGATGGTCTCCCCCATCAGGAGCATCTCCATCGCCCAGGCGCGCCCGATGAGGCGGGGCAGGCGCTGCGTGGCGCCGCCGCCCGGTATGATGCCGATTCTCCCCTCCGGCGTAGCGAATTTCGACTGAGGCGTCGCGACCCGCAAATCACAGCCGAGCGCCACCTCCAGGCCCCCGCCCATGCAATAGCCGTTGATCGCCGCAATCGTCGCCTTGGGCGTTCTCTCCAGACGTTCCGCCACCCCTTGAACCAGCGGGGTGAGGGCGATAGCGAGGTTTCTGTGCTCGACTTCCTTGAGATCGGAGCCCGAGGCGAACGCCTTCTCGCCGGCTCCGGTGATGGCGATGGCGCGGACGGCCTCATCTGCTGCAGCTTCGGCGATGGCGGCGTGGAGGTCGTCCAGCGTGGCCAAGGATATGGCATTATGTCGATCGGGGCGGTTGATGGTGATCAGGGCGAGGGGTCCTTCGACTTCATAGAGCACGTTTTCGTAGGGCATGGCCGTCCTTTCTCCTAGGTGACTGGACGGGCATTGTATGGCTCTTTTAGCGGGAAGGAAAAGCATGCCGCCGAAAAAGGTGAGGGAAGTGACGGGGTGCGCACCCCGGAAATACGGGCGGTATCGTTATTTTCTGGAGGTGCGGGTTTCAGATGCTCCCTCCCGAACGCTCGCCGTCGTCTTGAAGAACCCGTCCACGGCTTCTGCGGAGAGGAGCGACCCCACCGTGGGGAAAGTCGAGGCCTGGGCGCGCAAGAACAAATTCGGGTGTATCAGGTACGTGAACCTCTTCGCGCTTCGCTCTCCATATCCCGAAGAGCTGAACGCCCATCCTTACCGGGTGATGGTGGGGAGAGAGAACGATGCCTGGATAAAGGGGAGCCTCGACGGCGCGGACGTGGTGCTGGCCGCCTGGGGAAACCCCAACGGCGTCGAACCTCAGAAATACGACAGGAGAATCGCCGAGGTCTCGCTCCTTCTGGAAGGAGTCCGCGCCCGCGCCTTGGGGCCTCCGACCAAGCTCGGCTACCCCCGCCACGGCCTCATGTGGAACGGGGAGCTTAAATTGAGCGAATGGCCGCTCGGTGCTTAAGCGTCTCTCACAATCTTGTTTTTCAGGATACCGATTCCCTCGATTTCCAGTTCGATGACATCGCCGGGCCTTATCCATCTGTCGAGGTCCGCCCCGCAGCCGGTGGCCACGGTGCCCGAGCCGAACATCTCGCCCGGAACGAGTTCTTCTTCCATCGACGCATACTCGATCATCCTGGGCCAGGAGTAGTAGGCGTCTCCCGCATTGCCCCGGCTCCACTCCTCGCCGTTGACGCGGGCGGTCATCACCGCGTCGGTGGGGTCGAACTCATCCGCCGTGACGACGCACGGGCCTATGGCCGTGCCGAAATCCTTGCCCTTGTGAGGCCCCAACCAGTTTTTCATCTCATCGATCTGGATGTCGCGCGCACTGAAGTCATTCAGCACACTGAAGCCGAAAACGTGATCCATGGCGTTTTCCTGCGAGATGTCCTTGCCGCGCTTTCCGATGAACATGGCGAGTTCGAGTTCATAGTCGAGTTTTTCGGTGTAGTGCGGCCATTTGAGTTCATCCTCGGGACCGATGACGGTCAGGCGGTTTCCTTTGTAGCAGGAGGGGAGCTCGTACCAGATGGGGTCAATCGTTGTGTTGCGCCGCCGCGCGCCCGCGGCCTTGTGGCCCTCGTGGATCAGAAAATCACGAAACGTGACGGGCCGGGGCACCGGGGCGCGCAAGCGTATCTCGTGCCGAGAGAAAGCGAGTTGCTCCCCGTCCGGTCCGCGTCTTGCAGGGTTTGCCAGAATGAATTCCTGCGCCGCCCGGGCGGCCAGGAGGGATGGTTCCCCGCCCGCCATGAGTTCGC
>JAPOYD010000177.1:1761-57879 GCA_026706735.1 Nitrospinota bacterium | reverse complement strand
AGCCATGGCCACCAATGCGTTCGCCGCCACCGCCGGTGATGCCGGAAGCGGTGATGTTTTTAAATGGAGAATTATATCCTCATCATTCGCCTTGGCCATCGCTGCCGTCGGCGGTGCTTTCGCCCAGGGCAGGAGCATTGCCAGTGCGTTGGACGGCACGGCGCGCAACCCGGGGGCAGGCGGAGATATTCGTGTGTCGATGATCATCGGTCTCGCCCTGATCGAGTCCCTCGTCATTTACACGTTCGTTATCTGCCTAATCATCATCCTTGGCTAGATAAACCAGCATTGGCAAGAATCGCAAAAGGGGGAGCCTTGAAGCTCCCCCTTTTCGCGTTAACTTGCGTCAATTGTCTGGATGTGCACACACAGGAAATCCTTTTCTCGTAAAAAATAACGGTTCAGGATTCTTTTTTTACGATGCTGCCAATCCCCACTTGCCCTGCACATCAAAACCCATAGAATCTAACCTCACTCGAGGTCCCTTATAAACTTAGAGAGTTCTTTTTTACCTCCAAATTTGAGCCGGGGAAAAGTGAATGTGGGAAAACACAAAAACGAAAATTCCTGATGCCACCGTCAACCGGTTGTCCACGTACGCGCGTATACTTGACCAGATAAAAAGTGAGGGAAACGAACTCATCGCGTCCGCCGATTTAGCGCAGCAGTGCGGATTCAAGCCTGCTCAGATCAGAAAAGATCTTGCATATTTCGGCGAATTCGGCGTGCGCGGCAAGGGGTATTACATCAAGGAATTGAGGTACAATCTCAAAAAAATCCTGGGTGTGATCCAAACATGGAAAGTCGTACTCGTTGGAGCGGGAAATCTCGGTTCAGCTCTTTTGGCATATAAAGGTTTTCTGGCTCATGGCTTTGAAATCGACGCTGTCTTCGACAAATTCCCTGAAAAAATACCCCCTCATCGAACCGGCTCTCTTCCTGTGTTGGCAATGTCAAGCCTGCATGAGGTCGTGAAAGAAAAGCAGATCAAGATCGGCATCATCGCAGTACCGAGCGAAAGTGCGCAAAATGTAGGGACGGCACTTGTTAATGCCGGTATTACGGGCATATTGAATTTCGCTCCCACGCAAATTCAAACGCCGCGACATGTGAAGGTAAAAAATGTAGATTTAGGCAGTGAACTAGAGCACTTGTCATTTTATCTCTCTCAGAACACTTGAGGTGTTCGCAACTATATGAATGAACCACAAGCCTTCTATATCCTGGCCTTTGATACCTCGACCCCGAAAGGAAAGTGCTCGGTACTTTGTCCAAATGAGGCAGATGGAGAGGTGTTTCTCTCAGAAGATATACGCATTTCCAAGACACTGTTGCCACAGGTAGAACAACTCCTGATTTCAAGAAACATCGATACAAATACAATTCAGGCCATTGGAATCTCCATAGGCCCAGGCACTTTTACCGGGCTACGCGTAGGACTCTCTTGTGCGAAAGGACTTTCATTGGGTTTGGGCTGTCCATTGTACGGTTTTTCATCTTTAGAAATCATGGCGATGGACGCGCTGTTGAGTGAAATTCGCACGGGCCGCAGCATGCCTGATTATATCCTCCCCTATCGAGACGCCAGGTATGGGGAGTTGTTTACCGCGTTGTTTGAAGTATCCGGAAACCCGGAATTATCTCAGGAAATTCCCCTCACCCGCGCCCGGGAGGACGAAATCATCACTCCAGACGAGTTTCGCCCCCCGAAAGATGGCAACACGCTACTCGCAGGGGAAAAAGAAAAATTGCCCGAAAGCTTCGCTCTTGCAGTTTCGAAAGGGTCAATCAGGCACCAAGAGGTTGATTCCTCGGCCGTTGCGACCGCATTGCTTACCCAAAGAGCCCTCCAAACTCAAACACCTCCGTATAACGCCAACATATCGCTGAATTATTGCCGAAAACCACAGGCGCAAACCAAATGGCGCGACCCACAGGGTTGATCCCTGGCTCAACCTTTCGTACATTAAGCGATTATTCACAGACACGATTACAACAATAAATGAGAACCTAAAATTTTCACCACGAATACCTGCGGAGGAGAATTTTAATTGGAAACAACCGAAAAAGTGGAAGAAGCATTGAATCTGGACGATGAACTCACGCACCTGAAAAAAGAACACGCTGTTTTAGATGAAAAGATTCTCGCTCTTGAAAATATTCGCTTCCCTTCTCCAGAAGAGCAACAGCAGATAAAACTGCTTAAAAAAGAAAAACTCGCTATCAAGACGCAATTGGAAACGATGGAGAATAATTGATAATCGGTATTTCACCCGATGAAATAGGCTAGAGCATTGAAAGAGAAGATTTTACGTTTTCACTCTTGACCAAAACGAAAAAAGTGCAGTAATATCAAAGCGATTATACAGTTGTGCATGTCTTAGAATTACTCAAAGTTTTGAAGCACGGATAACAAGGAAAACGGCCATATGGGTCCGGAAAAAATGTTGTGGGATAAGGAGTCTGGCGTAAGAAGGGGGCGGTGTGCCCCTGTGCGCCGTCCCCTGATTTCTTCTTAACGACCTGCCGGCATCATCCGGCGTTTTTCGGATCGACTTTATTGCCAGAGTGAGAATAAGCTCAACTGGCTGAGAGGAAATGGCCGTGGCGACCAAGGCGAAAAGCCAAACCGCAAAACAACCCACAAAACTGAAGCCGCAGAAAATATCTGGCGCTGAGATTGTCTATCGCAGCCTTGAGCGTGAGGGGGTGAAGTACGTTTTCGGACACCCAGGCGCCATACTTCTGACGGTCTTAGATTTATTCCTTAAAAGAAGCAAAATCAAGCACTTGCTCATTCGGCACGAACAGTGCGCCGCTCATATGGCGGAAGGCTACGCACGCGCCAGCGGTGAGGTCGGCGTATGCCTCACCACCTCCGGGCCAGGTGCCACGAACCTCATCACGGGCATCACGGACGCCTACATGGATTCTATTCCCATCGTATGCTTCACTGGGCAAGTCGCCACCTCAATGGTGGGCAACGACGCCTTCCAGGAAGCCGACATTGTAGGCATGACCAGAACCATCACCAAGCACAACTATCTGGTGAAAAGCACAGATGATCTTGCTGAAACCATTCAAGAGGCATTCTACATTGCACGTACAGGTAGACCCGGTCCGGTCCTGGTCGATCTCCCCAAGGATGTTCTCCTCGGTGATGGAAACTACCAATTACCAGAGAAAGTGGATCTGCGCGGCTACAAACCCACGACCAAAGGCCATCCCAGGCAAATCCAGCGTGTGGCCGAAGCCATCGAGAAATCCAAACAGCCCCTGCTCTATGTGGGTGGTGGCGCCATTCACGCGGAAGCGCATTCGGAAATCGTAAAACTCGCAGAAACTGCGGAAATTCCGGTTACATATACTCTTTTGGGGGCAGGAGCTTTCCCGAGCGCCCATGAACTCTCATTGGGCATGCTCGGGATGCACGGTACGGCATACGCCAACTATGCGACAATGGAGTGTGACCTGCTCATTGCCGTTGGTGCGAGATTCGACGACCGCGTCACCGGAAAGGTTTCGGAATTCGCAACACGAGCGAAAATCATCCATATCGACATAGACCCCACCGCCATCGGGAAGAACAAGAAGGCGGATATACCGGTTGTCGGCGACGCCCGCCAAGTGCTCGTTGAAGTCAACAAACTCATCAAACCTCAGACGCGCCCTTTGTGGAAAAAGCGGATCCAAAATCTGAGAACAGAATATCCGCTAACATTCGACTCCCCGGACGGGGCGCCGATTAAGCCACAAGAGGCCATAGTCGCTTTAAGTGAGGAAGTGGGGGACAAGGCGATCATCACCACCGAAGTGGGACAACACCAGATGTGGGCCGCTCAATTTTATAATTTCACTTTCCCGCGCCAGTTCATCTCATCTGGTGGCCTCGGAACAATGGGCTTCGGTTTTCCAGCAGCCATCGGCGTGGCACTTGCAAGGCCGGATAAGCTGGCCATTGACATCGCGGGGGACGGCAGTTTTCAGATGGTGATGCAAGAAATCGCCACGGCCGTTCAATACGAAATTCCCGTAAAAGTATTTCTGCTCAATAACGCCACGCTGGGAATGGTTCGTCAATGGCAAGACTTGTTCATGGACCGACGATTTAGCGAAGTGGATTTCGAATCCTCGCCCGATTACGTCAAACTTGCGGAAGCATTCGGCGCCAGTGGTCGACGGATTGTGGACAAAGAAGAAATCAGGCCCGCCATTCAGGAAATGATCAATACGCCGGGACCCTTTATCTTGGACGTAATCGTCGACCCTGATGAATTGGTGTTCCCGATGGTACCCGCAGGCGGTGCGACAAAAGACATGATCGTTCGGGATAGTCGCAAAAAGATTCTTCAAGGCAAACTCAGCGCATTGCCCGACAACTAGGAGGTTTCATCCGTGGAGCTCAATGGCTCGCAAATCATGATTGAAGAGTTGAAGGCGGCAGGCATCGAGATGGCCTTCGGCATACCAGGCGGCGCTATCATGCCGTTTTACGATGAACTGTTGAAGGCGGATTTTCCGCACATCCTCACCCGGCACGAACAGGGGGCGGCCCACATGGCGGATGGTTACGCGCGCGTGAGCGGTAAAGTCGCTATTGTCGTCACGACCTCCGGCCCTGGAGCCACGAATCTCATCACCGGACTCGCCAATGCGCAGATGGATTCCGTACCACTCGTCGCCATTACGGGCCAAGTCGCCACTAACATGATCGGCACCGACGCCTTTCAGGAAGCCGACGTGTACGGCTGCTCCATTCCGGTCACGAAATTCAACTGGCTCATCAAAGATGTTAATGAAATTCAACATGTTACGCGCGAAGCGATTCGCGTGGCGACTACGGGCCGGCCCGGTCCCGTTCTGATCGATTTCCCGAAAGACATTCAAATCACCAACGCGGTATACACGCCGCGAGAATCCGCTGAATCCCCTCTCCCGGCTCCCCGGGAGTATCCCGAACTCGACACGGAGGGAATCGACAAACTGCTCGCAGCCATAGAGCGGGCCGAGCGACCCGTCATCATCGGCGGCGCCGGCATCATCAAGTCCGGCGCATCGGCGGAACTTGCGGAATTCGCAAAAGCGGCCGACATCCCTGTCATCAACACATTGTTGGGGCTCGGGGGGTTTCCCGGAACGGACGAGCTTTTCCTCGGTATGCCGGGCATGCACGGTACGGCCTACGCGAACTTTGCTCTGTGTGAATGCGATTTGCTCATCAATCTCGGCGCCCGTTTCGACGACCGGGTGACAGGCAAGGTATCGAGTTTTTGCCCCAAGGCGACTATCGCGCACGTCGACATCGACGACGCCGAGATCGACAAGCGAGTGCACACGCACATTCCGATTCTCGGGAACGTGCGGGATGTGCTGATCGCGCTCAATGAGCATCTAAAGCCTGGAGATTACGATGAGTGGCGTCAAACCTGGACGGATTGGAAGGAGAACTATCCCCTTCAATACGACTGGGACGGCTCCATCAAGCCCCAGTACGTAATCGATCAGATTCAGGAAATCACAGAAGGCAACGGCATATATGTTACTGGCGTAGGCCAGCATCAGATGTGGGCGGCGCAGTTTATCCGTTTCAACGAGCCCAAGACCTGGGTGACTTCCGGCGGTCTCGGCACGATGGGCTTCGGTCTGCCCGCCGCCATTGGCGCGAAATTCGCCCGTCCGGAGAAAGAGGTTTGGCTCATTGACGGCGACGGCAGCTTTGCGATGACGCTCGTCGAACTCGCCACGGCGGCGACCTATAACGTCCCCGTGAAGGTCGCCATCCTCAACAATGCGTACCTGGGAATGGTCCGTCAGTGGCAGGAGTTGTTCTTCGAGAAACGCTACTCGCACTCGCATTATCCGGAAAATCCCGATTTCGGCACCATTGCAGAGGGCTATGGCGTAAAGGGCATCAACATCACCGACGTGAACGAAGTGCGAAATTCCCTCGATACGGCGGCTGAGCATGATGGGCCAGTGGTATTGAATTTCTTGGTCAACAAGGAGGAAAACGTCTGGCCCATGGTCCCCGCTGGCGCCGGAAACGATGAAATGCAGCTCGCTCCACCCTCCAGGGAAGCCAAATCATGAGACAGGTCTATTCTATTCTCGTCAACAACCACGCGGGCGTGCTATCACATGTGGCAGGCCTTTTCACGCGCCGTGGCTACAACATCGAAAGCATTGCCGCCGGACCGACGGAAGATACCACGATAACACGCATCGTCATCGTCGCCATCGGCGAGGAAAACGAACTCCACCAGATCGCCAAACAACTCCGCAAGCTCTACGACGTCCGGGAAGTCGAGCAAATCTCATATAATCAGGCCGTCACGCGCGAACTCGTTCTCGCGACAATTAAAGCGCCCCTGAGTAGAAGAAGTGAAGTCATCCAACTCGCCAACGCCTTCGGAGCTCAGGTGATTAACATGACCGACGATACGGTGACGCTCGAAGCGAGCGGCAATGATCATAAGGTTAGAACCCTCCTCAAGGCATTCGAAGGCTACGGAATATCGCAAATGGCGCGCACGGGAATGATTTCGCTACCCTACGACGGCATGCCCGAGGATTGGGAGCCCATCGCATAATGTCCAAGAATTCCAACAAGAACACCAACGATGATACGCATACGATAGCGGTTTTGGTGGAAAACAAATTCGGCGTTCTCGCGAAGGTGGCAAGTTTGTTCAGCGCTCGCGGCTACAATATCGACAGCCTTTGTGTGGGGGTGACGCAGGATCCGAGCGTATCCCGAATCACTCTCGTCACGCGCGGAGACGCAAAAATTCTCGAGCAGATCAGAAAACACCTCAGCAAGCTTATCGACACCTTCAAAGTGATGGACATGGGTGAGACGGATAGCGTCGAGCGAGAGATGATTCTCATCAAGATTTCGGCACCGAAAGCCGCGCGGCCCGAGATTTTTCAAATCATCGACGTTTTTCGAGGTCGTGTCGTCGACGTGTCCACGGATACTATTACTGTCGAAGTCACAGGAGACGAGGGTAAAATCCAAGCCATTTTGAATTTGCTCCAACCATTCGGTATCAAAGAAATCGCCCGCACAGGCAAAGTCGCACTCACCCGTGGGGCCAAAACCCTCAAAGGTGCCAAAAATTAATCTATGAGTGAAAGAGGCCACTCCCGCAGACCATTTGTTGCGAGAGAAGGGTGGGGCTATGTTTCGGGTTTATCGGCCATCGGCCTCATTTCGATCTTCTTCGGGGGATGGATGTGGACGGCACCTTTTTTTCTACTGGCCGCGGCCGTAGCCGGTTTTTTCAGAGACCCCAATCGCACCCCTCCCGATGAGCTGGGCGTCGTCTTATCCCCTGCGGATGGCCGGGTCGTGGAGGTCGCCTCCACCGATGATGGCGGAAGCGTGGTCCGGATTTTTCTCTCCCCTCTGGACGTTCATATCAACCGATCGCCCGTCGGGGGGAGAATATCGAGCATCCACTATCAAAAAGGCCGCTTTCTGGCTGCCTACAGAGAAGCCGCCTCAAGCATCAATGAGCAAAACGCCCTGGAAATCGAGACGAACACGGGCGATAATTTCAGGGTCATTCAAATCGCCGGCTTGCTGGCCCGGCGGATTGTCTGCTGGCCTAAAGCGGGCGATACCATAAGCGCGGGGGAGCGCTTCGGGCTGATTCAGTTCGGCTCGCGAACGGATCTATATTTTCCGGAAGGATATAATATATCCGTAGAACAGGGGCAGCGTGTTCGCGGAGGAGAGACCATCGTTGGACGAACAAACAACCAGACAGCCACGGAATAAATTTGGTCGTCGTTCACGCAGGAGAAGACGTCGCTCTGGAAGACGTTCTTTCCAGCGAGGGATTTTCCTGGTTCCGAATCTGCTGACGACGGGAAGCCTGTTTGCCGGTTTCTATGCGATCGTCGCTTCCATTCAGGGAAACTTCACCTGGGCCTCGCTGGCCATTTTGTTGGCTATTGTTTTAGATGGGCTCGACGGCACTGTCGCCCGGTTGACGAAAAGCACAAGCCCTTTTGGACTTCAATACGACTCGTTGTGCGACCTGACGGCGTTCGGCATCGCACCGGCCGTTCTGCTATATACCTGGCTTCTCGCCCCTTACGGGAGAATCGGCTGGCTGGCCACATTCATATTTGCTGCTTGCGGCGCCTTGAGGCTGGCGCGCTTCAACGTGCTGGCGCAAGCGGGCAGCGGTTCCATAGATTTTCGAGGACTGCCGATACCCGGGGCAGCGGGTGTTTTGGCATCCATCGTATATTTGGTTGAAGATTTTTCGATAAAGCCGCACGTCCCCCTTATCCTCATTGCGGCGCTCAGCTATGTACTGGCATTCCTGATGGTGAGCACCATTCGCTACAAAAGTTTCAAGGATTTAAGCGGCCCTCTCAGAAGACCATTCCGCGTCCTCGTCGGCGCTGTGCTGGCTCTGTTCGTGGCGGCGGCGATTCCTCAGGTGGTCGCCTGTCTGGCTTTTGTCGGTTACGCCGCATCCGGCCCCTATGGAATGATATCGAGATGGCGGAGAGCCAAACGAGAGAGCGGTTCCGAAAACCTCGAAGAAACGCATTCGGAATCAACATAATCCTTCCCGAAGCGCGTCTCACGCCGCTGTAAACGGTTCGAATGATGAGCCGTATCTTATCTTCTTGCTTGTTTCCTCTCGATTGCGATCTCATCAAATAGTATTCATAATCTTTTCGACTCAACAGCGTATTTGAAAGCCAAATTCATCTGAAGTCAGAGACAGTTCTTAACGATTCACGATGATGAGAGTCTCCGTGTCGAATAGTCAAAATTTCACTTCTCTGAAAACACATGGGCTGAATTTATCAATCGCCATTTTCTCCCTCGTGCTTCTCTTTACGCCATCTTCCCCGCAGGCACAGCAAAATACACAGCGAAATAGTGGGGCTAAATCACAAGCCCCGCCCACTCCGTCCTCGAAAAGCGACGAGACCCCTCGGTTCTTGAAGGAACCAGAAGCGTCTATAGCCATCACGGCCGATGAGTTACGAGAAGATCGGGAGCGACAGCGGATAATCGGTCGCGGGTCTGCGGATATCCGGTATTTAGGCAAAAGGATTAAAGCTGACCATATCGAGGTCCAAACATCGACGCGCGATGGCGTTGCTACGGGAAATATTGTTTTTCAAACCACGAACGACCGCATCGTAGCCAACCGCATCGAGTTCAATCTCGATACTGAGCGGATGGTCGTGTTCAACGCACGCGGCATCATCGGCACCACATATTATGTAACGGGACGAGTGATAAGGCGCTTGTCAGAAGACCGGTATGAAATCCAAGGGGGCACTTTCACTACATGTGAAGGGGATCTTCCAGACTGGGCTTTCGGCTTCGAGCGGGCAACTTTCCAGATCGAGGGCTACGCTCAACTCGAAGCCCCCACCATGACGGTGAAGGGCGTACTGGCGGCTTATTTCCCCTGGGCCATGGTGCCGATAAAAAAGAAAAGAGCCACCGGCTTCCTGCTGCCGGGCATCGGATCGAGCAGTCGAAGCGGTTTCCAGTTTTCCCCCACATTTTTCTGGGCCATCAACGATTCGTCTGACGCCACCATCGGAGTCGATTACTTCACCAAGCGCGGCGCTCGCTACAAAGGAGAGTTCCGCTACGCGCCGAATCGAAGCACCTCGGGACAGATAGCGGGACGCTACCTGAAAGACAAAATCGAGCGGGCAACCTTCTGGGACGTCAGAGGTTTCCATCGCACGAACTTCAAGGACATTGACGCCAATCTTCACGCCGTGATCGATTCGCAAAAACGTCCGCCAAGCGACCGCTCCCTTGAAAGCGATTTGCTGACTCGCACGCGCCAGGATACGGACACCCACGTCACTTTCACGCAAAATCTTCCCAAATTAGCAGGGCAACTTCAGCTGGGAATGAGGCGACGCGAAGGTTTAGGCGAAAACGATGGGCAATTGTTTCAAAGAGCGCCGGATATTGTTCTGGACATCCACAACAAACGTCTGGGGAAAAGCGATTTTTACTTTAACTTGGATTCCTCCTTCACCAATTTCAGAAAGACGGAGAACGAAAACACGCTCCGCTTGAGTCGCTTTCACGTCGAACCATCTTTTTCGTTTCGTTGGGAGACTGTTCCCTGGCTTGGCCTGACGCCCGAAATCGGATTCCGCAGAACCCACTGGACGCATCAAAGGACAGAACCGGGCGCAGATTCAGATTTCGATGACATACAACACGTGGAATCCGGCCTCTCACGTGAAATGTGGTTTGCAAGACTTCATGCGATTGGCCCGCGTTACAGCAAAGTCTACCGGGGAGAACTCGGCCCCTTCCGGGATTTCAAGCACATCCTCTCGTTTGAGACGACATATCAATACAGCCCGAACAACGACGCGTATGACAGAAGCTTGATCCTCCCCCTGGATATGGTGGACACTCTTCAGCATGAACATGCCATCGAATACGCTATCGTGAACCGTGTGCTGACGAAACTGCCTAAAAAAGATGGGTTCCAGACAAGACAGTTGTTTCGCTACCGAATCAGCCAAACGTATGATCTCGTCGAAGCGCGAAGGAATGAAGATCTCGATACGAAGCCGAAACGTCCTTTGAGCGACATTACTTTCAGGCTCGAATCACAGCCTTTCTCCAAACTTCGTCTGCTACAGCAATTCAAATACAACCCCTATGACTTGGAAATCAGCGAACACTCCACAGGTGTCTTTCTGGACGGCGGGAAGAAGTGGTATCTCAATCTCGAACGGACCTGGACGCGCCAAAGAGAGGAATACCCGGAAAACGCAGAGGGAAGTTATCTGAATTTCTCCGGTGGGTTCTCCCTCAACGAGCATCTTTCCCTCGAATACGCCTCGCGTTTGAACAAAACCGAAAAGACCACATTGGAGCAAAGCATCACGGCGCGCTACCTCGATTGCTGTTGGGGCGTGGAGCTTACGTTCGCCGACACCAAGGATAAAAGTGAAGTCTTCCTCGGCTTTAGCCTCATCGGCCTGCTCGAAGGCGAGAGAGCCCCGGGTTTCACGAGTAGACGAAATGCTTTGCGAGAAGGCGGACTTTCGGGAATCAGCTCATGGGCGACTTCGCCTTTGGAGTAAAAGCGCGGATTCTCCCTGACACTTTTGAGCAAACCGCTCATTTGATGAAGCGTGAGGCAATTCAGTGAACATTTGCGTTATCGGCTGTGGATATGTCGGATTGGTCACAGGGGCCATTTTCGCCGATTTGGGTAATGACGTTATCGGCGTGGATATCGACAAAAGCCGCGTGGATTCCCTGAACGCGGGCGACTGTCCTATCCATGAACCCAGACTGCCTGAACTGCTGAAACGCAACCTCGAAGAAGGCAGGCTCACTTTCGCGACCTCCATACCCGAAGCTGTATCGACAAGTGAGATCATTTTCATATGCGTGGGCACGCCACCCGCTGAAGATGGGGAAACCGACCTCTCGCAAGTGGAGGCGGCAGCGACAGACATCGCCCATGCGGTGAATGGCTACAAGATTATTGTCAACAAAAGCACCGTGCCTGTCGGAACGGGGGATTTCGTCCGAGACGTCATCGAAAAAAATGGCGTTGCCGCGAAAGATTTCGACGTGGTCTGTAATCCGGAATTTCTGCGCGAAGGGCAAGCGGTGCGGGACACCCTCCAGCCGGATCGCATAGTCATCGGCTCATCATCGGAAGCAGCGGCAAAAACCGTTGAGCTTCTATATCAAGCTTTAAGGGCTCCTTGCATCATTACGGACACACAAAGCGCCGAGTTGATCAAATACGCCTCGAACGCGTTTTTGGCAACGAAAATCACTTTCACCAACGCAGTGGCGAACCTTTGCGAGCAAACGCAGGCGGATATTCGGGAGGTCGTCAAAGGGGTTGGCGCAGATTCCCGAATTGGCCCTGCATTCCTAGGGGCGGGGTTGGGCTATGGAGGTTCCTGCTTCCCGAAAGATGTGGATGCCCTGTTGCACGCCTCCAGAAGACTTGGCGCTGAAATGCCGATTTTAGAAGCCGTGAGAGCTGAAAACGACAGCCGGGTTCCCCGGTTTATACAAAGAATCATCGGGAGACTCGGCACAAAGAATAGCTTGCCGCTCGAAGGAAAAACCATTGGCGTTCTGGGATTATCGTTCAAGCCGGACACGGATGACATGCGAGAGGCCAAAAGCATCGAGATTTGTCATGCGCTACGTGAGACGGGAGCCAGACTGCGCGCTTACGATCCCATCGCCACCACAAACGCCCGGCGAATCATAGGGGGTGACAGCACCGAATACTGCCAAAACCCCTACGAGGCAGCTAAAGGCGCAAGCGGGATCGTCATTGTAACCGAGTGGCGCGAATTTATTCAGTTGAATCTGAATCGCTTGAAATCAGAGATGGTGGAACCGGTTATATTCGACGGACGAAATGTCTATTCTTCTGAACAAGTAACAGATGCTGGCTTTGAATACTTCAGCATCGGGAAAACACCTTCCAAACCTAAACAATGAAAAACTCTCGCGTTGTGGTAACGGGCGGAGCGGGCTTCATCGGTTCCCATTTGTGCGACAAACTCATCGCGCTGGGCAACGACGTCATATGCGTCGACAATTTGCTTACAGGGCATCGGCTAAATATCGAACATCTTCTTAAAGATGAACATCAAAATTTTACGCTCATTGAACACAATGTGAGCGAACACATTCACGTCGCAGGAAACGTGGACGCCGTTTTTCATCTCGCGAGCCCGGCCAGCCCGAACGACTATTTGAAATTTCCCATCCAAACGTTAAAAGTCGGCTCCCTCGGCACGCATAATGCCCTGGGGCTCGCGAAGGAGAAAAAAGCGCGCTTTCTTCTGGCTTCCACTTCGGAAGTCTACGGCGACCCCCAGATTCATCCGCAGAACGAGGAATACTGGGGATACGTCAATCCCATCGGTCCTCGCGGCGTGTATGACGAAGCCAAGAGATTCTCAGAAGCCATGACCATGGCCTATCACCGTACCCACCACCTCAACGTACACATCGCCCGCATCTTCAATACCTATGGTCCGAGAATGCGAATCGCCGACGGTCGCGCGATACCCACCTTTATTTCACAGGCCATCAGAAATGAACCTATCAGCGTTTTTGGCGATGGAAAGCAGACGAGAAGCTTTTGTTTCATCACCGATCTCATCGATGGCGTCATCAAACTGATGGACAGCGAAATTCATGAACCCGTCAACCTCGGAAATCCTTCCGAGATGACGATTCTCGATCTGGCGGAGAAAATCATCGCGCTCACAGGCGCAGACTCGGAAATCCGGCATGAGGCGCTGCCTGTCGATGACCCGAAAATTCGACAACCCGACATCAAAAAAGCGAAAAAACACCTCGGCTGGGAGCCGACGATCTCTCTGGAAAAGGGTATTCTGGCCACAATAGATGACTTCAGGAAACGATTGAGCATCAACCCTTGAAATTCAGCCCCTGGATCGGCTAGATTGCAGGGCACCGGGTGGATTCCCTGCTCCACCTCCCCTACCGCCCCGCTGCTCAGAGGCATCCTTTGGGATCATCGGCAAAGGAATTCTTGGCCGAACGCGCCGTGAAGTATGAGTCGCTAGCCACGAGCGACTACTCCCGGCAGGTAGACGATATCTCCAGCGTCATCGTCGAAAGCCTGGTGTCCGAAAGGAAAATTATCGCCTTCGGCAACGGGGGGAGCGCCGCACTCGCCATGCACTTCACGGGCGAACTCGTAGGCCGCTTTCTGGCTGACCGCGCTCCCCTGCCCGCTATCTGCCTCAGCGGCGATACGAGCGCCCTCACCGCTATCGGGAACGACTACGCGTACGAGGAAATTTTTGCACGCCAAATTCAGGCGCACGGACAAGCGGGAGACGTCGCCCTGGGTCTGAGCACGAGCGGCAAGTCCGCCAATGTCGTCTCCGCTCTCAAGCGAGCCGACGCCATTGGATTGGTTGGCGTCGCGATGACCGGCGGCAGCGACAGCCCTGCCTCCCAGGCCGCCAAATATGCGGCGAAAGTGCCATCGAATGACACCGGTTTCATTCAGGAAGCCCATGAAGCCGCTCTTCATTATATTTGCCACCGCATTGATGATGTTTTCACCAGGGATTCGCAAGAACGAAAAATCGCCTCTAATGGTTGAGTGAAAACGACGACGGGACGCGAGACGTGGAAATCGGAGTTTTAGGCAGCGGGAGCAGAGGAAACGCCGCTTTGGTTCGCTCGAACGGCGCGTCGTTTCTCGTCGATGCGGGCCTCAGCGCGAGGCAAATCACAAGGCGCCTCGAAACCTACGGCATCCGCCCGCAGGACCTGATGGCCATCGTGCTAACGCATGAACACATCGATCACATCAGAAGCGCGGGCACTTTGGCGAGAAGGTGGAACCTGCCACTTTGGACGAACAAAGCCACATACTCGGCAAGTCAGGAGACGATAGGCGAGACGCCTGCATGGACGGAAATCGAAGTGGGACTCCCCTTTCACATCGGCGGCATACGGGTTGAACCTTTCAGCACGCCCCATGACGCGGCCGATCCGTTCGGGTTGATATTCAGCGATGAAGACGGGCGCCGCGTCGGTTTCGCCACCGACATGGGATTCGTCACAAACCTCGCGCGCCAGAGGCTCCAGGGACTCCAAGGACTCGTCCTGGAATTCAATCATGACGTGGAAATGCTCATCAACGGCCCTTACCCCTGGCCAATCAAACAGAGGATTCGGGGAAAACTCGGACACCTCAGCAATGAGGACGCAGCCAAGCTGCTCAAGAACATCGTCACGGCCGACTTCGAGTGGCTCATCTGCGCTCATATCTCACCAGAAAACAATGAGAACCAGCTTCTTCTGGAGACGGCCCGAAAAGCATTGAACGGCCATGAACGGCGAAATCTCCTGAGCGCCTCTCAGGATGAACCGACTCCCCTCGTGGGTGCCGGAGGAATAGCGGAGGAACTCTCTTGATTCCGAGATACACACGCCCCGAAATGGCGAAAATATGGGAAGAGCGGGAAAAACTGCAGCGCATGCTTGACGTAGAGATAGCCGTTTGCGAAGAAATGGGCGCACGCGGCGAAATTCCCAAGGAGGCGCTTGAAGAAATCAAATCGAAAGCGGCTTTCGAGCCCGAGCGAATCAAAGAGATCGAGCGCGTCACAAAGCACGACGTCATTGCCTTTCTCACCAACGTGGCGGAGCACGTAGGGCCGTCCTCGCGCTACATTCACCTCGGTATGACGAGCAGCGACGTCTTGGATACCGGGCTCGCGCTTCAGCTTATATCCGCAGCCGACATCATTCTCGATGACATTCGAGAACTTAAAACAACCCTGAAAGAACGCGCTCTGGAGCAAAAACGCACCATCATATCGGGCAGAACCCACGGGATGCACGCAGAGCCCACAACCTTGGGTCTTAAAATAGCCACCTGGTACACCGAGTTCGAGCGCGCTGATGAGCGAATGCAAAGCGCACGTGAAGCCGTACGCGTCGGCCAGATATCAGGCGCTGTGGGCGCGTGCCCCCACATCCCACCGGATGCCGAAGAGGCAATTTGTGAGCGCTTGGGTCTGAAGGTCGACCGTGTAAGCAGCCAAATCATCCAGCGCGACCGCCATGCGGAGTATCACCTTGCTCTCGCTCTGGTGGCGGCGAGCATATCCCGCGTGGCGACGGAGGTGCGCCATCTGCAAAGGAACGAAGTGGGCGAGGCGGAAGAGTTCTTCAGCAAGGGCCAGAAAGGAAGTTCCGCCATGCCCCACAAGAGAAACCCCGTGGTTTCGGAACAACTGTGTGGCCTGGCCCGTGTGGTGCAGGGAAACGCCACGGCGGCCCTCCAGAACGTCCCTTTATGGCACGAACGCGACATCTCCCACTCATCCGTTGAACGCGTGATATTGCCGGACAGCACGATTCTCGTAGATTACATGTTAGCCAAACTCAACGATTTGATGAAAAACTGGGTCATCTATCCCGACAAAATGCTGGAAAACCTCGCTAGCTCGAAGGGGTTGCTACTCAGTGAGCACGTCATGCTCGCATTGATTCGCAAAACGGGCATCACGCGGGAGGAAGCCTACACACGCGTTCAGGCTCCCGCCATGGAAATATGGGCCGAGGGAGGCGATTTCCAAGCCAAATTGGCGGCGGATCCCCAAGTGGGCGGTGAACTGGGTGAAGAGGAACTCGCCCATTGCTTTGACATGGACGCCCATCTGAAAAATCTGGACCGTATTTTCGAACGAGTATTCGGCCCCGATAAGGAATGAAACTGAATACACGGGGTGACAAGCACAGGCTCGTTTATGTTAGGATAGCGGTTCTTGATCGCCCGGAATGGCCGTTTTTTAACCCGTTCAAATGATGGAATAACCCCTAATACGAAGGTTCGAATTCAGCGATCCTCGGATGGAGAATTGTTCATGGAACACGGCAAACAAGTTTACGAAGGCAAAGCCAAGATCATCTACGAGACCGACAACCCCGACTACTATATCCAGTTCTTCAAGGATGATGCGTCTGCCTTTAACGCCAAGAAACTGGGTACCATCGAATCCAAAGGCGTTTTCAACAACTCCATCTCCTCTCGCCTGCTGCAAGAAGTGGAGCGCCAAGGCGTACCCACGCATTTCGTGGAAAAACTCTCCGAGCGGGAGATGCTGGTGAAAAAACTCGACATCATTCTGGTCGAAGTGGTGCTGAGGAATATCATCGCGGGAAGTCTGGCCAAGAGAATGGGCGTGGAAGAAGGCGCGCGTCTTCCAAACACGATCGTCGACCTGCATCTGAAAAACGATGAACTCGATGACCCGCTCATCAACGAAGACACCGCCGTGGCCTTCGGCTTGGCGACGCGCGAAGAACTCGCCCAGATGCGCGAATACGCCTTCAAGGTGAACGACATCCTTACTTCGTTCTTCTCCGAGCGCAACATTGACCTCGTGGATTTCAAGCTCGAATTCGGACGCTGCGCGGCCGAGGGCGGCAAGCTGTTGCTAGGCGATGAAATCACGCCGGATGGTTGCCGCTTCTGGGAGAAAGGAACGGGCCGGAAACTGGATAAGGACCGCTTCCGCAGGGATTTAGGACAGGTCGAAGACGCATACGCCGAAGTCGAAAAACTCGTCATAGAATAATTTTCGCCCTGAGGTAGCGATGCCGAAAGCCCTGGTCTACGTGACATTCAAAGCGGGCGTGCTCGACCCCCAGGGGGAAGCCGTCCGGGGAGCGCTCTCCTCTCTTGGATTCAAGGGTGTGAACGACGTGCGTGTCGGGAAATTCATCGAGATTGAACTCGAAGACACCGACGACATTCTTGCTGATCTGGAGAGAATGTGCCAGGACCTGCTCGCCAATCCCGTCATCGAAGACTACCGTATCGAAATAGCGAATGAGTCCAAAAACGGCGAGAAAAGGTGATGCATTTCGCCGTCATCGTCTTCCCTGGTTCCAATTGCGACCATGATTGCTACCACGCCATCAAGGACGTTCTCAAACAACCAGTGCGGTTCGTGTGGCACAAGGAAACCTCTCTTGGAGACGCCGAGGTAGTGATACTCCCTGGAGGCTTCAGCTACGGGGACTACCTAAGAGCAGGCGCCATATCGCGTTTTTCTCCCATCATGAAGGCCGTTTCCATGCATGCCCGGGATGGGCGCCCCCTGCTCGGCATATGCAACGGTTTTCAGTGCCTGACTGAATCGGGCCTCCTGCCCGGAGCCCTGAGACGAAACGAGTCGCTTCGCTTCGTTTGCGATGATGTTTGGCTCAAATGCGAAACGTCGAGAACCCCCTTCACCTGCAACATCGAGCCGGAAGAAACTCTCAAAATGACCATCGCGCACGGCGAGGGAAACTACTTCTGCGATTCCGAGACGCTCGCCGAACTCGAAGACAACGATCAGATCGTTTTTCGCTACACGGACGCAAATGGTAACGTGAACGCGCAAGCAAATCCCAACGGCTCGATGGAAAACATCGCTGGCATATGCAACCTGCAGGGAAACGTTGTGGGCCTCATGCCGCATCCCGAGCGCAGTTGCGATCCTCTGCTGGGTGGCGAGGACGGGCTACGGATGTTCACGTCCGTCATGCAAATGGTGATCTCATCATGATCACGACTGACGTTCTCGCCACGGAGGAGATGGCACTTGACCATGGCCTTTCCCCGGACGAATGGAAAAAGATTACAGAAACCCTGGGGCGCAAGCCCAACGTCATGGAACTCGGCGTGTTCTCCGCCATGTGGAATGAACACTGTTCGTATAAAAGCAGCCGCATTCACCTGAAAAAATTTCCCACGCAGAGCCCCCATGTCCTGCAAGGACCCGGAGAAAACGCCGGCGTCGTCGCTCTAGGCGAGGGCATGGCCGTCGCATTCAAAATGGAAAGTCACAATCACCCCTCCTTCATCGAACCATACCAAGGCGCGGCCACTGGGGTGGGCGGTATTTTGCGAGATATCTTCACGATGGGCGCACGACCCATCGCGCTGCTCGACAGCCTGCGTTTCGGGGCGCCGGAACATCCCCGCACCCCCTATCTCGTCGGTGGCGTCGTTGGCGGCATCGCGGGCTATGGAAATTGCATCGGTGTTCCAACGGTGGGCGGAGAAACGAAATTTCACCCCTGCTATAACGGGAACATTCTGGTAAACGTCATGTGCGCGGGCATCATGCGATCGGACGCCATATTCCGGGGCACAGCTTCCGGCGTTGGAAATCCGGTCATCTATGTCGGCGCGCCCACCGGGCGGGACGGCATTCATGGCGCGTCCATGGCATCGGCGGGCTTCGACGATTCCGCCCTCGAAAAAAGACCCACCGTTCAGGTGGGGGATCCGTTTCGGGAAAAACTCCTGCTCGAGGCGTGCCTGGAACTAATGAAGTGCGGCGCCGTGGTCGGCATTCAGGATATGGGCGCCGCCGGGCTCACCTCCTCTTCCGTCGAAATGGCGGGCCGCGCCGGCACAGGGCTTCTCCTCCGCCTGGATGCGGTTCCTTGCCGGGAAGAGGAGATGACGCCATATGAGATGATGCTCTCGGAAAGCCAGGAGAGGATGCTGCTGGTAGCGGAAAAAGGAAGAGAATCCGAGGTGCGAGAGATATTCGAACGGTGGGACCTCCCAATGTCCGTCGTGGGGGAAGTAACCGGGGACGGGAGGCTTCGCGCAACTTTCGGAGGGGATGAAGTTGCCGACCTGCCGGTATCATCGCTGACAGATGATGCGCCAACCTATGATCGCCCCAGAGAACCCGAGCGCGGACTTCCACCTGACGATCCGCTATTCAAACTGCCGGAACCTGAAGACATGGGCTCCACTCTGCTCAAGATGCTGGGCCACCCCAACCACGGAGACAAAAAGCCGATGTGGCGCCAGTATGACTATAACGTTCGCACGAACACGTTGACCCCTCCGGGCGGAGACGCCGCCATCATCCGTCTGAAGGGTACGAACAAGGCGCTAGCCCTTACGACAGATGGGAACGCACGATATGGCATGCTCGATCCCTACAAGGGGGGAATGCTCGCTGTGGCGGAAGCCGCGCGAAACATCTGCTGCCTGGGCGCAAGGCCGCTCGCGATCACCAATTGCCTCAATTTCGGCAATCCCGAGCGTCCCGCGGTCATGGCTCAATTCTCTCTCTCGATCGAAGGTATGGCCCAGGCTTGTCGTTTTCTGGACCTACCCGTGGTGAGCGGAAACGTGAGTTTCTACAACGAAACGAACCAGGTCGACATTTACCCCACACCGATCATCGGCATGGTCGGCTTGCTCGATGACATTCAAAAAAGATCAGGCCACGGGTTCGTCTCGGAGAATGACGCCATCGCCTTGATACACCCCAAAGACGAAGCGCCATTGCCGAAAACATGCGCTCATGAGTATGTGTGGTTGGAAACGGGCCAGGAGGGAGGTGACGCACCGCCGATATCCCTGGATGCAGAAAAAGCCGTGCAGACAGCCTGCAGGCGCGGCATCGATATGGGTCTGGTGCACTCCGCGCACGATCTTTCCGAAGGCGGATTGGGGATCTCTCTGGCCGAATCCACTATCGCATCACCCAATAGCAGGTTCGGGGCCGAAGTGTGGCTTCCCGAGCAGGAGGGCAGACTCGACGGCTTGCTATATGGCGAGGCCGCATCGCGCATTTTGGTGAGCGTATCTCCTCACGCGGTGGACGCTCTGCATGAGGCCGTACAGAGTTGCGGAGCAGAACTTACGCGTATCGGTCGTGTCCAGGAGGGTGCTTTCGTCGTCAAAACCCCCGATAATGCTCCTTTGATTGATTTAGCAATGCCGCACATTGTAGCGGCATGGTCAGGCGCCCTCTCCGAGGTGATGTGAGATGTCCGTATGGATAGATGACCATCCAAAAGAGGAATGCGGCGTATTTGGGATCTACGACCATCCCGAGGCGGCCAATATGGCCTATCTGGGTCTCTACGCTCTTCAGCACAGAGGACAGGAAAGTGCGGGCATAGTAGCCTCTGATGGAGAAAAGGTGCACAGTGAAGTCGGCATGGGTCTCGTTGCTGATGTTTTCACCGAAGAGCGCATCACCAAACTGCAAGGGCGCATCGCCATCGGACACAATCGCTATTCCACGGCAGGACAATCCGATATCAAAAACGCCCAACCTTTTTTGGTGAATTACGCCAAAGGAACACTCGCTCTCGGCCACAACGGAAACCTCGTCAACGGCGGAGCGTTGCGCGAAGAGTTGGAAGCCAACGGATCCATATTTCGCAGCACTACGGACAGCGAGGTTATTCTGCATCTCATCGCCCGTTCCGCGGAAAAAACCACTGAGGGCGCCATCATAGAAGCCGTTCAACGATTAGAGGGCGCCTACACGCTCACGATGATGACGGAAGATACGTTGATTGGCATCCGCGACCCCCGCGGCTTTCGTCCCCTGGTTCTGGGCAAACTCCCCGCAGGCGAGACCGGGGGCGATTCCTGGGTACTCACGAGCGAAACCTGCGCGCTCGATCTGATAGACGCCGAATATATCCGCGAAATCGAACCCGGCGAGATGGTCATAATCGATCAAGACGGATTAAGAAGTATCACTCATTCTCCAGCTCTTGAACATCAGCAATGTATTTTTGAATTCATCTATTTCGCCCGTCCGGACAGTTTCGTTTTCGGGAAAAACGCCTACGCCTTCAGGAAAGAACTGGGCGCTCGGCTCGCCGAGGAAGACAACGTAGAGGCGGATATCGTCACACCCGTTCCAGATTCGGGCCTATCGGCCGCGCTCGGATACGCAGATGCTTCGGGGCTTCCCCTGGAATGGGGCCTGATACGCAACCACTACGTGGGCCGCACATTTATCGAACCAGAACAGTCCATTCGAAATTTCGGCGTCAAACTGAAATTGAACCCCATGAAAGAATTCCTGGCGGATAAACGCGTCGTCGTAGTTGATGACTCCCTCGTCAGGGGCACGACGAGCAAGAAGATCGTTGAACTCATCCGGCGAGCCGGCGCAAAAGAAGTTCACATGCGCATCAGTTCTCCTCCCATCACCCACCCGTGTTTTTTCGGCATCGATATGCCTACCCTTGCGGAACTGAAGGCATCTTCGAACAGCGTCGAGGAAATCAGGCAATTCCTGGAGGCGGATAGTCTGAACTATTTATCCCTGGAGGGCATGCTGAGTTGCGCTCACCCGAATGAAGAGGCATTCTGCACGGCTTGTTTTTCCGGGAAATATCCGATTCCTGTCGAACAAAGCGACTATCAACTCTCTCTTTTCCGGGATTCGCGCACCTCGGAGCACCGCGCATAACCAATTTGACCAAACTTATCGGTGATTGTTATCCTTTTTGTTGTTTTGATGATTGTTTCATCCCTATCAGTAAATAACCAAGGAATCAGGGAGAAGGTATCTTGCTAATTCGACGAAGATGTTTTCTCCTGATGTGCATATTCGTGATGGGTTGTAGCGCAGCGCCCCTCGCTCAAAGCGGAATTCAGCCGAAGAATATATCAGATGACATCTCAATAGAGACGCACAACCCTACTGATCCCCGAAAAACGGTTTTACCCCCTCCTCCGGTCCCAAAATCCGCAACGCCCAAACCACCCGAAGCCGCTCAGAAAGAATCGCCCATGGCCTCGGTATCCATACCATTGAATGACATCGAAGCGGATAAAATCACAAAGCCGTCAGGCCCTGCAGATGCCAGGGATGAAAAGGCGGATAAAGATTCTGAACCTGCCCCACATGACATCAGCCTGCCGGTGCCCGAAATCGAAGAAAGGCTCAAGTTCCGACCAACACCGGAAGCCAAGAAACCCAAGGCTTTTTTGTATGACGTCCCCGTCGTCCGCAATGCCATCGTGGATAGGTGGATTGAGTACTTTACGGGTTCCGGACGCGCCAATTTTTCCGTCTGGTTGAGCAGGGGGGGACGCTATATCAAATTGTTCCGTGAAATTCTGAAGGAACACCAACTGCCACAGGATCTGGCGTATCTCTCTTTGATTGAGAGCGGATTCAGCCCGAAGGCACGCTCCAGAGCCGGCGCGGTTGGGCCCTGGCAGTTCATGCCGGGCACCGCGAGGCGAATGGGCCTGAAAATTAACTATTATGTGGATGAGCGCCGCCACCCGATGAAATCCACGCGTGCGGCTTCGGCCTATCTATCGAAACTTTACGAGAAATTCGGCGACTGGCATTTGGCGCTCGCCGCATACAACGCGGGAGAGCGCCGCATCGCCAGGGCCATTCGCAGGTCGAAGCGAAAAGACTACTGGTCACTCGCCAGAACAAGATACCTGCCCAACGAAACACGCAACTACGTCGCGAAGTACCTGGCAGGGATGATTATCGCCAAAAACCCGGAAGTATTCGGATTCGTGGGCATAGAATATGCCAACTCCTGGGACTATAAAGCCGTCAAACTTTCTCATGGCACCAGCTTGAGAGCGATTTCCCGTATTTCGAACGTCTCTCTGCGCACTTTGAGGGAAATCAATGCAGAGTTGAGAACCTCCGTCACGCCTCCGAGCAATGGATACCATCTTTTTCTCCCGCGTGAAGAGGCGAAGAAATTTGCCGTGAAACTGGCGAAACTGGCCAAGAAATATCACGCTTCTCCCAATGGTTACCGCATACAGCCGGGCGATACTTTCGGCGCCATAGCGCAAAGATTCGGAGTCCCGTTAGACAGGCTGCTCGAGATGAACACCCATCTCCATCCCAGAAAACTTCAAGTGGGCACCAAAATACTTGTACCGAAACCGCCAAAAAGGCTGAAGGCGGCTCTGCAAAATGCCGCTCCGTCAAATGGGGTTGCCCCTGTGCCGAAGTTGCATGTCGTGCAAGAAGGTGAAAGCTTTTGGCTCATAGCCCGGAAATACAACATCTCCACCAAAGAATTGGTGCTGACCAATTCCGGAATCGACCCCAGGCGCCTGCGCGTCGGCATGCAAATACACCTTCCTTCCCGAAAACACCTCGCGAAAGCCGAAAAGAGCGAGATAAAAAAGCAAGATAAACCATTGCACCACCTCGTCGGTCCGGGAGAGAACATCTGGCTCATCGCCAAACGATACGGAGTTTCAACAAAATCTCTACTCGCCTGGAACCGACTGAGCGCCTCGGCCAAAATTTTTCCCGGAGAAAAACTCATCGTTCGCCGCTAGAATCAAAGGTTTCTTGACACCTGCTTTCATGCTCTCCTAAGATTCCAAACAAGACAAAGCTGCGCGACGATATTTCCTTTTCGATAGAGAAAAATATGCCTAAACGCACGAATCACGAGGTCATGTTGGTTTTTTTCTCCCTGGTTTGCGTACTGCTTCTCCTGAGCGGGTGCGTCTCGCGTCCGAAGCAGCAGGCGTCACCCGGAGAATTGCTCGTCATCGGAGAGGAGGATTTGCGGGCCGAGCGCTTCGAGGCGGCGCGCCAAGCGTTCAAGCGCCTGCTGGAAGAACACCCCGACAGCAAGCACCGCCGAAGCGCGCTGTTGCGTTTGGGAGATTCATACTTCCACGCGGAAGAATACATTGAATCGAAGTTGCAATACGCCGAATACGTGCGCCTCTATCCTGTAAGCGCTGGAACGCCGAAAGCGTACTATTTCCTCGCGATGAGCGACTATGAGAGAAATCTCGACATCGATCAGGACGCTTCTGTTGCAAGAGATGCACTCAAGAATTTCCAAACTCTCGTGCGTCGCTTCCCCGGTTCGGAATACACGGCCGATGCAAAGCAGAAGATATCGGAATTAAGAGATCATCTCGCCAAAAACGCTCTGTTTATCGCGAATTTTTACTTCAGGACGAATCTGCGCGTCTCCGCGATTCCGCGCTACAAGGAAATAATTCGAGATTTTGAAGATGTCCCCCATGTTCGTGCTGAAGCCATGTACAAGCTGGGGGAAAGCTACAGGATAGAAGAGAGTTTCAAAAAAGCGGGAGAGGCCTATCGTTCAGTATTGGAGTCTTATCCCGAAGATCAGTATGCTTCACCCGCATACAACAGGCTCCTCGCCCTTGCAGGTAAAAAATGATTTGCCACCCATTATTTCCAAACATCCCAGCCACATGCGAGCAATGTTAGATGACTGAGCCGAACGAAGGCGAGTCCGAAGACAAAAATTTGCCTGCCGTACACGGCGAGGTTTCCGGTCCAAAAAAAACGGATTCCTACACTGTTAATGAAAAAGAGGAGCCACCCACTTTTACCGACTCCCCGGGTAACCTTAATGAGGATACGTCCGCTTCTCCCACCGTGGATACACTTTCCCTCTATATGAGAGACATCGGCAACCATCCCATCCTCAAGCGCGATGAAGAACACCAGTTGGCCCTCGCAGCAAGAGATGGAGATGAAGAAGCATTCAATAAACTCATTCGTTCGAATTTGAGATACGTCGTCAGCGTGGCGAATCGTTACAAGGGCTTCGGTCTTTCACTCGAGGATTTGATCAATGAGGGGAACATCGGACTGATAAACGCGATCAAACGCTTTGAGCCGGAACGCGGCGTAAAGCTCATCACCTACGCCGTATGGTGGATTCGCCAAAGCATCATGCACGCTCTGGCGGATCAGAGGAGCACGGTCAGGCTGCCCGTCAAACAGGCAGGTCTTCTCCACAAAATCTCCATCACGTACGAGAAGCTCCGGCAGGAATTCAAGCGCGAACCAACGATATCCGAGTTATCCGAACGGTTGAACATGAAAGTGACGGACATCGAAAAACTTATACGCGCTAATCGTAATTACCTTTCTCTCGACGCTACCATCTCTTCCGACGACGACACCAGCTACCTCGATCTGCTCGAAGAACAAAGCGCCGTATCCGTCGAGGATAACGTAGTGCAGCACTCTCTCGAAGAAGAGGTGGAGGACTTGCTCGCAGAGCTCGACCCCAGAGAGCGTGACATCATTCGTATGCGCTACGGTTTCGACGGAGAGGCGATGACGCTCGAAGAAATCGGAAGAAAACTCGGGCTCTCGCGTGAAAGAATCCGGCAAATAGAAAAAAAAGTGATCAACCGTTTTCGCGCGGAAGGCAGCCACGAGACACTGCATGATTTTTTGAGTTGACGATGTCCAAGGCAAAACCACAAAAATCTGACGACTCTCCCGCAAGCTGGCGGGAGGCGGCCTCACGTATCATCGCGAGTGGAACCAGAGAAAAATTCACGCTCGCGAACAGTCTCACTTTAGCCCGTATCCTGATGGTTCCATTGCTTGTCATGTTTTTGCTCCAAGGCTCGCCCCCCGCACAATACTTCGCGGCCGGCCTGTTCGTCATGGCGGCTTTCACGGACTGGCTCGACGGCCATCTGGCCAGAACCCGCGACCAGATCACCCCTCTGGGTGAGATTCTCGACCCTGTGGCCGACAAGCTGCTCATCGTCGCTGCCTTAATCCCCTTGGTATCGCTGGGGAAAGTGGATGCCTGGGTCGTGGGCATTCTGTTGGGCCGGGAGCTTCTGGTGACAGCCTTTCGCGCCGTAGCCATGCGGCGGGGCCTTGTGGTACCGGCCGGCTTTCTCGGCAAAATCAAGATGGGCCTGGAGGTCGCGGCGATCTTTTTCCTCATCCTGAGCATTTTCCCGCCGCTGGGGACCATTTTGATTTGGGCCGCCATGATCGCAGCGGTGGTTTCTGCCGTTGATTATTTTCGTCATATCATTCGAGCCATTTCTTGATGGGCGCTTTTTTTCTCGTCTTTCTGGTCAGCGGATTCCTGGGAGCCATTCCATTCGGGCTGGTGATCACCCGATTGCTCGGCACCGAGGACCCGCGAAAATCGGGAAGCGGCAACATCGGCGCGACGAACGTCTTGAGAACGAGTGGCTGGAAAAGCGGTGTTCTCACCCTTCTGCTCGACGTGCTGAAAGGCGTCGCTGCCATCCTCTTCGCCCGCTATGTGTCCTCGCGCATCTCCGCCCCCGCTCTGGAACCCATCGCTGCCCTTGCGGCGGTTATCGGGCACATGTATTCGCCTTTCACGGGGTTTCGCGGGGGCAAGGGCGTGGCCACCGGCCTGGGGGTGTTCGCCCTCCTGACTCCGGGGCCAACAGCCTTCGCCGCACTGGTCTTTATTCTCGTGGTGGCCGCAACGCGATACGTTTCTCTCGGTTCCATGCTCGCCGCCGCGGCTGTCCCGCTCGCAGGTGCTTGGATGAGCTACTCCACGTTGGTATGCGCCTCATCCGCCCTCATCTCCTTGTTGGTGATTTGGAAACATCAGGACAACATCGGGCGAATGATGCGAGGGGAGGAAAATCGCATCGGGCGGAATCAAGGGTAAGATTTTTTCAGGACACAAGGATATCTGATGACCGAGAATCATCATTCTTAAGCAACTGGAGATAACATGCTCACCGGTTGTTCCCCGGTTTTTCTTCTCGTCATTCTAGGCGTGGGAATCGGGAGCTGGATGTTTGGAGACCACACTGGCGCCCGAATCACGGGGCTTTTGGCGATAATCGTCTTTCTCGCTTATTTCGCTCTTTTGAACTGGACGGCGCAAAACCGCCAGAAACAAGAGTCAGCCACCCCGCGGGAAAAGGATTTGTATCAGGAAATCACAGGCCCGCACGATGACGGGGCGCGCAGGGAACCTTTCACCGAAGACGACAGGGCGGAATGGCGGAATTACCTCAAAACAGAAGGGAAGATCCTCTGGTTCGGGGTGGCGGGACTTCTTCTGGCACTGCTCTATCTGACATTGAAAAACTGAATCACCAGCCTGGCAGATAACGCCTTAAAATTCATGCAAAAAACCGAATCACGGTATCCGCTACAAAATCGAGATCCTCATCCGGCAATTCCGGGTAGACGGGAAGCGACAATACCTGGGCCGCTGCGGTTTCGCTCTCTGAAAAATCGCCCTGTTGATAGCCATCAAAACAGGGATGGAGATGCAAAGGAGAGGAATAATACACGGCGCACCCAACGCCGTTCCGCAACAAGTGTTCTTGCAGCGCGTCCCGCTCGGGTGCGCGAACCACGTATTGGTGAAACACATGGCCCTCATCCGAATACGAGGGCGGCCTGAAACGCTCGCTGATTACCCCGCCGACTTCGAATCTTTCGGCATACTTCCGGGCGTTTTGCCGTCTCTTGGCATTCCATTCTTCCAGGCGCTTTAGTTTTATGGACAAAACCGCCGCCTGCATCGTGTCCATCCTGAAATTTCCGCCTACCTCGTCATACTCGGAATTATCGGGCGAACCGTGAATCCTGAGCTTGCGCATGCGCTCGGCGAGCGCGTCGTTTTTGGCTAAAACCATGCCGGCATCGCCAAGCGCGCTCAGGTTTTTCGTGGGATAAAACGACAGACAGCCCACATCCGCCATGGCGCCGGCCACTCCCAGACTCATCCGCGCGCCGACGGCTTGGGCGGCGTCTTCCACCACGAAAAGCCGGTGGCGCTCGGCTATCTCGAGAATCTCCGGCATTGGCGCACAGCGGCCGTACATGTGAACGGGTATGACCCCTTTCGATTTCGGCGTAATGGCTTCTTCAAGCCGCCTCGGCGCGAGATTGAACGTGTCGGGATCGATATCCACGAACACCGGCTTCGCGCCCAGGCGATGGATGACGCCGGCAGTGGCGAAAAACGTGAACGCCGAGGTGATGATTTCATCGCCCGGGCGAACGTCGTTCGCCATCAAAGCCAAGAGTAGAGCGTCGGTGCCTGAAGAGACGGCAATGGCGTGCTCCGCTCCACAATAGTCCGCCATTTCGGACTCGAAAGCACCGATCTCCTCGCCCATGACGAACCTCTGGTGGGTGATCACTCTTTCGACTGCCGCCAGAATCTGCGCTTTCAGCGGCCCGTTTTGAGATTTCAAGTCATAAAGGGGTACGCGCATGGAGACTTTCTTGTCCTATCGAAAATCCATTTGGACGAAACACATGTTGGTGCCGGAGGCCGGACTCGAACCGGCAAGGGGTTGCCCCCGGTGGATTTTGAGTCCACTGCGTCTACCAATTCCGCCACTCCGGCAGAAAGAGGGTGTAACTTAGCCCCTCCTCATGCCTTCTGCAAGATGCGTCTCGTATTTTCGCTTCGTGCGAGAATCATCCGCCATATTCAGACCAGTTCGACGCCGAAACCTCCTGCGCATCCACTCGCCAGGAGATGGAATCCTCGCACTCTGGGCACAAAACGATGAAGCGCCCCTCCGGCTCTTCTTCCACCTCGTCCCTGAACACCTTGAGGCAGTTGCGGCAATGCACCCGGCTGCAGGCGGTACACGCATTGGGATGCGCATGCCGAAACCGCAAGCCGCACGCGGGGCATTCATGGGTCTCCACTTATTTCCTCTCTTCAACACTTCAGTGTAAAGCACGCCCTCATGGCGGCGTTTTCGAATCTTTGTTACATTTCCCTGAATCCAACAACGTCAAAATCCGCACTTCTTCTGAAAGGATAAATATACCATGATAATCGACACGGACCGCCTGGATGATTACGACATCATCGACTTGAGCCACCCCTGGGGGCATGGCGCCCCCCTTTGGCCCTATTTCCCGGATCTCAAGATCGAAAGATTCCACTATCACGCCAAAAGCCAGGTTCTGAGCCAGCAAATCACAACATTCATGCACTGCACGACCCACACGGACGCTCCGGCGCACGTCATCGAAGGCATGCCGTTCATGGATGAGGTGCCGCTGCAAAGCTATTTCGGCAACGCCGTCTGCGTGGATATCCCCAAAGACGAATGGGAAGTCATTACGCCTGAAGACCTCGAAAACGCGAGGCCGGAGATTCGCCCGGGCGACATCGTTATCGTTCATACCGGATGGCACCATTACTACGGCGACAACACGAAGTATTTCATCTACTCCCCCGGCCTGTACAAGGAAGCGGGCGAATGGTTCGTGGAGCGCGGCGTGAAGGGCGTGGGCGTGGACCAGCAGGCGCTCGACCATCCGCTGGGTACGAAAATCGCATGGGGCCCCCAGCCCATCTGCCCGTTCACTCTCAAGGAATACGAAGAACGCTTCGACCGCCCCACGAGCGAGGCTTTCCCCGATTGGGAACCCTGCCACCGTGCGCTTCTGGGCAATGGCATCGTCGGCTTCGAGAACGTGGGGGGAGACATCGACAAGGTCGTGGGCAAACGATTCGCGCTGGCCGCATTTCCCTGGCGCTGGACGGGCGGCGACGGCTGTATCGTGAGGATGGTCGCGTTTTTACCGAAAAACTAGCCTACTGCTACCGGTTCGGGTTTTTTCTTGCCGGTCTGCTTCGAGGTTGCGCCATTCGAGGCCGCCGTTTCTTTCTTCTCGGTGGATTTGTTCTCTGATTTCGAATCGGAAGCGGTGCTCTGAGACTCGGTCTCTTGCTCTTTACCGTTCGAGGCGTAATCCGTCACATACCAGCCATCGCCTTTGAGGTGGAAGGCGGAGCGGGAGATTTTGCGTCTGAGCCTGAGCGCGCCGCAACTCGGGCATT
Organism: Nitrospinota bacterium; assembly: GCA_026706735.1. GTDB lineage: Bacteria > UBA8248 > UBA8248 > UBA8248 > UBA8248 > Bin107. The sequence continues at coordinate 27,923 of JAPOYD010000177.1, read as the reverse complement.
TCCTGAGCGCGCCGGCACCTATTTTCTGGATGACTTCGTGCTCATCTCCACATGCGCTGCATTCATACTCGTAAATCGGCACTTCTCGTTTCTCCTCGTCGTTATATGAAGGTAAGCCAATCGAGCTTGCTCTCATCGCGCCCGTTTACGATCTCGAAGAACGCGGATTGAACTCTCTTCGTCACCGGGCCGGGCTCTCCGGCGCCTATTGTCCTGTCGTCCACCTCCCGGATGGGAGTAACCTCCGCTGCCGTACCGGTGAAGAAAGCCTCATCCGCCACATAGACTTCATCCCGGGCGAAGGGAGCAACTTGTAATTCAACACCCTGCTCATCAGCGAGTTGAACGACGGTGTCGCGTGTAATCCCCCCCAGCACGCCGTGAAGCGGAGGCGTCTTGAGCACGCCGTCCCGAACGATGAAAATGTTCTCGCCCGAGCCTTGAGTCACCAACCCCTCCGGATCCAGCATGAGCGCTTCATCATAGCCCGCGCCAACGGCTTCTAGTTTCGCCATCTGGCTCACGGCGTAGTTGCCCGTGGTTTTCGCCTTTGTCATGTAGCTGTTCGGGTGATGGGACGTAAAGGACGAGACTTTGACGCGAATACCCTTCGCCAACCCTTCCTCGCCCAGATACGCCCCCCAGCTCCAGACCGCGACCATCGCATGGGTGAGCGCTCCTTTGGGGTTCACGCCCATGGAACCGTAGCCGAGCCAGATGAGCGGGCGGATGTAGCAAGCCTTCATCTCGTTGGTGCGAATCGTCTCCAGCACCGCCTCGGTGAAGTCATCCTGTGAGACGGGCACATCGAGGCCCACAATCTGCGCGGAATCGTAGAGCCTCCGCATGTGCTCTTCCAAGCGGAAGACAGCGGAGCCACGCTCCGTCTGATAGCAGCGGATGCCCTCGAATACCCCCAATCCATAGTGCAGCGAATGCGTGAGGACATGAATTTTGGCTTCATCCCAAGGGACGAATTTCCCGTCCATCCAAATTTTATCTGTCGCACCTTCCAAAAAAACATCCTCCAGCACTGTGGGATTGTGGAACCCGGGGTTTCGAACAACCGCGCAAGTATAGTGATTCGACGCGTATGGGCGCAAGCCTCCGAGACAAATAAATCATTCGCAATTTCCGGTTAAAAATCAGTGTTCGTACACCTCCGGGTTCAGCAGTGTCGCGGGATTCACCTGCTCTCCCCTCAATACTGCCAGCACGTTCTCGCCGGCCAGCCGGTTCACCCGTTCGCGCGCCTCGTGGCTCGCCCCGGCGAAGTGCGGCGTCACCACGGCGTTCGGAAGGCAGAAAAGCGGATTCTCCGGGTTCGGGGGTTCCTCCTCGAAAACATCGATGCCGGCCGAGGCGATTTCCCCTTCCCTGAGCGCGTGAACCAGCGCCGCCTCATCGATAATCGCGCCACGCGCGCAGTTCACGAGCACCGCAGATTTTTTCATCATCCGAAACTTTTGGGCATCGAACATGTGGCGCGTCTCGGGCGTCAGGCTGCAGTGAATCGATATGAAATCGGATTCGCTCGTCAACCTGTTCAAATCCACCGGCTCCACACCCGCCTCGCGTATCACCTCTTGGCGCACGAACGCGTCATACGCCAGGATGCGGCCCTGAAAACCGGACAACAACCGGGCCAGTTCCCGCCCGATGTTCCCGAAGCCCACGATGCCGAACGTCGCCCCACTCATCTCATTCGCGATCCAGATGCCCTCACGCCAGCCCCCTTTTCGCAGCTTTTCCATCCCCTGGGGAATCCGGCGGCTCGCAGCCAGCATCAGGCCCAGGGCCGCTTCCGCCACGGCGACGGCGTTCGCGCCCGGGCAGTTCGTCACCGGGATTTTTCGCCTCGTGGCGGCAGGTATGTCGATATTCTCAACACCCACGCCAATCTTGGCGATGAGCTTCAAGCGTGTGCCAGCTTCGATCACCCGCTCGGTGATTTGCTCTCTCGACGTCACCAGCAGGGTGTCCCATTCATGGGCATCGTGAACCAATTCATCTTCGGTCCACTTCCGGCGGCCGCCGTCACGAAACTCGCCATGCGGCTCGAGCATGTTTCGCAGCGATTCGATGGGCGCGCGCGCCTCGGGCACGAAAATCACGACGTCGCGGTTCAATAAACCACCCTCCATTCAGTCACCGCGCGCCAACCGGCTAGGTGCCGACAATCAATGTGGATGTTCGATCTCTGAGGAAAGAAAAAGCCGAGAGATACGTCAATATGCCCGTTCGATGATTTTCTGACGGCACGTTCTCGATACGGATGAAGGAACGCCCGAATTCCCCCACCGCTTCGACCTCGTGGATGTTTCGATTGACCGTGGGGTCGCACACAACCCGCAGTTTCGTCCTGTGCGGCCCGATGCCCGCGAAGCTCACGGCAGCGGACACGTTTACGTTGGCCGGAAACGCCTTGCACGCTTCCAGGGGATTCCCCTCGAAAATCACGGTCGGTTCATCAATGGCGTCGAGGTCTATCCCCTGGGCTTCGATATAGGGTGCTCCCTTGAGGCTCTCGGGTGGTTTTCTCGTCGTCATGGTGACGGATTCCATCCCGCCGGCGGAAGCCCCCTTGAGTCCGTCCAAGCCAATGATGGCGCCCGAGGGAACGAAAATGCGGGAACCTCCACTCTTCGCCTCTTCGAGCAAATCATTCCGATCGAGAAGAGCGCCCACGGAATTGATGATAACGTCTTTTCCCCGCGCGAAACTCTCATGACAAATCGCCTCCACGGTGCCTCCGCCCGAGGCTTCCATCACGACTTCCGCCTCTTGCGCTACACCCGCCATATCCGTCATGCGCGGGGGATTTTTAAGACTCGCCAGAAAATCTTTCACCTTCTCCGGCGTACGGGTCGCAGCGACCGGTATATCGACGGGAATTTTTCCTTCATCCGCCGCCTTCACCACGGCCTTGCCTATGACGCCCAGACCCACGACCCCGAGTTTCATGATGCGCTCCATGAAGAAACGGACGTTATTTCAATAACTTAAATCGATATAGCTCATCCAACAAAGTAAAGATTCTCAACGCACTCCATGACTTTGTTGAATCCGAATAATCCATGACGGCCTTCCAATAGCGCTCAATCGGGCTATTCGATGCGGCTCCCCAAGCCGAGACGCCAATGATCCGCCAGAACGAGCGCCATCATCGCTTCCCCGATGGGCACCGCTCGCGTCGCCACGCACGGGTCGTGCCGCCCCTCCACCTTCACGGTCGTTTTTTCTCCCGATGTCGTCACCGTGTCCTGCTCTAACAAAATGGAGGAAGTCGGCTTCACCGCGAAGCGAACCACAACCGGCGCACCCGTGGATATACCGCCCAAAATTCCGCCCGCGTTGTTCGTCCTCACCCTCGGCTCAGCGTCTTTCATCTCGAAGGGATCGTTGTTCTCGGAACCCCGCATCCCGGCGGCCCGGAAGCCAGAACCGATTTCCACCCCCTTCACCGCGTTGATGCTCATCATCGCCGCCGCAAGATCAGAGTCGAGACGCCCATAAAGCGGCTCTCCCCAGCCAGAAGGAACGCCATCGGCCTGAATGGTAATGGCGCCGCCTACCGAATCGCCCGCCTTGCGAGCTTCGAGAATGGCCGCCTCCATCCGGGACGCCGTCTCGGCGTCCGGACAACGAACGATGTTTCGCTCTATCTCGTCCGCGTCGAAGCGTGCACCATCCCAGCATACCGGCCCCACCTGATCGACATAGCCCAGAATCGATACACCGAGACGGGTGAGGAGTTTCTTGGCTATCGCTCCCGCCGCAACGCGAGCAGCCGTCTCCCGCGCGCTGGAACGCCCCCCGCCCCGGTGGTCCCGAATCCCCCACTTCTGGATGTAGGTGAAATCCGCATGCCCCGGGCGATAAAGGTTGCGCAAGGGTTCATATTTGCTCGAATCGGCGTCTTTGTTCCGGATAAGCACCGAGATGGGATGCCCGGTCGTCCGGCCTTCGAAGACACCGGATAAAATCTCCGCCCGGTCCTCTTCTTTTCGCTGGGTCGTCACCCGGCTCTGGCCCGGCCGCCTGCGATCCAAGTCCCGCTGGAGGTCGGATTCATCCAGCGGCAAACCAGCCGGGCAACCGTCCACCACGACGCCCAAAGCGGGGCCATGCGACTCCCCCCAGGTTGTAAAGCGAAACAAACGGCCAAACGTGTTCGACACGATTCCCCTCTCTAGCTTCCAGTCTTCGACAGCTCTGCGCGTATTTCAGGCAGAACCGCCGCGACGACCTCCTCAGGCGCGCGCGTGTTCTTCACGATCAATTTTGCGAGTTCTTCATAGCGCGGAACGCGCTTTTTGAAAAGCAGACGCAACGCTTCTTCGGGGTTCGCCTCGTTCTCGATATAGGCGGGCCAGCCATCGGCGCGCACCCTCTCGACGATATCATTCTCCGGCACCCGGAGATAAATCACGCAGTGGGGAGCAAGCAGAGAATCGACGCCCGGCGCCATCGGCGTGCCGCCTCCGAGCGCAAGAACGAGATTCGGTTGACCGAGTTGCTCGCTTAGCAAGTGATTTTCCATAGCGCGGAAGGATTTTTCGCCTCTCGATCTAAAAACCTCGCGAAACCCCAGCCGTTCTCCTGTTTCTTCGAAATGTCTTTGTTCGATCAAATGGTCGAGATCATGGAAAGAGAACCTCATTTTTTCGGCGAGCAATGGACCGATAGTCGACTTACCGCATCCCTTGAAACCGATGAGCACGACGCTCAAGAGGAACCCTCCATACGTGATTCCAGTTCCAGATACCGGGATACCCTATCATGAGCCTTTTCCAATATAACCCCGAAATCCTTTTCCCGGGGTTCATACCAGTTCACGCCCTCGAGCTTGTGGAACCAGGTGCGCTGACGCTTCGCGTAGTTGCGGTGCAGCCTGGATATTTCCCGAACCGCCTCATTCTCCGCCATCCGTCCCCTGCGCAACGCGAGGGCTTCCTGGAATCCAAGACCCTCGAACACCCGGGCGTCGGTGAGATTCTCCTCGGCCAGCATCGCCACTTCATCCAGCATTCCGCCCGAGAGCATCCGCCGCACCCTGCGATCGATCCGACCGGCGAGGATGGACGCCGGATACCTGAGACCAATATACAACGAAGACGCGAACCTGGGCGCTTTTTGCTCGGCGCGCAAACGTGAAACCGGCCGCCCCGTCGCCTCATAGACCTCCAGGGCGCGAACCACCCGCCGCAGATCGTTGGGATGAAGTTTCACGGCCGTTTCGGGGTCGACGGCGAAGAGGCGCTCGTGCATGGCCGTATGCCCCCGCCTTGATGCCTCCGCCTCCAATCGTTCCCTGATTTCAGGCTGCGCTTCAGGTCCCTCGAAAAATCCCTCCACCAAAGCGCGGATATACAAACCGCTCCCTCCCACCACGAGCGGGTATGCGCCTCTGCGATAAATATCCTCGATGCAAACCATCGCCTCATCCGCATAGCGCGCTGCGCTGTAAGTCTCCCCCAATTCCGCTACATCCATCATATGATGCGGCACGCCGCCGCGCTCATCCAAACCGGGTTTTGCGGTGCCCACGCCGATACCCCGATAAATCTGCCTGGCGTCGGCGCCGACAATTTCCAGAGACACCCCCTCTTCCCGAAAGCACCTGGCCAGCGCAACGCCAAAAGCCGATTTCCCCGAACACGTGGTTCCTACTATGAGAATGATGGGGCGTGAATATCCTGATGGCCTGCGATTCATGGGCCGGGTGCTTCAGGCGGAGGTGGAGCGTTTCGCCAAAAGATGAAAAGGTCCTGGAAGCATCTCATATTCAGGCCGGGCATGAGCGCGAGCACATAAGCCGCCTCACTTCAAGATCAAAGCGCTTCGAGCGCGCCCTGAAACGCACCAAAGTCGGCATCCGAGAACAGCACGAATTCTATCCGGGTCAGCATGCCCGTCGACGCCTGCAAGTGCTCCGAGCAGACTTGAAGCATAGCGGAGGCGACCGTCTTCACATCCAAGCCCCCGACGCCCGTGCCGATGGCGGGAAACGCTATGCTGCTCAGCGAATTCTCCTCGCCCACTTCGAGGCTCGCCCGAGTGCAGGCTTCCACGAATTCGAGCGAGGTCCTAAAGTCCGTCCCCATTCCCGCCGCATGAATCACGTGCCGGGCGCGGAGTTCGCCGCCACTCGTAATTACGGCATCCCCGACCCGAATCGGTCCTTTCGATACCGCCTCGGTCTCTATCGCTTTCCCGCCTTTTCTCTTGATGGCGCCAGCCACGCCCGCGCCCATCCAGAGATGGTTGTTGGCCGCATTCACGATGGCGTCCACTTCGGACTCGGTGATATCACCCTGCCGAAGAACCACGCATCCACGACCGACGCGCTTTTCATTCATGAGAAAATTCCGGTTGGGCGGGATTGTCCCGGGGGACATGCCAACTGAAGACCGCTTGACTAGAAGAGAGAATCTTCCTCCGACGATTCTCCATACCCATCGGAACCGGCCGACGCCGAAGCGTTTCTGCCCGAAGAACCGGGCCCTTCCCCATCATCCTCGAAAGGAGCCGTTCCGAAGTTATCGACCATCTGCCTCAATTCTTTCCCCGCCTTGAAGAACGGCACGTTCTTGGGCGGAATCGCGACCGCTTCACCCGTTCTCGGGTTTCGGCCGTCGCGGCTGTTTCTCGAACGGACTCGGAAACTCCCGAATCCACGCAATTCCACCTTATCGCCATTCGACAAGGAACTCATGATGCTTCCGAACACGATGTTCACGATGCGCTCGGTATCTTTTTTCGTGAGATTGATTTTCTCAGCTATCTGCTCAACCAACTCGGCCTTAGTCATGAGAATCATCATCCTCCCTGCGAGCGCGATGGCTACATTCGCGTTTCGGAGAACCAAGCTATCGATCAAAAAGCGACGAACCTCCTCAGGCGGCGAGAAGCTTCGCGAGCATATTTTCCACAAATTTATCGAACGGGCTTCAAACCATCCACCCGATTATTCCGCTTGTTCATCCGCCTGTGGCGCAGCTTCCGCGACGACTTCCGCCTCGGCTTCGGCCTCCACTTCTACTTCCTCTGCCTCTTCGGCAGAGGGAACACTTTCCTCTTCAGGCGGTTCCACGGGCTGAGGCGCCCGGCTGATGAGCGGGTCCTCACCGGTGGACTCCACATAGGCGCGGATGCTCAACCCCAGCCTTCTCTGCTCCCGATCGATTTTGATGACGCGCATTTTGAACACGTCGCCCACATGCACCACGTCCTGCGGCTCTTTCACCTTATCCGAATCGAGTTCGGAGATGTGAACCAGCCCCTCCAGATCTTCCTCCGGAGCGGCGAAAACACCGAAGTTCGTTATTTTCGTTATTTTCGCCTCGATATCGTCGTCCAGCGCATAACGTTCGTTGATGTCGTCCCAGGGATCCGGCGTGATTTGCTTCATGCCGAGAGAGAGACGCTCCTTCTCGACGTCCACGCTCAGAACAACCGCTTCGATCTCCTGGCCCTTGCGGAGGATTTCCGAGGGGTGCTTGAAGCGCTGGGTCCAGGAAATGTCCGAAATGTGGATGAGGCCGTCGATGCCCTCGTCCAGGGCGACGAAGGCGCCGAATTCCGTCAAATTCCGGATGTTACCCGTCACGCGCATTCCCACAGGATACTTCTCCTCCACCGTGGTCCACGGGTTGGCTTCGACCTGCTTCATGCCCAGGGAGATTCTGCGGCCCTCTTTGTCCAAGTTCAAAACGACGGCTTCCACCACATCGCCCACCGCGACAAATTTCGAGGGATGGCGAACGCGTCTCGTCCAGGACATCTCCGACACATGCACCAGACCCTCGACGCCCTGTTCGAGCTCGACGAAAGCGCCGTAATCGGTGATGGAGACGACGCGTCCGCGAACCTTGCCGGTCATGGGATATTTGATCTCCACGTTCTCCCAAGGGTCCGGCGTGATCTGCTTATGGCCCAAGGAGACGCGCTCGCGCTCCTTGTCGTACTTGAGCACGATGACCTTGACGCTGTCTCCGATGGAGAGAAGCTCGCTCGGGTGGCTCACCCGACCCCAGGACATGTCCGTGATATGGAGCAGTCCGTCGATTCCGCCCAGGTCGATGAACGCGCCGTAGTCGGTGATGTTCTTGACGACGCCTACTTTCTCCATGCCCTCCGTGAGATTCGCGAGCGTCTCACGCTTGAGTTCCGCTCTTTCATCCTCTAACAGCACGCGCCTGGAGAGAACGATGTTCCCGCGCTTCCTGTTGAGTTTGATGATCTTCATGTCGAAGGATTTGCCGATAAACTGATCGAGGTTCCTCACCGGCCTCAGATCGACCTGGGAGCCCGGCAAAAAGGCCTTGAGACCGATGTCGACCGTAAGCCCACCCTTGATGCGGGCGACCACCTCGCCCTGGATAATCTCGTCGTTGTCATGGGCTTTGCTGATCTCGTCCCAAATCTTGATCCGGTTGGCTTTCTCCTTGGAGAGCACGATGAGACCATCATCGTCCTCACGCTCTTCGACGAAAACCTCCACCCTGTCGCCAGGGTTGAGATCCCGCCCGCGGCTCGGGAATTCAAAGCGAGGCACCAAACCCTCTGATTTATAACCCACGTCCACCAGCACGTATTCGCCTTCCATCCCCACAACCGTTCCTTCGATGATTTCGCCGTCCTGCACCTTCATCGTGGAGGCGTATAGGTCATCCATTTGTTCAGGAGAAAGGGAGTCTGGATCCACTTCGTCGGGTAGTAATTCGGCCACCTTCGATGAGAAGGCGGGAAGCGCCTCTGATTCGTTAGAGGGAGTTTCATTCATCTGTTTGCGTTACCTCGTTCTGAGAAAAGAAAATTGCCGCCACGGCTCAAGCGCCCATCGCTATCACAGTCATCGGCATGAAATTAGCGGAAAAAATCATACTACACCCGAGAAAAGAGAGAATCAACTCGCAACTCAAGCATCCTCAATAACTTCCCCGTAAACCGAGCGGATGTTCTCTAACATGACCTCGAGCACCCGGTCAACGCCCATTTCGCTCGTTTGGATCTCCACGGCGTCCTCGGCCTTGCGCAGCGGTGCGCTGGCTCTGTGGCGATCTCTCTCGTCCCTGCGCTTCAAGTCTTCGCGCAGATGATCGGGGTGAAAGGAGACTCCCCTCGCCTCGAGTTCGGCGAAGCGCCGCTGGATTCGCACCTCGATGTCCGCGTCGAGAAAGAATTTAAGCCTGGCTTCCGGGAAAACGACCGTGCCGATGTCGCGCCCATCGATGACGGCCCCGCGCTCCCGCCCGTAATTCCTTTGAAAATCGAGCAGCGCCTCCCGAACTCCGGGTATCGCCGACACGCGCGACGCCATATCGCTTATCTCTTCGTCGCGGAGCGCATCGGTAACGTCCTCTCCATCCAGGACGTTCCTCCACTCGCTCTCCTCCTTGCGGCACTCGAAACGCAAATCACGCGCGGAGTCGACCGCCCGACTCTCGAAATCACCCTCTCGGTTCTTCCTCAAAACCCGGTAACCCACCGCCCGGTAGAGCGCGCCGCTTTCAAGATAGTCGAAACCCAGCCTCTCCGCGATCCCCTTGGCCGCCGTGCTCTTCCCGGATCCCGCAGGCCCATCGATGGGAATGACGATGCCGGCTGATTCTCGGCGCGATTTCTCTCTCAAGCCCAACCCTTTTTACGCGCCCATTCGTCCCGGCCGTCCTTGGCCCTTTGAAACGCACGCTCGAGCCCCTCGGAATCCGTCTCTTCCAGCAAACGGCGAAGATCCGCCAGCTCTCTCTCAAACCTGTCCAGCGCGTCCAGAAGCGCCTCCTGGTTGTCCTCGCAGATTTCACGCCACATTTCCGCCCCCGAGGATGCGATTCGGGAAAAATCCCGAAACCCGCTTGCCGCATGCCGGAGCGCCTCCCCCCCGAGGGCGGTGTTCATCATGGCGTAGGCCACCAGATGTGGGAGATGGCTGATGTCGGCCATCACGCGGTCGTGGGTTTCCGGGTCGAGAATCTCGACATTTGCGCCTACTCCCTCCCAAAGCGCGCGCAAACGTTCGATGGTTCCGGGGTGCGTTCGCTCCGTCGGCGTCAGGATGGTCTGATGCGCTTCGAAAAGGGAGGAAAAACTCGCCTCCACCCCGGTTTTCTCGCCTCCGGCGACGGGATGGCTCGCCAGGAATTTCACATCTCCCAAATCCATCGCCTCCACCGCCCGCACGTAGGGCGCCTTTACGCTGCCCACGTCGGTAAGTACGGCCCCGGGAGCCATCGCGGGCAGAATCGCCTCCGTCACCCGCACCGACGAGCGCACGGGAGTGCACACCACCACGAGGTCTGAATCGCGCACCGCCTCCAAGTGGTCCGTCTCGAAGCGATCCACGACGCCAAGCTCAAGCGCGCGCTCGAGGTTGCCCAGACTCCGGCCTGCGCCGATGAATCTCGATACGAGGCCTCTCTCCCGGGCGGCCCGGGCCAGCGAGCCGCCGATCAGCCCCACGCCAATGATGGTCATCTGCTCGAAAAGCACTTTCATATCCTTTTCATTACTCTATAAATTACATTAAATTATATATGTATCCAATTGTTATATTTATATATTTAGCACTTTATACAACGCCTTGATAACCTCTTCGTTCTCCTGCGGCGTGCCGATGGAAATCCGCAGGTGGCGCGGAAAACCGTATCCCGCCACGGGCCGGACGATGACGCCCTCCCTGAGCAGCGCTTCGTACACCCCCATCGCTTCACCCACCTCGACCATCATGAAATTCCCCTGCGTGGGCACGAAGGGAAGGCCCATGGCCGACAGTTCGTACACGAAATACTCCCGGCCCTCGGCGTTCACGGCGACCGACCTTTCGACGTGCTCGATGTCTCCCAAGGCGGCCTGAGCGGCCACGAGAGCCAGGGAATTCACGTTGAACGGCTCGCGGACGCTCTCCATCGCCCCCGCGACCTCCGCATCCGCCACGCCGTAGCCGACACGCAGGCCGGCCAGCCCGTAGACCTTCGAGAAGGTGCGCATCGCGACCAGGTTCGGGAATTCATCGAGCATCTGCGCGGCGTCGGGGTAATCCTCCAGATGCGCATAGTGGCAATAGGCCTCGTCCATGACGACGAGGGTGGTCTGTGGGATTTTTCCCAGAAATTCCCGGAGTTTCCCCTCCCCCACCGCCGTACCCGTGGGGTTGTTGGGATTCGCGAGGAATACGATTTTCGTCTTCTCGCAGACCAGGTCCGCCATGGCGCCCAGGTCCTGGTGATAATCGCGCATCGGCGAGCGCCTGATCTCACAAGAAGTAAGCTGAGAAACGATGTAGTAGACGATAAAGGCGCCCTCTGAGAAAACCACGGGATCGCCGGGGTCCAGGTACGCATGCGCCAGAATCTCCAGTACTTCGTTCGTTCCGTTTCCGAGAACGAAATTACCAGGCTGAAGGCCATGATGTTCTGCCAGCGCGTTTTTGAGATAAAAACCCCCGCCGTCGGGGTAGCGGTGCAGTTCCTGAATAGCACTGTTCACGGCTTCCACGGCCTTTGGCGACGGCCCCAGGGGGTTTTCGTTCGAGGCCACCTTGATGGAGTCGGCGATGCCGAGTTCGCGCTCGAGTTCCTCCACCGGCTTTCCCGGCTGGTAGACGATGATGTCCGAAACGGGCCGCGCCCTTTGAAATTTCATCCCCTCTCCTCACGCCCCTGCGTCGATAGAGCCTCACGCCCGAAAAAACCCGCAAAACTCCCCATGTCAATTCTCCTCGCGCGCTCGCTGTAGTACGGGGTACGAACCCAGCACGCGAATAAAATCCGCCAGATTCCTCAATTCCGAAATACCTTGTGCGATTGCCTCGTCTTCCGCGAAACCATCGATTTCCATGTAGAAGATATATTCCCACGCCACTCTTCTCGATGGGCGGGATTCGATTTTCGTCATGTTCAGCCTGCGCTCCGCGATGGGCGCAAGCGCCTTATAAAGCGCGCCCGACTGGTTCGGCAGCTCGAAGAACAGACTCGTCTTCGATTGCGCCCCACGCTCGGGTTTTTCGGTTCCGATGACGAAAAAGCGCGTCACGTTGATGATCTCGGAATCGAGTTTTTCCTCTAGAATCTTCAGCCCGTAATGCTCGGCCGCCAGCCGGCTGCCCAGGGCCGCGAGTTTCGGGTCATCGGCGGCCATCTTCGCCGCCAATGACGTGCTCAGCACCTGCTCGACCCGGACGCCGGGGACCCTCTCGCGAAGCCACGTGCGGCACTGCGCCACCGCGTGAGGGTGGCTGAGTATGCGCTCCACCTCCTCGATGGAACCTGCATTCGTGAGCAGGTGGATGTCGATGGGCAGGCAGATTTCACCCTCCACCAACAGCGGAGATTCCAGCAGCCTGTCCAGGGTGATGTTGACCGTGCCCTCTATCGCGTTCTCTATCGGAACCACGCCCCAACGCGAGCGGCGGCCTTCCACCTCATCGAACACGTCGTCGATGCTCTGCTCGGGTGTGAGAGAGGCCCCCTCGCCGAAGCGCAATATGGCAGCCTCGTGCGTGAAGGTGGCCTCAGGCCCCAGATAGCTCACTCTCGGCAAATCATTCATGACTACACCCTGTTTACGAGAAAGCTCTCCCTCAAGAACCGCGCTATCCTACCCCAAGGCCCCGCGATTGTGAACGCCCCGAAGCTCTGGCAAACTGGCCGGGGTTCACCGACGGCTACCGAGGTTTCATGCGAAATCATGAGGGAAAAATGAAGATTACAGACGTGGAAGCGTATATGCTCACCGGCCCGCCCGAGGAGCGAGGCCACTGGGTCAGCCATTACCCCGTCCACCAGGCGAACGAGTTGCTGATACGGCTCAAAACCGACGAGGGGCTGGAAGGCTTCGGCCTGGGCAGCAGCCGACTGCTCATCAAGGGCGCGGCGGAGATGTTCAACGAAGGGCTCAAGGAACTCATCATCGGCGAAGACGCGCTCGCGCCCGAGAGGCTGTATGAGAAGGTTTTCTCCATCACCCATCAGAAGCTCGCCTTTGTGAAGGATTGGTCCCGGAACGGACTGCTCATCACCAGCGCGGCCCTCGACCTCGCCATGTGGGATTTATTGGGAAAAGCCTCGGGCCAGCCCCTGTTCCGCCTCTTCGGCGGCTTCCGGGAGGAAGTCCCCTGCTACGTCACCTGCGCCTATTACCGCGACGGAAAGGATTTGAATGAGTTGCGCGAGGAGATGGAAATGCTCCGCGATCAGGGGCACCGGGCGTTCAAGGCGAAAATCGGCGGCGCCTCGCTCGCGGAGGACATGGAGCGCCTGCGGGTCATCCGCGAGGTCATCGGCGATGAGGCCGAACTCATGTTGGACGTGAACAGCGCCTGGGATTTGCCCACCGCCATCGAGGGCACGCGCCTGCTCACCGAAATCCGCCCCCGCTGGCTCGAAGAACCCGTGCGCTGGTTCGACGACAGGCGCGAGCTAAAGATTCTCGCGCGAAAGACGGACATCCCCCTCTCTGCCGGGGAGAGCGAGCAGACGGGCCACGGCGTGCGCGCGCTGCTGGAGGAGCAGGCGATAGACATCGTGCAGTTCGACTGCACGCGCATGGGCGGATTCACCATGGGCAGAAAACTCGCGGCCCTGGCGGAACTCAACCACGTGGAAATCGCGCCGCACCACGACTGCTTCATCCACGCCCACATCGTGGCGGCCTCGCCGGCGGGCTGCATCGTGGAATCGTTCACGGACCCCGAGCGCGACCCGCTCCAGGCGGAACTCTTCGAGAACCCGCCCCGCATCGAGAACGGGACGCTCTATCTGAACGACGCGCCGGGGCTGGGGCTTACGCTCTCGGAGGGGGCGATAGAGAAGTTCGGGACAAGGATCGCGTGAAGGGGAACGATGAAGGTGCTGAGCGATTCGTCAGACAACCCTATTGTTATTCTGCGCTGCTGAATCTAGTTCAGGGCTTGCCCTGCGACCCTGTCCGACAAGCATCAAGGCGAGTTTTCGGGCGTCCCAGGTGAAGTTTGGCCAGCTATGATGTTCATATAGATAATGTTTTTGTCTATTACATGAGCAAGTAAATTCGCCGCACGAAATGCGGTGAATAATGCTCCTATTCACCGCACGGCAAACGTTCCCGGATATATCCGGGCCGCTCTACCAGCCTGGGGCCGGCCCCGCATCGAGAACGGGACGCTCTATCTGAACGATGCACCTAGGCCCAAGCTTACGCTGTTGGAGGGGCGATAGAGAAGTTCGGAACGAGGATTGCGTGAGGGGGGTGAGCATCCCCCGGTGAACGAGAGTTTAACGCGACCCAAGAATAAGCAAAAAATACTCCTCCCTTGAGGGTCGATCTCCCTCGGGGAAGACCGACGGTACGATGCCTGAAAAATTCCACGTCTTTTCATCTACCAAAACCGCCCGGCGGGTCGATCGAGCCCATAGTGATCCCGCAACGTCTTGCCTTTATATTCCGTCCGGAACAGCCCGCGACGCTGAAGAATCGGAATCACCTCTTCAACAAAAGCATCCAGCATCGTGGGAAAAAGCGGCGGCATCACATTGAAACCGTCGGCGGCGCCGTCCCGGAACCAGTCCTCAATCAAATCGGCGACCTGCCCGGGCGTGCCGGCGAAAGTAAAGTGGCCGCGAGCACCGGCGAAACGGGCCAGAAGCTGCCGCAAGGTAAGGCCTTCGTTGCGCACGAGATCGACGACCAATTCGGACCGGCTGCGCATGGTTTCGACACCGGAGGGTGGAGGGAAGTCGTCCGGTGTCAGCGGCCGGTCCAGCGGCAAATGCGAGAAATCATGTCCGTCGAACCGTGAAGAGAGCGTTCGGCGACCAATCTCCGGGTCATTGTTCTCATTGAGCTCCTGTTCCATCCGTTTCGCTTCGGTCTCGGTCGACGCGATCATCGGGCTCAGACCAGGCAGAATCAGGACCTGGCTCGCGTCACGACCCGCCGCAACCGCTCGCTTCTTGATATCCGTGTAAAACTTCTGCGCCGTCGCCTTTTCGAGGTGGGCCGTAAATACCGCCTCGGCGTGACGCGAAGCAAAGTCACGTCCGGCATCCGACGAGCCCGCCTGCACCAGCACCGGCCGCCCCTGCGGACTGCGCGGCAGGGTCAGCGGCCCCGCGACGCTATAGTACTTGCCGCTGAAGTCGATTGGACGAATGCGATCGCTTTTGGCGTAGACGCCGCCGTCGCGATCATCAACCACGGCGTCATCGGCCCAGCTGTCCCACAAATCCTTGACGACCTGGACGAACTCCTCGGCCATCAGGTAGCGGTCCGCATGACTGTCCTGACCCGCATCACCGTAATTGCGCGCGACCTTCGCCATCCAGGTGGTGACGATATTCCAGCCGGCGCGGCCATTGCTGATGTGATCGATCGAGCTGAACTGCCGCGCGAGGTTGAAGGCCTCGGAATATGTGCTCGACCCCGTCGCGATCAGCCCGATCCGCTCGGTTGCGACGGCGAGCGCCGCCAGTAAAGTGACGGGTTCCAGCCAGAGTCGCCCGGACCGCGCAGCATCCGGCGCCAACATCAGT
The DNA here is from genome assembly GCA_026706735.1 of Nitrospinota bacterium. GTDB lineage: Bacteria > UBA8248 > UBA8248 > UBA8248 > UBA8248 > Bin107. The sequence continues at coordinate 12,411 of JAPOYD010000177.1, read as the reverse complement.
GAATCGGCGAAAAAGATCGAATCAAAAAGCGCCCTCTCCGCACGTTGAGCCAAATCCACGTAATAGTCTACATCGGTAAGCAAGGCCGCCGAAGAATCGGGATGGTTCCAGGCAGCTTCGTGATGACCCCGGGACTGGATGAACAAATTGAGGTGAAGTTGCCTGGTCATTGGAGATACTGGCTCTCATCAGGGGATGGCAGGCTCGCCGGACATAATACCCAATTCACGAACAGGAGCACAAACCCGGCAAACTCCCATCAAGCCGGCTATGAAGCGGTAGCTACAAATACTTCCCGAACCACTCAATAGCCTCGACCATGCCGATCTCGTGGTGCTCGGGGCTGCAGAAATAATAGGACTCGTAATGCTGCGCGCCGGGGAGTTTCACGATCTTCTTGGGTTCCCCGCAGGCCTCATAGCAACTGATTTGCTCCTGCACGGGCACCAGAAAATCGTTTTCCGAATAGATGAACATGACGGGGCGCGGGGCGATCCTGTCCGCCACCCACTCGGGCTTGTAGCGCCAGCAGGCTTCCGCGCTTTGCAGGTCGTAGTCCTTCACGTAGTCGGCGTGCTTCTGGTGGTTCTCCTGGATGACCTTGAGCGTATGGGGGTCGCAGAGCATGATCTCGGGCAGCGGCATGGTGGTCGGCTCGCCGGTGGTGACGCGCTTTTGGGCCGCCTCCATGACTGTCTTCTGGAACGAATCCCACTCGTGCGGCCTCCGGACCGAGCGCATCCAGCGCTCGCCCTCGTGCACCCCCACGGATGAGACCACCACCTTCACGCGCTCATCGAAGGCCGCCACCCAGATGGCGTTCGCCCCGCCGAAGCTCGTGCCGAAAATGCCGATCCGCTCGGGGTCCACGCCCTCGACCGTCTCCATGTAGGAGATGGCGTCGTAGGTGTCCTGCGCCTGCTCCAGGGGCCGCTGGCGGCCGCGCTCGCCCTCGCTCTTGCCGAAGCCGCGGTGATCGGGCGCCAGGATGAAGTAGCCCTCCTCCCAGAGACGTCTGGGCACGTCCATCCCGTAGACCTCCTTCATCCCGCTGTAGCCGTGCAGACAGATGATGGCGGGTCCGGGCGGGTCGCCCGCTTTCCAGCCTTTGGGCGTATAGAGATGGGCCGCGATTTTGAGGCCGTCGCTGTAGTAGATAATCTCATCGTACATGCAGGTTTCCCCTCCAGGCTAAGCCACGAAATCAGTTTCAACTCAAATATTCAATACCTTATGGCGCATGCGCCGCAGGACGATATCCGCTATTCGACCCCGATGCCCCTCAACTCGCGAAGCAACGCTCCGGCGTCGGGCGTGCGCATGAGGGCTTCTCCGACCAGGATGGCGTCCACCCCCTCATCCACGAGAGGGGCCACTTCGCGCCACCCGAATATGCCGCTCTCTGAAACCAGGACGAGCGCTTCTCTCTGCTCCGGCGTGAGCCTGCCGAACACGCGGGCGGTGTGTTCCGTATCGACCTCGAAGGTCTTGAGATTGCGGTTGTTCACGCCGAGCACCCGGGTTCCCGCTTCCAGGGCGCGGCCGAGTTCCTCTTCGGCATACACCTCCACGAGTGCCGCCATGCCCAGCTCTTCGGCGAGCGCGCGCAAATCCTCCATATGCGCCGTATCGAGGATGGCCGCTATCAGAAGCACGGCGTCCGCCCCGCCCGCGCGGGCTTCGAATATCTGGTACTCGGTGAAAATGAACTCTTTTCTGAGAACGGGGAGACCCACCGCGCCGCGCACCTGTTCCAGATGCGCCATCTCGCCGAGAAATCTTCTCCGCTCGGTGAGCACCGATACGGCGGCGGCGCCGCCCTCCTCATAGGCTTTGGCGATTTCGCCCGGCTCGAAGCGCTCGGCGATCTGTCCCTGGGAGGGGGAGGCCTGTTTCACCTCGGCGATGACGCGCATCCGGCCGCCGTCTGCCTCCTCGCCCGAATCGGGCCGCCTGAGCGCGCCTGTGAAATCCAGCGCCTGCGGTACATCGAGGGCCTGTGACTTCACATCGGCTTCGGAGCGCCTTCTCTTGTCCGAGGCGATGTCCTCGCGGACGCCTTCCACGAGCTTGTCCAGAACGGTGTGTGTCGCAATCGTCAAGATTTCATGCTCCCTGGAGGTATCGACAAGTTGAAAAAGCCTTTGCCAAGGGAATAACCCCCCAACCCACCTTGTCGGGGTTGTTGAAAAAGCCTCCTGACAGGGTAAAAGCAACCCCCCCTACCCCCCCTTAACAGGGGGCAAGAAAAAGCAAAACCCCCTCTACCCGGGAGACGAAAAAAGCCCCCCGGCAAACGGGCAAAAGCAAACCCCCTGCGTACCCGTCGGGGCGGCATCGCCTTTTTATACCCCCCTGTTAAGGGGGGGTAGGGGGGGTTGGTTTTCCAGTCGAGAGGGACGTCCGCTCTACCCCTACATGGACTTTTGCAACAACCCCATGCCGCGCCGCCGCGTTCAGGAATTGGACACTTCCACGAGACGCGCGAGGACCCTGGCCGCCTCGCTCGAATCTATGGCCGAGGCCGCCTGCGCAACGCCCTCTCTCAAATCCCCCGCCCTGTCCGCGGCGATAAGGGCGGCGGCGGCGTTCAATAGCACGATGTCTCGCCTGGGGCCTCGCTCACCGCCAAGGATGGCGCGCGTAATCTCCGCGTTCTCCTCAGGCTCGCCGCCCTTCACGGCGTCCGCACCGGCGCGGTCGAGGCCAGCATCCTCGGGTGTGACGTCATACGTCCTGATTTCGCTCCCGTCCCACTCCGATACGCGCGAGGGGCCGGTGAGCGTCAACTCGTCCATGCCGTCCGATCCGTGCGCGACCAGCGCCTTCCGGCAGCCCACCTGACGCAGCACGTCCGCCACCAGTTCGGTGAGCTCGGGCGCGTATACGCCCACCAGCTGGCTCTGGGCGCGCGCGGGGTTCGTGAGCGGCCCCATGACGTTGAAGATGCTCCGCATGGCGATCTCGCGCCTCGGGCCGATGGCGTGCTTCATCGCGCCGTGCAGCATGGGCGCGAACAGAAAACCCACGCCCGCCTCGTCGATGCACTCGCCCACCTTCTCGGGCGAGGCCTCGATGTTGACCCCCAGCGCCTTCAGCACGTCGGCGGCGCCCGATTTGCTCGACACCGCGCGGTTGCCGTGCTTCGCCACCGGCTGGCCCGCCGCCGCCACGACGAGGGCGGCGCTCGTGCTGATGTTGAAGGTGTGGGCGCCGTCGCCGCCCGTGCCCACCACGTCGACCACGAAGGGGTGTTTCGTCTTTATCCACGTCGCCCTGGCGCGCATGGAGCGGACGCTGCCCGCGATCTCCTCGGGCGTCTCCCCCGCCATGCGAAGCGCCACCAGATAGGCGCCGATCTGTGCCTGGGTGGCCTCGCCCGTCATGATGAGGTCCATCACCTTCTCCGCCTCATCCGCGCTCAGGTGACGGCCTTCCACGAGCTTTCCGATGGCTTCCTGAATCATGAACACTTATCCTCATAAAGTGGTGGATTCTTCACTTGCTACTGAATCCTCACGCCAAGGGGCTCTTGAAAAATCCCTCCTTGCGCGGTCGATTCCTCCCCTATCGGTCGATATCGACCACCGCCGGAATGACGCTCAAAACCGCGTTTACCCGTAGGGGCGGTCCCCTGTGACCACCCAGCCCCCCGTGGCCGTCCCGCTCTCCCAGATTGCCCTTTGCGGAACGGATATCCCACAGGCCGCGACCTCGGACAGGCACGGAGGCCTGTCCCTACGGCCCCCCCTCCCCGGTCGGCTCCATACGCCGAATCACGAAAACAGGGGTTTTCAACAACCCCGAAAGGGGCGTTTGCCGCCCTGATACCATGCGCGTGATTGCCGCAAATCCGGGGCTACCATACCGCGTCCGCGCGGGTTCCCTCAAGGCCGCTCGACCCCGCCTTCGAGCGCATTCTGGAGCAGCGCCTTGCCTTCGGGCGAGAGTATGGATTCGGGATGAAACTGAACGCCCGCGACCGCCTTATCCTGCACGCGAAGCCCCATGATCTCGCCCTCATCCGTCTCCGCGCACACCTCGATTTCGGGAGGAACGCTCTCGCGCGCGAGCAGGAGGCTGTGGTAGCGCGTGGCCGTCATCGGATTCGGGAGATCGCGGAATACGCCCCGCCCGTCGTGGCGAATCTCGGATGTTTTGCCGTGCATGATCCGCCCGGCGCGGACGATGCCGCCGCCATAAACCTGCGCGATGGCCTGATGCCCCAGGCACACGCCCAGGATGGGGTATTCCCCCGAATATCGCTCGACGAGCGGCATCGAGAGACCGGCGGATTCGGGCCGCCCCGGCCCCGGCGAGATGACGATCAACTCGGGCGCGAGTCCGGCCACGTCGTCCAGTGCAAACTGATCGTTACGCCACACCGTCACCTCCGCGCCGAGTTCGGCGAGGTACTGGACGAGGTTGTAGGTGAACGAATCGTAGTTGTCGATCATCAATACGCGCGTCATGTCGCCTTCTCCGCCCTAGGGGAGGCCGCCGCGCGCCACGTCCAGCGCGCGCAGGGAGCCCCGGGCCTTGTTGATGGTCTCCTCGTATTCGAAACCGGGCTTCGAGTCCGCCACGACGCCCGCCCCCACCTGGAGGTAGAGCCTGCCGCCGCGCGCGTAGAGCGTACGGATGGCGATGCAGGTGTCCATGCTCCCGCCGAAACCGAAATAGCCCACCGCGCCCGAATAGGGCCCCCGGCGCACCGGCTCCATCTCGTCGATGATCTCCATCGCGCGCACCTTGGGCGCGCCCGAGACGGTGCCCGCCGGAAAGGAGGCCCTGAGCACGTCGAACGCATCCTTGCCCTCGGCCAGCTCGCCCACCACGTTGCTCACGATGTGCATGACGTGGGAGTAGCGCTCGATCACCATCTGCTCGGTGACGCGCACCGTGCCGCGCTCGCAGACGCGGCCGATGTCGTTGCGGCCCAGATCCACGAGCATGATGTGCTCGGCGCGCTCCTTCTCATCAGCTAAAAGTTCTTCCGCCAGGGCCCGGTCCTCCGCCTCATCCACCCCGCGCCTTCGCGTGCCGGCGATGGGGCGCACCTCGACCCTCTCCCCCTCGAGCCGCACGAGCACCTCGGGCGAGGCGCCCACGAGGGTGACGTCGCCGAGTTCCAGGTAGAACATGTAGGGAGAGGGGTTGACCGCCCGCAGCGCCCGGTAGACGGCGAACGGGTGCACGTCCAGGGCGCTTTCGAGGCGCTGGGAGAGCACGACCTGGATCGCCTCGCCTGAGTGAATGAGTTCCACCGTATCGGCGACGGCCTTCTCGAACCCCTCGCGCGTGAAAGACGAGTAAAGGCCCGGCATGTTCTCGACGGGGTGCCCGCTCCCGCCATCCTGAGGCGTTTGCTCGGGTTCGTAAGGCGGGGCAACGGAAGGACCTCTCAGCTTTTCGATGAGCGCATCGACGCGCGCGCACGCATCCTCATAAGCGGCCTCAGCACCTTCATCCGTGATGTGCGCATGGGCGAGGACGTAGATCTTCTGCGCCGCGTTGTCGAAGATGATCAGGGATTTCGTGATCAGGAAGAGCAGTTCGGGCAGTTCGAGATCGTCTTGCGCATTCTCGGGCAGGCGCTCGATGAAGCGTACCGCGTCATAGCCCATGTAGCCGATGGCGCCCCCCCAGAACCTCGGCAGGCCGGGGAGATCGACGGGAATGTAGGGCTGCATCAACTGCCGGAGCGCGTCGATGGGGTCATCGACGGTGAACGCTTCGCTTTCCCCATCCTTCGTGATGCGCACCTGCTTCCCCTTGCTCTCGAAGATGAGGTAAGGCTCGCTTCCCAAAAAGGTGTATCTCGCCCACTTCTCCCCGCCCTCGACGCTTTCGAGCAGGAAGGAATGGGACCCGTCGGCGATTTTCAGATAAGCGGACACCGGCGTATCGAGATCGGCGAGAATTTCGCGATAGACCGGAATGATGTTGCCCCGCTCGCACAGAGCGAGGAAAGTTTCCTTGTCCGGCGCATGTTTGTCAGGTTTCATCGTTATTCGAGACTTCACGTTGCCGGCGAGTCTCGCCTCCATACAAAAAAAGCCACGGGACCAAACAGGCCGCCATGGCTTGGGGATTCGCTTTCAAAAAACTCAGACAATAACTCTTATGGCGCACCTCCGGATTTGGCGGAGCATCGCCAGGGCCAAGCCTCCATGCACCTTTCTCGCGTTCTCATCCGCCCCCATCCCCAAAAAGTAAATTCCGCTGCTCCGTGGAAGATACCCAAAATTGGGAGAAATGGTCAAGCGTCGGTTTCCTCAGGCCCCGGAGCGGCCTCGGGCGGCAGCTTTTCACCATAGTCCACGCCCACAAGCGCCAGCCCCTGTGGCGGGGCGTTGACGCCCGCCAGCGTCCTGCTCCTGCCGGCGAGCACCTCCCGCACGGAATCGGCCTCGCGCTCCCCGCGGCCCACCTCCACCAAGACACCGGCCAGGTTTCTCACCATGTGGCGCAGAAATCCCTCCGCCGTCGCCTCGATAACCACCTCATCGCTTGCGCGCTCCACACTCAGGCGCTCCAAGCGGCGCACGGTGTCCTCTGGTCTTCCCTTCTCCCGGCAGAAGCTGGCGAAATCATGCTCGCCCTCCAGAATGTCCGCCGCCTTCCGCATCGCTTCCAAGTCGAGGCGTTTTCGCACGTGCCAGGTATAGGGCTGACGGATGGCGCTCGGTGAGCGGCGATTGAGGATGCGGTAGCGGTAGGTTTTGCGAACGGCGTCGAACTGGGCGTGAAAACCGCCCGGCGCTTCCCGGCAATCGAAGATCGAGACGTCGCGGCCCATCATGGTGTTCAGGCCGATCCGCACCTTGTAGGGCTCGATCCGGGAGCGCGTATGAAAGTGCGCCACCTGTCCCCAGGCATGCACGCCGGCGTCGGTGCGGCCCGAACCGATGATTCGTACCGGCTCCCCGCACATCTTTGTGAGCGCGTCTTCTATTTCGCTCTGGACGGTTCGCTGGCCGGGCTGGGTCTGCCAGCCGTGAAAATTCGTACCCTCGTATTCTATCCACAGAACGAGGCAGCGGGTGTTTTCGGCGTTCATCGACTAGGCGGGCTGTGGGTTCGAATGCGTCCCGTTCAGCGCTTCACGCAGGGAAATGCCTGTGGCGGAGGCCTCGATTTCGGCGATCCGCTCGGGCGGACCTTCGGCGAGCAGATAACCGCCCTCCTCCCCTCCCTCGGGCCCCAAGTCGATGATGTGGTCGGCTGCCTTGATGACGTCGATGTTGTGCTCGATGACGACCACGGTATTGCCCTGATCGACCAGGCGATGCAGCACGTCCAGCAGCTTTTCGATGTCGGCGAAGTGAAGCCCCGTGGTCGGCTCGTCGAGAATGTACACCGTCCTGCCGGTGGCCCTCTTGGCGAGCTCCCTCGAGAGCTTGATGCGCTGGGCCTCTCCGCCGCTCAGCGTCGTGGCCGGCTGGCCCAGACGCAGGTAGCCCAGGCCGACGTCCTGCATCGTCTTCATCTTCCAGCGAATTGCGTTGATGTTCTCGAAAAACGCCAGCGCCTCATCCACCGTCATTTCGAGCACCTCAGCGATGTTGCGTCCCTTGTAACGAACGTCGAGCGTGTCGCGATTGAAGCGCCTGCCCTGGCACTCCGAGCAGCGAACGAAAAGATCGGGCAAAAAGTGCATCTCAAGCCGAATATAGCCGTCCCCCTGGCAAGTCTCGCAGCGTCCTCCCTTGACGTTGAAACTGAAGCGCCCGGCGAGATAGCCGCGCTTTCTGGCCTCGGGCACCTGGGAGAAAAGGTTTCGAATCGGGGAGAACACGCCCGTGTAGGTGGCCGGGTTGCTCCTCGGCGTCCGCCCGATGGGGGATTGATCGATGGCGATGACCTTGTCGATGAGTTCGGCGCCCTCGATGGAATCGTGCGCGCCCGGCGTGGCAAGCGAGCGGTAAATGCGCCGCGAAAGCGCGCGATAGAGAATCTCGTCCACCAGCGTGCTCTTGCCGCTGCCGCTCACGCCCGTCACGCATATCAACAAGCCGAGCGGAAAATCGACGTTCACGTTCTTGAGATTGTGCTGCCGCGCCCCCCGGATGGAGATGCAATCCTGGTGCGGAGCGTGCGGTTGGCCGGGCCGGGGAATATGGGTTTCGTCGTAAAGGTATATTGCCGTCGGTGAGCCCGCGATCGAGAGGATATCCCCAGGCGCGCCGCAGGCCACGAGGTAACCGCCGTGCTCGCCCGCGCCGGGGCCCAAATCCACCACGTAGTCGGCCGATTCGATTGTCTCCCGGTCATGTTCGACGACGATGATCGTGTTGCCCATATCGCGAAGACGACACAGCGTATCCAGAAGGCGGCGGTTGTCGCGCTGGTGTAGTCCGATGCTCGGCTCATCGAGCACGTACAGAACACCCACCAGAGAGGTTCCGATCTGGCTCGCCAGCCTGATCCGCTGGCCCTCGCCTCCGGCCAGCGTACCCGATGGCCGCTCCAGTGTGAGGTAGTTCAGTCCCACCTTTTCGAGAAATTCGAGGCGCTCGATGATTTCCTTCAAAATCCGCTCCGAAACGAGGTCGTCCCCGTCCGCGCGGTTTTGCTCTTCAAAAAAGGCGCGTACGTTCTTGATGCTCATGGCGGAGACCTCGGCGATGTTTTTTCCGCCATAGGTCACCGCGAGGCTTTCGGGCTTCAAGCGTCCTCCTCCGCAGGCCTCGCAGGGCATGACGCTCATGTATTTTTCCAGATTCGCCCGCATCCCATCGCTCGCCGTATTCTCTATCCGTTCTGCGAGAGCGGGTATGACGCCCGGAAAAACGCGCTCGCGCCTGAGCGTGCGCCTCCCCGTCTTGTGGCGGATTTTCAGCTTCCCGCCCCTGCTGCCGTAGAACAGGATGTTCCTGTGTCTTTTGGAGAGTTTCGCAAAGGGCCTGTCCGCCGGAATCTTTTCGGCCTCGATGACCGCGCGCAGGGCGGAAGCGAGAAAGCTCTTGCTCCCCGCGAGGGGGGCGATGGCGCCCTCATCGAGCGTGAGCTTGGGGTCGGGTACGATTTTCGCCTCATCCATACGGTGCACCGCGCCCAGGCCGCCGCACTCCGTACACGCACCGTAGGGGCTGTTGAAGGAGAACATGCGCGGGGCCATTTCGGGGATGTTGACACCGCATTCCGCGCAGGTGCACTCCTCGCTGAAAAGATACTCTGTGCCGTCATCCTCGAGGAAAATCACCAGCCCCTTCGCGAGACCCAAAGCCGTCTCGATGGATTCGCCGAGGCGATTTTCCACGCCTGCGCGAAGGACGACGTGATCCACCACCACCTCGATGTTGTGCGTCATGTGGCGGTTGAGCGATATCTCATCGCCGAGACGGAAAAACCGTCCGTCCACGCGAACTCTCAAGTATCCCTTGCGCTCCAGATCCTCGAATTCCTTGCGGTATATACCCTTGCGACCCCGCACGATGGGGGCGAGGATCTCGAGTTCCTTACCGCTTCCAAGACCCATCGCCCGGCTCACCATCTGCTCCACATTGAGCGCGTTCATGGATTGTCCGCACGAGGGACAGTGCGGAAGCCCCAAGCGGGCGTAGAGAAGACGCAGGTGGTCGTATATCTCCGTCACCGTGCCGACGGTCGAGCGCGGGTTCTTGCTCACCGTCTTCTGCTCGATGGCGATGGTGGGTGAGAGACCCTCGATGGAATCGACGTCGGGCTTTCCGATCTGGTCGATGAACTGGCGCGCGTACGCGGAGAGGGATTCGATGTAGCGGCGCTGCCCCTCGCCGTAGAGGGTATCGAAAGCGAGAGAACTCTTGCCCGAGCCGCTCAAGCCCGTGATGACGATGAGCCTGTCCCGCGGCATGTCGAGGCTTAAATCCTTGAGGTTGTGCTCGCGCGCACCCCGGACCCGGATTTTTCTCTCCCGCCGCGTTCTTCCGTTCAGGGACGACATGTGCTCTCCCGGCGCGCGGGGCCCCGCAGGGGCGAGGCGATGAGCGGGCTAGTAAAAGATGAGCCCGCCCGTCACGTTGATGTCCTGGGCGGTCATGTGAGCGGCCTCCTCGGAAGCCAGGAAAACGCACAAGGCGGCGTGATCCTCCGCGTCGACGAGCGTCTTGAGCGCCGACGGTGCGGTGAAGGTCGCCTTCGCCTCCTCGAAGGTCGTGCCGAAGCTCTGCGCCATGTTCTCGATGACGCTGTCGATCCTGGGGCCGGAGGTGGCTCCCGGACACACCGCGTTCACCGTGACGCCGTATTCGCCGAGTTCGAACGCGAGCGTGCGCGTCAAACCGATGACCGCCATCTTGGACGCCGTGTAGGGCGTGCGGTTCGGCAGCGGCCGCTTGCCGCTCATCGAACTGATGTTGAGGATGCGCCCGTATCTGTTCTTCTTCATCGTGGGGATGACGTGCTTGGTCATGAGAAACGTGCCCGTGACGTTCACGTCGAAGCACTCCTCCCAATCCTCGCGCGTCACGTCTTCGCACGCCTTCGTGGGGCCGGCGACGCCGGAGTTGTTCACCAGAATGTCGATGGTCCCGAACCCGGCGAGCGTCTTCTCCACGAGGGCCTTTATTGCTGCTTCGTCCGTGAGGTCCGTAGGGACGACGAGAGAGGCGCCGTCCGGCATCTCAGCGGCGGTGGCTTCGAGGTTCGCGGCCGAACGCGCCG
>JAPOYD010000177.1:0-1751 GCA_026706735.1 Nitrospinota bacterium | reverse complement strand
TACGACCTTGGCCCCCTCGCGCGCGAACGTGAGCGCGATAACCTTTCCGATTCCCTGCCCTGCCCCGGTGACGATGGCGACTTTATCCTTCAAACGCATTTTCAGGTTTCTCCCGTTGATACGAGTCCAGGTGGATAAACGTATTATTGCGCCGCGGGCAACTCCGCTCCCGGGAACCAGTAACCCAGCTCAAATGCAGCGGTATCGGGCGCGTCGGAGCCGTGCGTGGAGTTGCGCTCGATGCTCTCGCCGAATTCCGCGCGAATCGTTCCCGGAGCGGCCTCTGCGGGGTTCGTTGCTCCCATCACGTCGCGCCAGTGCCTGATGGCGTCGGTGCGCTCGAGGGCGAGGACCACCGTGCGGCCCGAGGACATGAACGTCGTGAGATCGCCGAAGAAGGGGCGCTCCCTGTGAACGGCGTAAAAACCCTCGGCCTGCGCTTTCGACATGTGGACGATCTTCATGCCCAGAACCTCGAAACCCTCCTCTTCGATGCGCGAGAGAATCCTGCCGCTCAGTCCGCGCGCCGTGGCGTCGGGTTTAATCATCGCAAACGTGCGTTCCATGTGCTCTTTCCCTTTCTGTGTGTAGCGTTACGCCCTGCCCAGCGCCTTCGCCATGGTGAGGCCCATCTCGGCCGGGCTTTCGGTGACGTGAACTCCGCATTCGGACATGACGCGCATCTTCTCGGCCGCGGTGCCTTCGCCGCCCGAGATAATCGCGCCCGCGTGGCCCATCCGCCGGCCCGGAGGAGCCGTCTGGCCCGCGATGAAGCCCACGAGCGGTTTGGAGACGTTCTCCTTCGCCCAACGCGCCGCGTCCTGCTCGGCGGTGCCGCCGATCTCGCCGATCAGGATGATGGCTTCAGTCGCCGGGTCGTCCTCGAACATGCGCAAGAGGTCGATATACATCGTGCCGATGACGGGGTCGCCGCCGATGCCCACACAGGTGGTCTGTCCCAGGCCCTGCTCGGTGAGCTGAGCGACGACTTCATAGGTGAGCGTGCCGCTCTTCGAGATGACGCCAATGGTTCCTTCCTTGTGAATGTGGCCCGGCATGATGCCCATCTTGCAGCCGCCGGGCGTGATGACGCCCGGACAGTTGGGGCCGATGAGCACGGCGCCGCTATCTTCCATGTGGCGTTTCACATACACCATGTCGCGCACCGGAATGCCCTCGGTGATGCACACCACGAGCGGGAGCCTTGAGTCCACTGCTTCCACGACGGCGTCCGCCGCGAATGGGGGCGGCACGAAGATGAGGGCGGCGTTCGCACCCGTCTCGCGCACCGCATCGGCCACCGTGTTGAACACGGGCACGCCGTCCGCCTCCTGTCCGCCCTTGCCGGGCGTCACGCCGGCGACCACTGCGCCGCCGCCGCCCGCGAACTCGCGGCTGTATTTTTGGCACTGCCCGGCGTGAAAGCCCCCTTCGCGCCCGGTGATGCCCTGCACGAGGATGCGCGTCTCCTTATCGACCAGAATACTCAAATCCAGACTCCCTAGCGGTTAAGGGCCGCGACCACCTTCTCGGCGGAATCGGCCATGCCTTTGCCCACGGTGAAATCGAGGCCCGAGCCTTCGAGTATCTCGCGGCCCTTCTCCACGTTCGTCCCCTCCATGCGGATGATGATGGGCACGTTCACGTTCACTGTCTTGACGGCCTCCACCACGCCCTCCGCCAGAATGTCGCAGCGCAGAATGCCGCCGAAAATGTTGATGAACACGGCCTTCACGTCCGGATCGTCCATG
>JAPOYD010000189.1 GCA_026706735.1 Nitrospinota bacterium | reverse complement strand
CCTCTTCTTTGAGGCCAATGGGGCTGTAGCTCAGCTGGGAGAGCGCATGACTGGCAGTCATGAGGTCAGGGGTTCGATCCCCCTCAGCTCCACCAAATAATTCAATCACATAGGGAAATTTTGCCTTCAGGCGGAATTCTCTATGCCTGGAATTACATCTGTTGCATCATCATTGAAACGATCCATTATTCCTTCCCGCATTTACGGCGCAAAGCATTGAATTTTAGAAGATTCAATTCTTCTGGAATACAGGAGTTGCGTCTCAGATCAGCGTCTCGCCCGTCTCGGGGTCGAAAGCGTGGACGCGCGCCGGGTCGGGGTGGAGGCGGACGCGCTCGCCCTGGCTCATCCGGACGCTGGGCTCCACCCGCACGGTGAGAGAGGCGCCCCCCACGCTCAGGTCGAGGAAGATGTCCGAGCCCACCGGCTCGATGATCTCGACCGTCCCCTCGATCTCGCCCTCGGCGTCCAGGCGCATGTCTTCGGGCCGGATCCCGAATACGACCTCCCCATTCTCGCGTCCTTCGAGCCCGCCGGCGCGCTCCGCCGGCAGGGGAACCCGGAAGCCGCCTCCTTCGAGGAACGTCCGCCCATCTTCGGCTCGCACCGTGGCGGAGAGGAAGTTCATCGAGGGGCTCCCGATGAAGCCCGCCACGAAGTGGTTCGCCGGGCTCTGGTAGATCTCCATCGGGGGGCCGACCTGCTGGATGACCCCTTCGTGCATGACCACGATCCTGTCCCCCATGGTCATGGCCTCGACCTGATCGTGGGTGACGTAGACCGAGGTGGCGGCGAGGTGCTGGTGGAGCTTGAGGATTTCCACCCGGGTCTGGACCCGTAGCTTGGCGTCGAGGTTCGAGAGCGGCTCGTCGAAGAGGAAGACGCGCGGGTCGCGCACGATGGCGCGCCCGAGCGCGACCCGCTGGCGCTGGCCTCCGGAGAGCTTGCCCGGGTAGCGCCCGAGCAGGGTCTCGATTCCCAGGATGCCGGCGGCGCTCTTGACCCTGCGGTCGATCTCGTCCTTCGCGACCCTGCGCATCTTGAGGCCAAAGGCCATGTTTTTGTAGACGCTCATGTGGGGGTAGAGCGCGTAGTTCTGGAACACCATGGCGATGTCGCGGTCGCGCGGGTGCACGTCGTTCAGCACGCGTCCGTCGAGGAGGATGCGCCCGCTCGTTATCTCCTCGAGGCCGGCGATCATCCGGAGCGTGGTGGTCTTGCCGCACCCCGAGGGACCCAGGAGCACCACGAACTCCCCGTCGTGGATGGTGAGGTTCACCTCCTTGACCGCGATCACCTCGCCGAAATCCTTGGTGAGGTCTTCGAGCAGCACTTCCCCCATCTCAGATTCCCCTCCCTGCGAGAAGCGCTATGGACACTCGCGTGGAATGGCCTGCCCCCCATGGGGCCGCAAAGCGGGTCTTCACGGGCCTGACGGCTGAAAACAGGTTTCGCAAAGGCGCTTTCATGTTCCTCACTCCTTGAGACCGGTGAGTGTGATGCCGCGGACGAAGGCGCGCTGGAAGAACAGGAATATGAACGCCGCCGGGATCATCCCCAACACCGCCAGCGCCATGATCTCATGGTAGGCGGCCGAATCGATGCCCTCCATCTGGGCGAGGCCGAGCGGGAAGGTTTTCAGGTTGTCGCTCGTCGCCACGATGAACGGCCAGAGGAACTGGTCCCAGTTGTCGCGGAAGGCGAGCAGCGCCAGCGCGCCCAGGGCGGGCTTGCAGTTGGGAAGGATGATGCGCCAGAAGATGCCGAACTCGCTGCATCCGTCCATCCGCGCCGCCTCGATGAGGGAGTCCGGAATGTCCCGGATGGACTGGCGCATGAGAAAAACGCCGAAAGCGTCCACCGCCAACGGGGCAATCAGCCCGCCGTATGTGTTGACGAGGCCCAACTCCCGCACCACGAGGAAAGTGGGCACCAGCACGATCTCCAGCGGGAGCATCAGCGTGCTCAGAATCAGGCGGAAGCACAACTCCCGGTGGCGGAAGCGGAACTTGGCCAGGCCGTAGCCCGCCAGGGTGCAGAAAACGAGGTTCCCCGCCATGACTGCGAAAGCCACGACGAAGCTGTTGTAGAAATAGACCCCGAATGCCCCTTTGGACAGGGCGTTGGGGTAGTTTTCCCACCGGATCACATCCGGTATCCATTTGATGGGGAGATCGAAAACCTCGATCCCCGTCTTGATGGAGGAGGAAACCATCCAGAAGTAGGGAAGGAGCATCACCATGACTCCGAAAACGGTGAGCAGGGATATGAGAGCGCCTCCCAAGCGGAGCATCGTCTTTCGGCTCATTCCACCCCTCCCCGGCGCAGGAGCCGCAGCTGAATCAGGGTCAGGCCGAATAGAAAGACGAACAGCACCATCGACGCTGCGGCTGCCTCACCCATCCGGAAGAAGGCGAAACCCGTCTCGTAGATGAAGTAGGGAAGCACCCGGGTCGTCCCGTTGGGGCCGCCTTCGGTCATGACCAGGGGGTTCAGGAACACCTTTACGGCCGAGAGGAGAGACAAGACCATGACGAACATTATCGTGGGAAGAAGCAAAGGGATCGTCACGTAAAAGAAGCGCTGGAACACGCCCGCGCCGTCGATGATGGCCGCCTCGTGGTATTCCTTGGGGATGGCCTGGAGGCCCGCCAGGTAGATCACGCCGAACAGCGGGATGCCCCGCCAGATGCCGATGGCGATAAGGGCGGGCAGCGCCGATTCCTCCATCGAGAGCCAGTTGATGCGGCCGACTCCGAAAGTCTCCAGAATCGTGTTCACCAGGCCGAAGGGGTGGTACATGAACTTCCACACCATGGCCACGACGATCTGCGACATCGCGATGGGGAAGAAGTACGCCAGACGGATGACAGCCCGCCCCGGCATCCGGCGGTTCAGGAGGAGGGCCAGACCCAGCGCAAAGAACCACTCCGGGATGGAGACTCCGAACATGTACTTGACCGAAACCCAGAAAGACTGATGAAAGAGCGGGTTTTCCCACAGGAGTTTATAATTCTCCAAGCCTGAGAATACCGGCGGGCTCATGAGGTCGTAGCGGAAAAAACTCAGCCGGAAGGCCTGCAGCATGGGGTAGAACTTGAAGATGACGAGATGGATGAGCGCAGGCAGAACGAAGAAGAACCCCGCCCAGCGGAGGTGGCTGTGGAGGGAGCGTTTCCCCCCGCCAGCCCCCCACCGCCACAGCAGGGATGCGGATCTCCGGATCATCGCAGGTGAAGCCTGCCCGGCTCCGATCTCGCGATCCATCGTTTCTCCGTCTACTTCTTGGCCAGCGCCGCGTCGATTTCCTTACACGCCGTGTCGAGCGACTTCTTGGAGTCTTCCTTCTTCAGGACCACGCGCTCCATCGCCCGGTGGATGGCCTGGTTGAGCTCGAGGATCTTGTCGGAGCGCTGGAGAAAGCGCCCGTTCGAGATGTCCTTGACGAACACGCCCAGGTAGCGTTTCGTGCGTGCCTCCTCCATCCCGGGAAGGTTCAGGAAGTTCTTGTCGGGATGGGGATAGGAAGTCCTCTCGTACCACGTCTTGGAGTCATTGACGACGTGTTTCAGCACAGCGTGCACAATCTTCTGTTTCGCCTCTGAAATATGGGGATTCACCGCCATGGCGAAGCCGTAAATCGGCGTCACGGGATTCTTGGGGTCCACCTGCGGGAAGGGCACCACTTTCAAGTCCTTCATCATCTTGGGGCCGAATTGCGCCACGCTCCCCGCGTGGGTGATGAACATGGAGACGCGCCCCTTGGGTATATCGTCGGCCGGAAGGGCGTTGGTGCCGAAACTAACTGTGGGGTCCGAGGCCTTGTAGTGGTGCGCAATCCGGGCCCGGACGTTCATGGCCTTCACACCCGCCGCGCTGTTGGCCGTGCACTTCTTCCCGGAGGCGTCGAGGACTTCTCCCCCGTATTGCCGGATCGTCGTGTTGAAGTACCACATCGTCCAGGTGGAGGAGTGCATGGCGAAATCGAAGCCCTCGCGCACCATCCTGCTGCCCCTCATCTTCACCAGTTTTTTCCCGATGCGGCCCACGTCTTCCCAGGTGCGCGGGTAATCCTTGTCCGGGTCCAGGCCCGCCTCCTTGAAGTGCTTCCTGTTGATGAAGAGGCTGAAGCCGGAAGCGATGGGAGGAATGGCGTAGAGCTTCCCCTTATGGATGTAGCCGTCCAGCGCCCCCGGTATGTAGGCCTTCTTCATGTCCTCGAGGTCCTTGAAGCCCAGCCACTCGGGACGAATGGGCGCGAGGACTTTCTTTGCGGTGAAGCCGGGCAGCAGGAAGTCGATGAGCGTGAACATGTCGGCCGCCGTGCGCGTGGAAAGCGCGGCTGTGAGTTTCTGGAAATACGGGGTCATCGCGAAAAAATCATACTGCACTGGAGTTTTGGGATTCTTCTTGTTCCACCCCGCCACCAAATCCTTCGAGTAGTTGTTGTGCGGCGGGTTGCTGTGTTCCCACCAGGTGATCCTTTGCTGGGCGAAAGCCGGGCTCAAGAGGAGCACCGATGCAAAAGCGACCAAAAGATGAGTCATGAGGAACCGTTTCATGGTTTTTCCTCCTCTACCGGTCCGTCTGCCTTGAGCAGCGGACCTGTTGAGGATTCCGGGCGCACGCCAGGAATGAAGTGCGCCGGAATCAATGGATGTTCTACAGGCGCGTCGCAAACTTCCACGACGAATAACGTTTCCCGTTTGGTTGCTTGAATAAAAACATCTTAACACCTGCCCATTCCAAGTCAAAATACCTTTGCCGGGAGACCGGCTCTGCCTGCGCCATATGCCAGCTCAGCACTCTTCTCCCGTTCCCAAATCCGGCTCCGGTCAAATTCGCATTCTGGTGAAGATGGCGGCCATGAGGTCAGGGGCTCGACCCCCTCAGCTCCACCAGCCATTTCTCCACGTTCTTTTGCACTTGGACGATAAGCGCGGCGATATGCCGCCACATCCTAGGCCTCGCGCCGCGCGCTCCTCTCCGAGTGATGCGAATTCCAGGTGATTTTCACCTCGCCATACGGCGCTGTGCTTGAGAGGCCTGTGTTTTTGCGGGCGCGCGCCAAAAGTGTTACTAATGTATCAAATCTGACATTCTTGTTTGCCCCTTGATTAGGGAATCTTTCTTTTTGATGACGAGGTAGGGATTCGATTACATGAATAACGCGGAAAACTTTCATTTCGGCTACCTGCTGCCCACGCGCGGCGTTGTCGTAGCGGCGGCGGGCGGGGCGCCGGAGACGGACCCCATTTTCACTTTGGCGAAAAAGGCCGAGAACCTGGGTCTCGACTCCGTCTGGCTCGGCGATAGCGTGCTGGCCAAGCCGCGCATGGAGAGCTTCACCACCTGGGCGGCGGTTCTCGCCTCGACCGAGCGCGTTCAGGTGGGCACGGCGGTGATGCTCGCGGCGCTCCGGCATCCGGTGATGCTCGCCCAGTCGATGAGCACGCTCGACTGTATGTTCCCCGGGCGCGTCCTGCCCGGCCTGGGCGTGGGCCGCACCGACCTCAAGTTCGAGTTCGAGACCATCGGCGTGCCCATAAACGAGCGCGCGCGCCGCTTCTCCGAGACCGTGGAGATACTCAAGCTCCTCATGCGCGAATCCCGGGCGGATTACGCGGGCAGGCACTTCTCCTTCGAGGGTGTGGCGCTTGAGCCGAGGCCCAAATCCCCCGGCGGCCCCCCGGTCTGGCTATCGAGCAATCTGGTGGATTCAGGCCTTAAGCGCGTGGCGCGCTTGGCCGACGGCTGGATCACGAACTCGATTACGGCGGACCTCTACCGGCAGTGCTGGGAAAAGATTCTCATGTATGCGGATGAGTCCGGCAGAACAGAAGAAGTCGAAAAAATTCCCCAGTGCCTCTACGTCACGATGAACATCAATCCCGACGGCGTGAAGGCCGAGGCCCAGTGCGGGGAATTTCTCTCCAAGTACTACCACAAGACCTTCGATGAGGTGCGCAAGCAACTGCTCGTCATCGCCGGGGACGGCGACCGCGTGGAGGCGCAACTCAGGGAATACGCGGCGGAGGGGGCGCGCGTCTTCGTCGTCCGCTTCGCGGGCGGCGTCCAGGAAGAGCAACTCGAGAATTTCGTCTCCGAACTCCTGCCGAGGTTCAAGTAGATGGTCCTTGAGAACGGAACGGGCGCTTCCAAAGAAGAGATCAGGGAGAGGATAGCGAATGCGCGCGGCCTCATGCGCGAGGCGGAACTCGACGTTCTCCTCGTCATCGGTCGCTCTTTCTATGACCGCATGGGGAGCCTGACCTACCTCACCAACCATTTTCCGCCGTTTCCGCCGGGCGCGTTCAGCGAGGCCGTTCGGGGGATGGGACACGGCGTGCTCGTCCTGCCGATTGAGGAAGAGCCGCTGCTCTTCGTGGATCACAGAAACTACCGCGCAGAGATGGTGCACGTCGAAAAAGTCCAGGTGGAGGCGAACATCTCCGCCGGCCTGGTGAATCAACTGGGGCGCCTGGGGGCGGAGGGCGCGCGGGTGGGCGTCGCTGGTGAGGACATCATGCCGGCCACGATGTATATCGACCTGACCACGGCACTCCCGGACGCGCAGTTCTCGAACGCGAACGCCATCGTGGAGCAGCTCCGCGCGAGGAAGAGCGAGACCGAGGTCGCTTACCTGAAGCGCGCGGCGGAGATCGTCGAGGCGGGCTACGCCGCGATTTTCGAGGCAATCCGCCCAGGCTCTCGCGAGAGCGACCTTTGCGCCGAGGGCCACGCGGCGGGAATGCGCGCGGGTGCTGATTTCGTGCGCTACGTCCGCGTCCACAGCGGTCCGTGGGCAAGCTGGGGTTCACGCTGGCCGCAGGCGACGCAGAGGAGGCTGGAAGCGGGCGACCTGATCCGCTTCGACTACGTGGGCGCGGTGGAGGGCTACGGGTTCGACGTCAACCGCACCGCCGTGGTTCCCGGCAAGAGGCTTGAGAAAAACGTGGAGGAGATGCTGGAGTTGACGGTCGCGACCTCGGAGGCGTCGATGGGCGCGGTTCGCGCGGGCGCGAAGGCTTCGGGGGTACACGCGGCGGCGCGCCGGTTCCTGGACGAAAACGCGAACGGGGCGGGGCAGCATCTGTTCCCGATGGCGGGGCACGGCATCGGTCTCGAAACCGTGGAGGCGCCCATCATCCGGCCCGACAACGAAATGGCGCTTGAGCGCAACATGGTGCTCTGCGTGGAGCCGCAGTTCGTGCTGCCCGAGGTGGGGGGTACGAACATCGAACAGATGGTGCTCGTGACCGATGATGGATGCGAACTCCTCACGACGACCACCACGCGCCCGTGGGCGGAGTGACTCAAGCGCACCGGGGCAGGCGGATGAGTTCGCCCGGAGAGTAGAATCGACATCCATGTACGTAATGCGCTCGTAATTTTCATGTGAGACGCTATTGCTTGCGTCTGGCTTTTTTTCGTGAAAACGCATCACCAAGGGGACGGGTTTTCCATGAAGCGGTTCTTGAACCCGGTTGCGCTGCTGGCCATCGTCTGGTCCGTCATACAGCTTTACTGGGCCTTTTTCGGAATGCTTCACGTCTTTACTTCCAGGCCGCTTCACCTGAGCTTCGCACTCGGCATCGTCTTTCTCACCAAACCGTTTCGCAAGGAAGGCCGCGTAGGCTCGGTCGATTACGTCCTGACCGTCATCGCCATGTGCATCGCGGTGCTTTATCTGTGGGAGTGGAACTTCCTGAACGAGCGTATCCGCGACGTGGATGAGGTGCCCACGCGCTATATCTACCTGGGACTCGCCTACATCCTCCTGACTGTCGAGGCGTCGCGGCGTTATCTCGGCTGGGGCGTCACCTCGGTGGCCGTCGTGGCGCTTGCCTATAACTTTCTGGGCCACCTGATTCCGGGCGCCCTGGGGCACCGCTTCATCCTGTTGACCGAGTTCATCGAGTTCCAGATCCTGGGCGTCGAGGGCCTGCTCGGCGTTCCGCTCGGCGTGAGCGCGGAGGTGGTGTTCTATTTCGTGCTCTTCTCGGCGGCGCTCGAAGTCTCGGGCGGCGGGCGCATGTTCATCGATCTGGCCATCCGGCTCACGGGTTCGTTCAGAGGCGGTCCGGCCAAGGCGGCGATCGTGAGCAGCAGCCTTATGGGAACCATCAGCGGAAGTGCTACGGCGAACGTCGTGGGAACCGGCATCTTCACCATCCCGCTGATGAAGCGCCTGGGCTTCGCCCCCCATTACGCGGGCGCAGTGGAGGCGGTGGCTTCTACTGGCGGGCAGCTCATGCCGCCCATCATGGGTGCGGGAGCCTTCATCCTGGCCGACATGACGGGCACCCCGTACTTGAGGGTGGCGGGTGCGGCGGCCATACCGGCCATCATCTATTACGTCTCTGTTTTCTTCATGGTCGATCTCGAGGCGAAGAAGCTGAATCTCAAAGGATTGAGCAAAGAAGAGATGCCGGAGCTCAGGAGCATTCTTCTGGAGCGTGGCCTCCTGCTCTTTCCGATCATCCTGCTCCTGGGCTACATGATTGCGGGTTTCACTTTGATGTGGTCGGCCACTTCGGCGGCCATCGGCGTGGTGGTGCTCAGCTGGGTTCGTAGCGCGACCCGCATGGGGCCCGAGAAAATAATCGAAGCGCTCGAAAAGGCCGGGCGCATGACGGTTCCCGTCGCGATTCCCTGCGCAATTGCGGGCGTCGTGGTCGGCGTCGTGGACGATACGGGCATCGGCCTCAAGTTTTCCGGCCTCATCGTCAACATCTCGGGCGGCATGATCCTGCCCGCGCTTGGTCTCACGCTCATCGGCTGCGTCATCATGGGGATGGGCATGCCCACGGCCGCCGCCTACATCATGGCGGGCACGCTTCTGGGACCCGCGCTCTTCAAGCTCGGGCTTCCCGTTCTGGCGGCGCACATGTTCATTTATTATTTCGCCATTCTCTCGATGCTCACGCCGCCGGTGGCCCTGTCGGCCTACGTCGCCTCGGGCGTGGCCGAATCGGATTTGACCGCCACGGGCTGGAAGGCGTTCCAGCTATCTTTGGCGGGATTTCTTATTCCCTTCGCGTTCGTATATAATCCGTCCATGCTGTTCATCGGTCCGCTCGGTGAGACGCTCTGGGTATCGATCACCTGCATCATCGGTGTGGCGGCCCTTGCAGC
>JAPOYD010000019.1 GCA_026706735.1 Nitrospinota bacterium | reverse complement strand
ATCCCAGCGCGAGATCGGCGTCGGTAACGGTGTGCCCCTCCCCGCCCCTGCCGTAGCAGGCGGGGCCGGGGTCGGCCCCTGCGCTCTCGGGACCCACCTTCAAAAGGCCCATCTTGTCCACCGAAGCGATGCTCCCGCCCCCCGCGCCGATTTCGATTAGATCGATTCCAGGAACCCGCAGCGCTATTCCACTACCCTTCTTCAATCGGTAGATTCTCGCCACCTCAGCGGCATTCGTGATAAGCGGTTTGGAGTCGTGAATAAAGCAAGCCTTTGCCGTAGTACCTCCCATATCAAAGGAGATGAGGTTTTCTTTCGAAAGAAGCTTGCCCCACCATGCCGCCGCGATGGCCCCTGCGGCGGGGCCGGATTCTATGACACGAATCGGATATTCCTCGGCGACGCGGCAGGTCGCCACACCGCCGCTCGAGAGCATCACGAACAGGAGATCCTCCAACCCCAAGCGAGCGAGATCCTCCTGAAACCTCAAGAGGTATTGCTTCATGATCGGCTTGACGAAAACATTTGCCACGGTCGTTGAAGTGCGCTCGAATTCTCTGATCTCGGGATTCACGTCAGATGAGATCGAAACGAAAAGGTCAGGGGCAACTTCCTCGATCAAAGCCTTCAAACTTCGTTCATGGGAAGGGTTGGAGAATGAATGGAGAAGCGAAACGGCAATGGCCTCGACGCTTTCCGCCTCGAGTTGCGTGAGGAGGGATGCGGCCTCATCAAGGGCTAAGGGGGTGACTACCGAGCCGTCCGCTGCAATCCTTTCGTTCACCCCTTTTCGATAGGAGCCGGATACCAGCGGAGCCGGCATTTCGGAAAACAAGTCGTAGAGGTCGTACCTGAGTTCGCGCCTCATTTCCAGGATACTTTCAAACCCTTTTGTCGTGATGAGCGCCGTCTTGGCGCCCTTGCGCTCAATTATGGCGTTGGCCACGAGAGTCGTCCCGTGCACAAGATGCCGCACACCTTTTTCGGCTAGCTTTCCGGTCGATAATTCCTTTTTCAAACCCTCCATCGCCCCAATTGAAGGATCCGCGGGCGTCGTGAGAACCTTGCCGACGTAAGCTTCACCCGTATCCTCATCGAAAAAGGCCAGATCGGTAAAAGTCCCGCCGATGTCGATCCCGATTCGCAACAACTTGGAATCCTCCCCTCACGATGAATCAGCAGAACAAATGCCTAGCGTATAGCGGCCTTAAGTGAGCCGCGGATCTCTATATGGGGAATCAGAAAATTCCATCAGTGTTTCGATGGCTCACGCCGTCAGAGATGCGTCTTGATATCAGAGAACTCGAAATAGGAGATGGACGCCATCCCTATTGGCGATAAAAAACTCGTCAGACACCCGTACGAAAACACTGGCGTTTCATCGCGCTATCCAGATTTTGTGTTTATTGCAATTTTTTATCAAGTTGGTTCAGATAAGTAAAACTTACGTTTTTTTGTCGAGAAAACCCCAACGTAAGAGGCGAATCAATTTATGGCGGCTTTCAGGAAGGCGAACTCGTCCTGGGTATTGGTGATCTTGCCTTTATCAGGATTTCGTAGCCGTCCACGAACTCCGACGCGAGGAAGGTTTCATTCAGGCGGGCCACAAGCCCTGGGCTCCCAGGCGCGTGACCTTGGGCCGGCACGGGGAACTCCCGGTCGATGAGGAGAGGAAACGCGCCGTTCTTGTCATGGACCGAATCAAGCGGGGCGAGGATCCCGTATCTGCACCGCCTTAGGGCGAACTTACACTATCTGACTTGGCCGAGCGCTTCATGCGCGTACACGTGAGCCCACACTTAAAGCCTGCCCGCACCGCGGCGTACCGCTCCTTGCTGGATAAGCATATTCTGCCTGGCACTGGAGGCAGTTGGGAGTACGGTGCTGCGTAATCAGTTTAGGCTGGTGTTTTCTTGACCGCCATCACCCCACGACTGAGTGCTTATCACGACAGGCTCTCACAAGGATGCGCATGAGTTATAATTTGCCCGCTTCCTGTTTGATTACTTCTTACAGAAAGCGAATCCCAAACTTGATTCGCAAAATACAAATACCCGCAATACTTTCAACAAATTACAAAGGCTTCACCGCCGTTGGAAACCTCTCACCGTCTCTATACGGGCGGTCATCGATAATAACGGGAATCCGGAACAAGCGGTTGACGCCGCCATGCGCAGGATCGGGGATCGCAATTGTCTTCCTCATTAGCCTGAATGAACTCTCCTCCCTGGGCTTGGGCCGTGCGACACGCAAAATAGTGATGGCTGGGAACTTCTTCGCAACACCAGAGTACGAACTCATCGACCTGCGTTTATCCTCAACTCCGAGTCGGGATGTGCATGGCGGGTTTTGCATTCATCACAAGGCCGATACAGCCTGGGACACGGGCAACCCCGCCATTGGTTGCCTTCTCTCCGGCGACTTCGATCGCACCGAGCGTAAGCTACTCTGCGGACTCTCGCTAAAAAGAGCATCGATGTTGTTGCAGGCTGCGCCAAAGTCGCGAGTCAGGCATCGTCATGGAGTACGCATCGGCGGCTCCTGAACCAACGTTGCGGAGCTTCGGGGCACAATGCCAGGCAAGTCCTTCAGGGTCGGGCTTCGGAGAAGACCATGCCATGTTCCCCGACAGGGACTCGCAGGAAGGCGCGGGAATTATAATGAATCCGCTTTCGCTTTGATTACAAGTTTCAAATGGCAGATTTAGAACAAAACAAGAAAAACTAATATCTATAATATTATCAATATGATACAAGATATTATCGTTCGTAAGCCAAGCTGGAAGAATCAATTTGGCGGAGAGGGAGGGATTCGAACCCCCGGTGCAGTTGCCTGCACAACAGATTTCGAGTCTGCCGCCTTAAACCGGACTCGGCCACCTCTCCGGACAGGTATCTGTCGTTCAGCGCGCGGCCTGCCTCGCCTCGCGGGCGATGCGTCGGCGCTCCTCGAAAAAGGCGCGCAGCATCGCGGCGCTCTCCCCGGCCAATACGCCCGAGGTGATCGGCACGCGGTGGTTCACGCGCGGGTCCGAGGGAATGTCGAACAAAGAGCCGCAGGCCCCGCCCTTGGGGTCCTTGGCCCCGAAGACGAGCCGCGCGATCCGCGAGTTGACGACCGCACCTGCGCACATGGGGCACGGCTCGAGCGTGACGTAGAGGGTCGCGCCGTCGAGCCGCCAGATGCCGTCGGTCTCGGCGGCTTCCCTGAGCGCCAGGACTTCGGCGTGCGCGGTGGGGTCGCAGGCGGCCTCGCGCCTGTTGAAGCCACGGCCCAGCACCCGGCCCTCGCGCACCACCAGCGCGCCCACGGGCACGTCGCCCGCCTCTTCGGCCATTCTGGCCAGCGCCAGCGCTTCTTCCATCCAGCGCTCATCTTCGTTTATCTGATCTACTGAATACACGTTCATTCCCCCATCGGGTTTTTCAAGGCCCCTAAAAGACCACGAATCGAAACCGCTGGCAAGCGGTGAAAGTGTTTCCCTTACTTAGCGCGCCGCTCTTGCCCAAGGCGAAAAAACCTGAGAGGCTTGGGGCCTTACCCGTCACTCACACTATTTTGAAGGAAGCCCCTATGCTTTGGGAAGAACTAAGCTGGCCGCAGCACAAGGAAATGGCCCAGAACGGGGCCGTGGTCGTCATCCCCTTCGCATCGATGGAACAGCACGGGCCGCACAGCCCCGTCGTGGTGGATACGCTGCTTTGCACGAGCGTCTGCCGGAAGGCGGTGGAAGGCCTGGACAACGTGCTCCTGACGCCCACCATGTGGACGGGCACGTCGCACCATCATTTCGAGTATCCTGGAACCATCTCGCTCAGGCTCGAAACCTACGTCGCCCTCATCAAGGACATCATCCGCTCCGTGGCCCATCACGGCTACAAGAAGATATTCGTCGTGAACGGCCATGGCGGCAACGTGCAGCCGCTCCAGGCCACGCTGAACGACATCGGCTACGACATCGAACTCACCGTCTGGATGATCACCTACTTTCACCTGGGAAACGAAATCGCAGCCAAGATCAGAAAAACACCGGTCGGCGGCATGGCCCACAGCGGAGAGTTCGAAACGGCCATGATGCTCCACCTGCGCCCCGACCTGGTGAACATGGACGAGGCGGTGGATCAAGTCAACGAGAACCCCCATCCCCTGGGGACGAAGGACATGCACCACCGCGGCATGCTCTTCCGCCCCGTGGATTTCAACAGGCACCGCGCACCCTCGGGCGTAGCGGGAATCCCGAGCGCTGCGACGGCAGAAAACGGGGCGCAATACTTCGAGGCCGTATCCTCACGCCTGCACGGGCTGATTGAAGAACTGGCTGCGCTCTAGGCATGGTCCGCGTCGCAGGCGAGTCCTCCCGCACGGCCAGATACCTGAACCTGAGCCGCGCGGGGGCGGACGATCCCGTCATCATCTGCTATGAAGCCGCAGGAGAGGGTACGCCGATCCTCTGCATTCCGGGACTGGGAGACACGGGCTGGATCTGGCGCAAGATCGTCCCCACCCTCACGAGCATGCACCGCGTGGTCGCTATGGAGCCGAGGGGGCACGGGCGGTCCTCGAGTCCCAGGGGAAAATACGCGCTCGGGGATATGGCGGGCGATATCGGGGGCATCATTGCGCGCCTGGGGCTGAACCGGCCCGTCCTCATCGGGCACGGCCTGGGCGCGAGGGCGGCGCTTCTGCTCGCCATCGAACAGCCCCGCCTGCCGGGCGCGCTCATCCTCATCGCGTCGGGAGCGGCGCCCGCCGCCAAGAGCGTGCGCAGGGGGGTGGCCGAGCGCATCCACCTGGCCGAGGCGGGAGAGATGCACGAGGCCTACCGGAACAGGAAAAGCGAGGGCAGGGAACCCAGGGGCATGACCCCAAGGGAGCGCGCGGAGCATCACCGCCTGTTCATGCGGGGCGACCCTTCGGGATACGCCTCTGCGGGATACGCGGAGCTTTTGGCGCCCGACCTCACGGAGCGCCTCGGCGAAGTCGCCTGCCCCGCGCTCGCCCTCACCGGCGAGGAAGACCCCGAATACCACGAGGACGCGCAAACCCTCTCGGCGGGGATTCCCCGCTGCGAGTCCATCCTCATCGAGGGGGCCGGCCGCTACGCGCAACTGGACAGGCCGGAGGCGGCGCTCGCCCTCATCCATGAATTCTTCAGAAAGCACCAGCTTCTGGTCACCACATCCACGGAGGAAAACCATGAGCCGATTGATTGATCTTACAGCCCCCCTGGGACATCCCGACCTTTGCGAGGTTCCGACGTTTCCCCCGGTGGAATACTGGCAGTTTCACGAACATCCCACGCACGGCCGCCAGAACAGCGCGGTCCGGATGGCGATCCACCAGGGAACGCACCTGGACGCGCCCAGCCATTTCTTTCCCGACGGCGCCAACATCGACGAGATGCCGCTCGAGACCTTCTGCGGCCGCGCCGTGAAGATCGACTTGAGGGAAACCGCGCAGGAGGCGGGCCCCATCACCCGGGAGATGATCGAAGCAAGCCCCGGCCTCGAGCCCGGGCGCCTGGACGGGGCCATCGTCGTCACGTGGACGGGCTGGGCGAAGGAGAAGCTTTTCACGCCCGATTACTTCGCCACCAACCCTTACCTGGACACGGAGGCGTGCCACTTCCTGTGCGATTGCGGCATGAAGGCCCTTTGCATGGACCACGCCATCGACCCGGGCATGACGGCCGACTTCGTCGCCCACCACGGGGATTCCCCCGGCCACCGCGCCGTGCTGGGGCGGGGCGTTCCGCTCATCGAGCACGTCATCAACCTGGAAACTTTTGAAGAAACGGAATTCGAGATGTTCGCATTCCCGATGAAACTCTACCGAATCGAGGGCGCGCCCGCGCGCGTGGTCGCGCGGCTCGACTAAAGGAAAGGAGCACAGCATTGCCGTTTTACCGTATATCCGAGATGGAAACGCAGTATGTCGACATGGGAAAAGGCCAAACACAGAGCGTCGCCGGGGAACTCATGAAAGCCGGGATGATCACCTATCCCGCGGACGGCGGCCCGCCGCCTCATTACCATCCGAACGAGGAGCAGTTCCTCCTGGTGATGGAGGGGGAGGCGAACGTGATCCTCGGAGATGAGACCCGCCTCGTCGGCCCGGGCGACCTGGTGCACATCCGCCGCAACGAGCGCCACGGCCTTCGCATCACCAAGGGGCCGTTCGCCTTTTTCACCGTGAAGAGCCCCTCTGGAGACGGGGACTTGTACCAGGACTACAACAAGGCCGAAGACGCCGAAGCGGCGCGGGAGAAACTCGAATCCACGTTATAGGACTACTTCCAAGACCAAGGAGATTCTGAATGCCGTTTTACAGAATGGAAGACCTTCCCCAGGGCTCATCGAAAGTAGGTCCCGCCGTGAGCCACGCGACAGCGGGCGAGTTGATGAAGGTGGGCTGGGTGATTTATCCGCAGGGAGACGGTCCGCCCCCGCACTTTCATCCCAACGAGGAGCAGTACATCCTGATGCTCGAGGGCAGGATGAACATAATCTGCGGCGAGGAGGTGCGCGAAATCGGCGCAGGCGATCTGGTGCACATCCCCAGAAACACGCGCCACGGCATCCACATTACCGAAGGCCCCGCGAAATTCTTCGCGGTGAAAAGCCCGGCGGGCGACGGCACGCTGGATCAGGACTACAACAAGGCGGCAGATGCCGACGAGGTAACGGAACGTCTCAAGAACTAGCAAACGGAACGAGAAAAGCCGGCGGGGCGTCCCACCGGCTTTTTTTCTACTGCTGCGCCTGGGCGTCCTGCATCCGTTTCTTTCTGAACTGCACGGCCTGGATGACGTCCTGCCAGACGAGACGCCCCAGCGGACCCGAACTGTAGAGCGATATGTTCACCTTGCCGTCCGGTGAGAGCAGAAAGTTGGTGGCATGGAGGAAGGGCCTCGGTTTCTCGCCCGCCTCGGGTGAATAGAAAGCGCCCGTCGCCTCCGAGATGTGAGCGGGGTCCAGGCTGTGCCCGACCGGAAAATTCACCTTGCCGGCTTCGATGGACTGCGACGCCTCCTCTTCGGGGTCGGTGGACGCCGCCACGACCTTGATGCCCTCTGCTTCGAGTCTTTCTCCCGCCCGGGAGAATCCCGCCATCTGGGCGATGCAGTAGGGTCACCAATGGCTGCGGTAGAACAGGACGACGCCCCACGAACCCAGCAAGTCATCGGGCAGGGAAATTTTTCCGCCGCCCGTCCGGTAGATTTCGAGACTCGGGAAATCATCCCCGGTGTCGAGAAGGAACTGGTTCACTTTCGGCATGATGCGCTCCAATCCGGTTCACGTTTATGAATGCGGCTGTTTCATGTGCCCCCGATGTTACATCTCCTGTGCGGCCATGAAAACCAATGAGGCGAATTACGCGCAAAAAGAAACACCCCCTCGAACCCGACGGCCGAGGGGGTGTGAAAAAGAAGCGCGCTAGCCCTGGGAGGCCATCATCTTCTTCTGGAACTGAACCAGGCCCACCACGTCCTGCCACACGAGGCGGCCGATGGGGCCCGTGCTGTAGACGGCGACGGCCACCGTTCCATCGGGCTTCAGGACATAGCCCGTGCTGTGGATGATCTGGCGTTTTTCCTCATAGAAACAACCGGTGAGCTCGGAAATATGCTTGTTGTCCAGGCCATAACCCACGGGGAAGCTGATTCCGCATTCCTCGATCGTTCCCTTCGCGTTCTCCTCCGTGTCCACGGAGGCTGCAACAACCCTGACGCCTTCTTCTTTGAGCTTCGCCGCCCTGTCGAAGGCTGTCAGCTGCTGCTTGCAGTACGGTCACCAGTGTCCGCGGTAGAGCAGTACCACTCCCCAATCCCCCGCGAGGTCGCCGGGCAGGGAGATTCTGCCTCCCCGCACCTGGTCCACCTCGAGGCTCGGGAAGGGATCGCCCGAGTCGATCATCTTGTCCGTCATACGTGGCATCAATGCGCCCTCCTGAAATGAATGAAGCAAAAAAAGCCTGGAACGACGAGTTCCAAAACCCGACCATTTATACTCCCGCGGGAGAGACATTTCAAACCGAATCGGACCCCTGCCGACTCATCCCGCTGATTCGCTTCACGTTTTTCGCCACCGGCGGTCTTGACACACCGAAGCCCGCTTTTTAGCATAGGCCCACTTTTTCAGAAGACTCTCGATGAGCGCAGGAGACTCTCAATGAGCAACGCGATTTCTTGTGAATGCAAGACCATAAAGCTGCAAGGCGAATTCGAAAAGGCGGCCGGCGAATGCAACCGCGATATCCAGCTGTCCGATGAAGACGCGGAGCGCTATCTCCCCCGCGAAGAATCACAGGAAAACCTGGTCATCTCGAAAGAATGCCGGATTCCCCCTCTCACCAGCGTCATCCGCTACGGCGAGGGTTATTACGTGCTCAAGAAAGGCAGGGTCATGCGGGAGGGCTTCAGCAGGACGCTCCCCGAGTACAAGCAGTAAAAGCGCCGGCGGGTTTCGCCGCCTTCCTGAAGCGAACCAACACCCGACCTCAAGGAGATGAACCATGCGCGCCCAAAAATACAGTTGGGACGAAATGCCCGAAGAAACCTTGAACGACACTTTATCGAGAAAGATGGTGGTGGGCGAAAAGGAGATGCTTTGCTGGCTCAAGCTCAAACCCGGGTGCGTGGTGCCCATGCACAGCCACGAGCACGAGCAGATATCCCACGTTCTCCAGGGAAGACTCCGCTTCTTCATCGACGATGAGACCGTGGAAATCGGGCCGGGAGAGACGCTCCTCATTCCCCCGCACGTCCCCCACTCCGTGGAAGTCGTGGGCGATGAGACGGCGATAGACTACGACATATTCAGCCCCATCCGCGAAGACTGGGTCGACGGGACCGATGACTACCTGAGAGACGGATAACGGGGGATTCCCCTTGGTTGGCCGGTACGACCAGGTATCCGCAATCTGGGCGTATCACGCGCTTGTGGATGTGTGCGGATACCGAATCGATGCCTTGAACAAGCAAACTCAGGCCAAGAAATAACCTGAAAACCGTTTTTTCTCATCCCAAGATATTGTATTCACAATTCATCGCCATACTATATATAGATTCCCCGTAACTGATTGCTTTTTATGGGGCAATTCGTTTTTTCCCATCTGGATAACCTGTGGATAAGATTG
>JAPOYD010000083.1 GCA_026706735.1 Nitrospinota bacterium | reverse complement strand
TGAGGCTTGAGGCTTGAGGCTTGAGGCTTGAGGCTTGAGGCTTGAGGCTTGAGGCTTGAGGCTTGAGGCTTGAGGCTTGAGGCTTGAGGCCTCCTCCATCATGCCGGAGCCGAAGAACAAGAGCAAACTCTTGGTGTTAAAAACATTGATGTTGGGATTCAGCATCTCATATCACAATCGTAAAAACAGCAGGTTATGAATATATGATAAATTAGATGAACTTTAATGATTTGCATGACAATTATGCTGCCTTGCATTTCCCTGCGGGCGGATGCTCATCTTTTCATAAATAACGTCGCTAGAAATTAGAAGAATTGATCCCGAGTTGTCAAGCGGAAATATGGCGATACCGTGAAATAATCTCCCTCTTATCCCGAAGTCGTATCCATGCGTATCCCCGGCATGGAGCACTTTTGCTTTGGTGGTTCGCCAAGCATCGTCCGCATGGATGTTGTCACTCCATGTCAGCACTCTGAAATGGAGATTCGTTTTCACGAACGTCTGCGCTCGCGCAAAGATGTTTATAGCCAGCCGAAATTTAGAGAGACGTTCTGCCGCCTGAACTACAGCCGGATCCTGCCACGTCGATTCGGAGACGTGAAGAACTGGGTCGTCATCGTGAAGACCGCCATAGCCCCTGGATGTTGGCCAAGCGCGTCGAATGCGGGAGTGACGATCCGAAATGCAGTTTGCTTCTATCTGGTCGCACGATAATGGTGCCTGTGATAGAAACGAGAATAGTTCATGTGACCAGATTTCCTCCCGAAAGAATAGCTATAAAGGCATTCTCCCGCTCGCAGGAGAATTTGTTTAGTCTGTATTGAATACGAATATGGAGCATTCATGAAGACACTGGTTACGACACTTTTATTTGCTCTTCTCTCACTTGGCCCGGCACTCATCGCCGACGCAGCGGCGGTGAAGCTCCGTATCGGCGTAGACGCCGGTTATCCTCCTTTCAGCTACATCGATGATGTGGGCGTTCTCAAGGGTTTCGACATCGATATTGCCCTGGCGCTGTGCGCGAAGATGAAAACCGTATGCGCGTTCGTCCGGCAGGACTGGGAGGGGCTGATACCCGGCTTGCGGGCCGGGAAGTACGACGCCATCGTGTCTAGCATGTTGATCACCGAGAAGCGCTGGCGCCTGGTCGCGTTCACCGACAAATACTACAGCAACGCCGTGCGGTTCGTGGCGCGCAAGGGCGCGGGCTTCGATCCTTCCGCCCCGGCGGGACGAACAATCGGCGTGGCGCGCGCAACGATCGCTTCGGACTGGCTGGAAGACAACATATCGGGTGTTGCCACCACCAGGCTGTTCAGGGGACAGGAAGCACTCTTGCGGGCGCTCGTGAAGGGCGAGGTGGATGCGGTATTCGGCGATGGGCTCGGTTTCTGGAACTGGCTCCGGAGCCCGAAAGGCGCGCGCTTCGCGTTCGTGGGCGAAGGGTATCACCTCGACGAGGGGGTCGGCATCGCCGTGCGCAAGGAGGATGGGGCGCTGCTCTGCCGTCTGAACATGGCGATCAAAGCGATTCTCGCTGAAGGTATCTACGAGAAGATTAACGCACGGTATTTTCCGTTCAGTATCTATTAGCGATTTCCAATCCAGAATTTATTTTACGGGAACCTGATGCACTTCGCGCCCCAGTTTGCGCCTAACTGGAACACAAAGCCAAGTGGAGGACGGTAAAGATTGTCTGCGCGGCGGAAATCCTGAAACCGGAGCGCATTACTCACCATTCTACATGACTCGGGTGGACTAGCCACAGGCGGACTCGACGCTCTCTTAAACGTGGACCCTCTCGCCGGGCCGGTTTGCTATCCGCCAGTTGCACAGCAGTGTGGTCTTGTTCTCCCCTCGAAGGCGGGGATTTCCAAGCGTTTCTGGCAATCGGTTCGCATCCGGGCAATTGAGAGGGAAGCCAGTCGCTCGAACTCCCCCTCTGGACTGCCGACCGTACTTCAACCTAGGTCGGGGAGGCCGGAAGCGCAGCTGGAAAACGGCGATCAATATCCGCTCAACTTGGACATGACAGTTAAGGAGAAACTGTTGAATACGAGGAGCATGGCAGCTTGCTCCAAGCCCTCCCAAGGGCCGTGCCCCTCTCCGCTTATCAGTTCATGGAAGCGTCGCGCCTCGATACACGCCTTCCGCTTCATACGCCTCGTCGAGCAGGACGACGGGATGCACCACCCGAAGGTCCATGCCCCGCTCGCGGGCGCCAAACGCGATCTGAATCTGGCAACCGGGGTTGCCCGTGCAGACCACGGGCACTTCGGAGTCTTTCACGTGCCCCATTTTCCTGTCGAGAAGCCCCATGGAAATCTCCGTATGTGTGAGGTTGTAGCTGCCTGCCGAGCCGCAGCACCAATCGCTCTCCTCGAGGGGCACGATATCGAGGTTCCGGATCGCAGTGAGAACCTCGATCGGCTCGCTGCGGACCTTAAGCGCGTGAAACAGATGGCACGGGTGGTGATAGGCGATTTTTCGGGGCTCGGGGTGATGCGCCTCCCTCACGCCGATTCTCGCGAGAAACACCGTGACGTCCATTGCCTTATCGCTGAACGCCGCGGCGCGGCTCGCGTAGACGGGATCCGAAGCGAGCAGGTCCCCGTATTCATAGAGCATCGCCGCGCAGCCTGCCCCGGCCAGGACGACTGCGTCGAACCCTGCGGCGTCGATGGCGTCCAGGTTCTGACGCGCCAGAATTCTCGCCGCCTCCCTGTCCCCGGCGTGCGCCTGCAGCGCGCCGCAGCAAGTCTGCACGGCGGGGAACACGACGCGCGTCCCGTTCGCCGCCAGGGCGCGTACGGCGGCCCGGTTCACGTCGCCGAACAGGATGGACTGGATGCACCCGCCGAAGAAGGCGACGCGGTGTTTCTGCTCTCCGATGGGTGCTACTTCTGGGGGGAGAGCCCTCATCGAGGATATGGGCGGGGCCTCTGGCATCATGGGTTCGAGTTCGGCCAGTTTTCCAGGTAAGAGACCCAGACCCCTCAGCAGGCTTTTCAGGAACGTGGCTTGGTACAGACGGGTGGCCGCGCCCGCAAGCCTGAGCAGCGTCCTGCTCGGCAAAAGACAGCGGAAGAGGAATCTTCTGAAAACCCGCACCGGGAGGGAGCGTTTCCTGATTTTTTCGAGTCCCTCGCGCGCCGCCTCTATCAGGGAGCCGTAGGGCACGCCCGAGGGGCACGCCGTCTCGCAGGCGCGGCAATCCAGGCAGCGATCCAGGTGTTTCATCACCGTCTCGTCGGGCGCCATCTCGCCCTCCGCCACCAGGCGCATGATGTAGATTCTCCCGCGCGGGGAATCCATCTCGTTGCCGAGCAGCGTGAAGGTGGGGCAACTCGTCACGCAGGACCCGCAATGGATGCAGCGCTGGATCATCCGCCTGTCGGGAGCGTCCGGGCCGATGAAGGGGTTTTCGGATTCGGGGAACCCCCCCGCAAAATCTGCTTTTTCACCTGTCGTCACTGGGTGCTCCCGCTCTATATCCGGTTCACGAAGCGGCCGCGGCTCAAGGTTCCTTTCGGGTCATATGTATTCTTGATGTTGCTCATCATCTTGAGCACTGCGTTTTCTAACGCGTCCTCCCCCCACAAGAGGATCACCTCTTTCAGCGCGTCCGGCCCCGAATCCAGGCGCAGGTGAACCGAACGGGCTTGCGCTTCATCCCTCCCTTCCCTGCAAAAGGAGGAGAAGACGCGCCACGCCTCGATCGGTGAGGACTCCTCATCCTCGGGCGCGAGCCAGCAGCGCAATACGCCGCTTCCGGCGTGCGCCGAGATGGCGAGGCGGTATTTCCCCGCCTAGGCGGCGCGCCTCGCAGCCTCCGCGAAACGGGGGAGTTGATCGAGGCGACCCGAGGCCCTGAAAGCGAGCGCCTCGGAATCCGAGAACTCCCCTCCCGGCGGATCGGCCAGAGCGCGGCCCAGGCGCGCGGTTTGCTTATCATCAAAGCGCAGAATGTCGTCCCCGCCCTCTTTTGCGAGGATTTCCTCGAAGCGGGCCAGCTGATCGTTCAGCCCTTCTTCGAAATCCCCGAAAGAAGCCACGAGACTGACGGGGCCCGGCAGCGCGACCCCGCACTCAGGCGCCAGAGCGGCGATGCGTGCAGCGTCCACGACTTCCGCCCAAACGGGCATGAGGGGCGAGGCTGTCAACGCTCTGGCCGCTTTGAACGCCGCATCTGTGGATGAAAAAGAGGCCGCTCGCGCTTCAATGCGATCCGGCGCCTTGTACAGGCGAATCGCCAACTCGGTGACGACGGCCAGCGTCCCCCAGCTCCCCGACAGGAGGCGGTTCATGTCGTAGCCGGTGACGTTTTTGACCACCAATGCGCCGTAGGTATGGGTTTCACCATTGGCCAATACTACTTTCATGCGCATCACGCGATCACGGGCCTTGCCCCAGCGCACCCGCATGGGACCCGAACGATCCGCGATAATCGTTCCTCCCACCGTGGAGGTTCCCGGATGCGGCGGGTCGAGGCCCGCCGTCTGGCCCTCTGCCCCCGTCAACCTGTTGAGGTCCTCGACGCTCATTCCCGCTTGTACGACGGCCGTCAGGTCGTCTTTCAAAAACTCGACCGCCTTCGACATGCGCTCCAGAGAGAGCGCCACGTCGTACCGAAAGGGCGCATACCCCGTTCCTCGTCCGGTGCCTCCTCCCCAGGGGAATACGGCCAGGCCCGCTTCGTTCGCGCGCGTGAGAACGCGGCAAAGAGCTTCGTGATCGGCGGGACTCACTACGACAGAGGGCGTCATACCGCTCAGGCGGAAGGACGCCACCCTCCCGTCCGACAACGAGACGGCGTCGCCTGAATCCGCCTCCAGGGACCGGGCAAACGAGTCGAGTTTGTTAGCCACGGGATTCTACTTCGTCATTCCCCCGCCCATCCGGGCGAGGGCGCCGCCGGAAGCGAGGGGGAAGATGTGTTCCTCATCGGGCATGATCTTGCCGGGGTTCATCAGGCCGTCCTGATCGACGGCATCGCGCACGCGCTCCATGATCCCGAGGGTGGGTTCGTCGAACTGCTCCTTCATCTCCCTGATCTTCTCGAGGCCGATGCCGTGCTCGCCCGAGAGCACGCCCCCCGCGCGTATGCACGCGCGGAGCACCTCGGCCCCGCATTCAATCACCCGCTCGGTCTCCCCGGGCGCCTGGTCGTCGAACAGGACGTTCGGGTGCAGGCTCCCGTCCCCGGCGTGAAACACGTTCGTGATGCGCAGACCATAGCGAGCGGATATCTCTTCAAACTCCTCGAGCACCTGCGCCAGCTTCGAGCGGGGGACCGTGCCGTCCAGGCAATAGTAGGCGGGCGCGATCACTCCAAAGGCGCCGAACGCCTTTTTCCGGCCCATCCACAGGTTCTCGCGCTCCTCTTCGGTCTGTGCGATCCGGAACGAGGAGCAATTGTTTTTTTCGCATACGTCGCGAATGAGGGTCTCGAGCGGCTTGATGGATGACGGCAGGCCGTCGAGCTCGATCAGCAAGACGGCCTCAGCATTCCTGGGATAGCCCGCCTGGACCACGGTTTCCACCGCCTCGATGGTGTAGCGGTCCATCAGCTCCATCGCGGCGGGAACGGCGCCCGTCGCAATGACGTCGCTCACCGTCCGGCACGCATCCCCCACCTGAGAGAAACAGGCGAGCATCGTGCGCACGCTCTCGGGATTGGGTGTGAGCCGCACGGTGAGTTCCGTGATGATGGCGAACGTGCCCTCCGAGCCGATGAAGAACCCGCGCAGGTCCAGACCCGGCGCGTCCTCCCCGTCCGCGCCCAGATGCACTACTTCGCCGGATGGCAGGACGACCGTCATCTCCAGGACGTGGTTCGTCGTCATCCCGTATTTGAGGCAATGCGCGCCGCCGGCGTTCTCGGCCGCGTTGCCGCCGATGGTGCAGGCCGCCTGGCTCGACGGATCGGGCGCGTAGTGAAAGCCGTGCGGCAGCGTCTTCTTGGTGAGGTGGAGGTTCACCACCCCCGTCTGCACGCGCGCCAGGTGGTTCTCGTAGTCGATTTCCAGGATCCTGTTCATCCGCGTGAAGACGACGAGCACGCCGCCGGGCAGGGGCGTCGCGCCTCCCGAGAGGCCCGTGCCGGCGCCCCTCGCGATCAGGGGCACATGGCACTCGCGGCAGATTTCGACAATCCGGCGGACTTCCTCGGTGCTCTCGGGCAAAACGACGGCCGATGGCACGCCCTTATAGATCGTGAGGGCGTCACAGTCATACGTCCTGAGCGCCACCGGCTCGGTGTGGATGAATTGCTCCCCCACCACGTCCGTCAGTTTTTGGATGAAGCCGGCGCTGTCCATCGCAAAACCCCCACGGTGCCTCCTGCGTGAAGGAAAACCCTTTGGAGTAGCGCCATTATACCCATGCTTCGGGAAAAAACGAAGGGAAGGTTGTTTCCGTAACGCCTCAAGGTTGAAGGTGTGGCCCATTGGTGGGCTTAGCTTCTGGTACCTCCCTGACGGAGGGCCCTTGTTCCGGGCCTTCCACAGGTCAGGCCGGGTGCAGGCGGGGCGCCTGCCGAGAAGGAGCATTCGGCACATCATCCACCACGTGCGCGACGCAAGGGTTCAGGGCCGCGTCAGCGGGCACAGCCCGAGGGTGGGCAGCGCGCAGAGCCAGGCGAATGCGGGGGCCTCCCTGGTCGAGATGCAGCTCGCGGGACGCTGGCGCTCGCTTGCCATACCGGGGCACTATGAACTGGACCAACTCGCGAAACGCGGCGCGATTGCGAAGCTGCGCTACGGTCTGTGAGGCAGATATTTGTTATTACCAATTTCGATTTAGATTTGCTGATTGTAAGATCCAATCAATACGAAAGCGAATAAATGCGACTCTAAACATCCAGATGAGCCACTGTTGGTAAATGATGGATGGACGCGTCCACTCATCAGCTTTTCAGCCCGTCAATCTTTCGCCCGCCCCATCGCTTACCGTTGGTGTATCCGTTCATCCAAGCCGTGATGGCAACACACGAGTAGCGGAAGTTCAATGTTATGTCCAAACGTAATTGGTCCAGCCCAATGCTTTTGCCTCTATCTAGATCCGGCAGTATCTCTAGACCCAGCGGTATATGCACAGCATTTCAATATCAGCCTTTATCTTCTGGAATTCGGCTTCAATTTGAATCCAGGCGGTGCTGAAACCTAATCTGTCACGGCCCGCCAGAACGTTTACCCAACGTTTACCGCCAGGGACGCCCCGGGATACGCACGGGTTGTAACGAATCCGCTTTCGGCTTGATTACGGATGGCGGAAGACAAATTCCGACAGTTGCTAGCAAAATGGTTATCTGAAATAGTTTCAATGTGTTATATGGATTCTATCGCCGATGAAAACGCCCCGGAATATCCGATGAATCTGATTTATCGAAAAACCCCGTGAATTTATCGAATTTTATCGAAAATATCATTATTTTCATTTTCCTCATCATTCCTGAATCCATGAGCGCGCCTGCCCCGGATGCGACGGCGACGCCCTGGGGAGGAGCGAGAAT
The DNA here is from genome assembly GCA_026706735.1 of Nitrospinota bacterium. GTDB lineage: Bacteria > UBA8248 > UBA8248 > UBA8248 > UBA8248 > Bin107. The sequence goes on along the minus strand of JAPOYD010000083.1, from coordinate 1,718 downwards.
CCATTCCAACCCAAGATGGAGGAATTGACCGACCGATGACAGGAGATTTCCGGGCGAGAGAGGAAGATTCGCCGTCTCCATTCCCACTCCATCGCCTGATTCCATGAGAAAGTCTCCGCACCTTTTCTTTTAATTCCAACCGATGCGGGAAACCGTTTCCCCGCGCCGCGCGCACGATAGCGCAGTTCGGGGTTTCAGGAAGTACGGCAATTGCGGGGAAATGCGGTTTTCAGCGATTTATTCTGGGGTTGTAGGTGCGGACCCCTGTGTCCGCCCTGTGGCGTCAGAGGGCGATCCCGTAGGGGCGGCTCGCGAGCCGCCCGTGTGGTTCAGGCAACCAAGATAGGACGAAATGTAAGTCGTGTCTTGAATTTATCCAAGTCCCAGCGTTGCGCAAAGCTCTTTCAGCTTTTCTTTGAGAGATTCGGGGATGTCGGATTCGATGAGCTTGTCGATGAGTTCTTTGCCCTTATACCACGAATAAGAGGGCGATTTGTATCCGCCCAAATGGATCAACAGCTTCGCAACCGCCTCTGGATACCGCCGCCACAAATCGGAATGGTTGATCTTATGAATTGACAAACCAAGCTGCATCGGCTTTTTTGGCATACGAACTGCCAAGGCGACTGCTTCGGGAAATACGTCGTTCTCCAAATACGGCAGCCAATTAAGCATGCGCTCGATTTCACCGGTGTTGAGCGGCTTTGGTACACCCTTTAATCGGTTTTGCCAATAGCGCTTGAGCCAGCGTTTCCACAATGCCTGTTGTTTTTCTTCATTCATTCTACGAAGAAGTTCGTGTATCCGTGATGCGAAATGACTTTGGTCCTCTTCATCAGAATTATTAAAGAATGCGGGAATCCAGTCCCGGATAGGATCATCGACATAGTATACTAGCATGAGGGTATAGGCTTCGATGAAGTTTGCTCGTCGAGGTCCGTCAAAAATATCACTTTTGATCTGCGAAGCCGCTTCAAGAAAAGGAGCCTTCATAAGCTCGGCCATGGGCGGGTTGAGGGACACATACCGAAAACCATCCCATACCGTCTGATAATCACTTATATTGTCATTTGCCATGAATAAAGGCAGCAAATTTTCCCTTGTCCATTTTTCATCGACTGCTAGCAAAAAGGGAAGTTGACTTCCGAGAACGGAGCGCCCCAATCTTCCGGCCAACGATTTCTCTTGAACGATACGAGACAACGCGTCGAGATACTCACCATAGAGAGCATCGGGCTTGGGGTCTTGCGCTTTTCGCCACAGAGAAAGACTCCCCAACCAGAACTGAGTGAGCACGCCGCCGGGATGAACAATGGCTTGATTGTGCCAATCAGAAGACTTGTCGGATGATTCATCGTGGTCGAGATGTTCCCACAACGTCATGGCAATCCCATTGGCTTTTGGGAGTAACCCGGGAGCATAAGGCGCGCCACCGTTCCTTACGAGCGTGTAAAGCACATCGGCAACTAAACGAGCGTATTCCTGGTACAGTTCACCTCTACTCAGTTGGCAAAGCACTTTGCGGTGCTCATCCTCGGTCAGTTCGTTCGACCACGAGCGGAGCAAGGGCGGCCAAAGATCGGAACCCCACTCATCCCGCTTGGCTAATTCGTCCCCCACATCGATGCCCCACTCGAAATTTTGCTTCGCCGTATCTTCGACAACAAGAAGGAGACCATGACGATCAGGCCCCAAGATATCCGTCTGCTGAAACGACA
>JAPOYD010000146.1 GCA_026706735.1 Nitrospinota bacterium | reverse complement strand
ACCGCATTTTCTTAAATTTTTCAATTAGCAAATTCAAAATTCCGCAAAAAAAGAGGCCAAATGCGCATTTCCCCGCATTTGCGCGGCCCGGTTTCCAGACTCCTTGCCCTAGATTATCGCCGTAGCGCCCGCCCCCCTTTCATGGAGGCGGCGGCTCCGGCGCATCGCCGGAAATCGAATTTCTGAAAGACCAGCCAGAAAGGAGTATCCCTTGAAAAAATGGATGAACCGCATTTGGGCGCGCGCCGAGGCGCGGGAGGATCCTCATAGTTTAAGGCTGCATGGCCACCTCGTTCGCGCGGTGGCGAAAGGAGCGGAGACGCCGGGCGAAGCCTGGGATTTCGAAGTGCTGATCGCGCAGCCCGGCTACTCGGGAGACGGAGAGTGGTTTCTGCCCCGCGACGTATTGCGCGAGGCCGCTCCCCTGTTCGAGGGCGCGCAGGCGTTCGCGAACCACACCGGGTCAGGCGGTCCCGACATCAGGAACCTGGTCGGCTGGCACCGCGAAGTCCACATGGGCGAGGAGGGGCTTTTGAGCACGTTTGCGGTTTCGCGCTCAGCAGCCTGGTTTCAGGCGCTGGCGCACGATGCGCTGGCGCGGGGACTCGATGAGCCTTTCGGTTTTTCCTTCGACGTGCTCGCGCAAGCGGAGTTCCGCGAGGAGGCCGATGGGCTTGTTTTGCATTTCGAAAAGATTCTGGCGGTTCACTCCGTCGACGTCGTGCACAAGGGCAAGCTCGGGGGCGGGATTCTGGGTCTCGCCGCCAATCATTCCATTCAATCGGAGGTGAAGATGTTCGAAAAACTCGGAAAGAAACTCAAAAGCGTGGCGCCCGAATCGGGCAAGAGGCTCGGCGATGCCTGGACGCCGCAACAATTCCTCGCGGCCTGTGAAGACGCGGGCCTCGAGCTGGACCTGAAGAAAAAAGGGGAAGACCCCGCGGAGGATGGAGCCGAAACCAGGGCCGCTGCGCGCGGGGCGCTTGCTCAGAAACTCGCGGCCTCGGCATTGCCCGAAGCCGTTCAGGAGAAGATGCGCGCCCAACTCGGGGACGGAGGCTTCACGGAGGAGGAAATCGAGGAGGCGATCCGGGTCGAGGCGGCCACTCTGGAAAAACTCACGGCGAGCGGCGCGCTTCGCGGTTTCGGCGCGCGTGCGGAGGTGATGCGGGACGAGGCGGACCGCAAGCGGGCGGCTCTCGACGGGCTTTGGAGTTCGCGCGACGAGGCGGTAGGCGGCGAGCGGCCCTACCGCTTCATGAGTGAGGCGTTTCAGGATTTTACGGGCCATCGCCTCACACCGCGCCAGTTCTTCGCCGAGACGTTCCACTACCACCGCGCCGCCGAGGACTGGAACGGCGTGCGCCGCCTCTCCGCCTCCTTGCAGACGAGCACGTGGGGCGAGGCGTTCGGTGATTCCATCCGCCGCGCCATGCTGCGCGATTTCAGGGACGATCGGTTCCACCAGTGGAAGAAGATCGTCTCGGCCGTGGCGCCCGTCAAGGATTTCCGCACGAACCGCCGGGTGCGCGTGGGCGGCTACGGCGATCTGCAAACGGTCGCCGAACAGGCCACCTATCCGGCGCTCGCCTCTCCGACGGATGAGGAGGTGACGTACGCCGTCTCCAAGCGCGGCGGCGTGGAGGACCTCACCTGGGAGATGATCCAGAACGACGACATGGGCGCGATTCGCATGATCCCCCAACGCCTCGCCCGCGCGGCCCAGCGCACCCTGAACGGCTTCGTGTTCGATTTCCTGGCGTCCAACGCGGACATCTACGACGGGGACGCGCTGTTCCACGCCGACCACAACAACACTTCCGAGAACGAGCTCACTTACGATAACGCCGTGGCCGCCATCAAGGCGATGGGCCAGCAGACGTTTTACGGAGAAGAGGGTGTCGAGGTGGCGGCGCAGGCGCGGCCCAAATACCTCGTCCACCCCACGGAACTGCTTGAAGAGGCGTTCGAGGTCACCCAGTCGCCCGTCAAGGTCGTCGAGGGCGGGAATTCCACGCAGCCGAGCGTCATCAACCGCCTGGGTGTGGAACCCTTGTGGGTGCCCGAACTCGCCGACGCGAACGATTGGTACATGATCGCCGACCCGGCCCTCATAGACACCATCGAGATCGGCTTCATGGACGACATGCGCGAGCCCGAGCTGTTCATCGAGGACAACCCCGCCGCGGGCAGCGGATTCAGCGCGGACAAGATTCGCTACAAGATCAGACACGTCTACGGCGGCGCCGTCCTGGACTTTCGCGGCTTCTACCGCGGCGCGCCCGCCTAGTTGGCGCGGCGTTCATCCAGTCGAAGGAGAAGCCATGTCCGACAGGCGAACCCACACCATCGTTCTCGCTCCTACCGCGGCCCGCGTCGCCGCGGGAGGCAGCACGGCGTTCGAGGTGAGCCGCTTCACCGAGGCGCTCTTGTTCATCGACGTGACGGCGGTATCGGGCGTCACGCCCAAGCTCGATTTCGAGGTGCAGACCGGGCCGGCGGCCGATGAAGCGGCTTTCGTCCACACCAAATCCGCGCAGATCACCTCGGCCGGAAAAACCCTCGTCAAACTGGCGAACATCGGCCCCTGGCTCAGGCTCGCGTGGTCTGTAGACGGGGAGGAGCCTTCGTTCACGTTCGAGGCCAGGCTCACGCTCAAGACTTGAGTCCGCCCGGGTGGGCTGAGCGAGGCAAAGGAGAAACAAAATGGCCAGCAGGCTGACGATCATCAAGGAGGTGAAGGTCTTGTTGAAGGCGGGCGCGCTGTCCCGGGAGTTCGGGGTCGAGGAGGCGGATTACACTGACCTGGTGAACGCCGCGCTCGCGCGCTACAGCAAGGACAAGCCGCTCGTTTCGTTCGCCGATTACGCGGGCGATAGCGAGGTGTTCGATTTTCCCCTGCCTAAGGACTGGGACGATTCCCTCTCCTTCATCCGGGCGGTGGAATATCCCCAGGGGGAGAGAAAGCCCTCCTACCTGCGAAGGAGCGCCTGGATCATCTATGCGAAAGGAACCCCGGCGGCGAGGTTCAGGCTCATGTACTTTGTCCCTCAAATGGGCCGGACGCTTCGCTTGTTCTACACGATCAAGCACACGGCAGACGACGCGCGCACGAGCGTTCCCGATAACGACCTGAGCGCCCTGGCCTGGCTGGCCGCCGCGGAGGGCTGCCACCTCCTGGCCCGCCGCTTCGCCCAGTCCTCGAACCCGACCCTCGCAGCGGATTCGGTGGACTACCAGAGCAAGTCATCTGAATACACGCGCCTGGGCCGGGAACTCGAGCGCAAATATCAGGCTCATCTCGGCCGCAAGGAAGGCGAAGTGGCCGACCCCGCGGGTGCTTCTCTCGATTGGGACGCTCTTCTCTCCCTGGCGCGCGGCGAATACTTCACGCACGGCGCGTCCGGGGATCGCTAGGAGAAGAGGCGGAATGCTTCGTCGATATGAATCGTTTGAAGCCCTGGTGGAGGCGCCGCCGACCGCGCGGGAGGAAGCGGAGGTTTTCCGCCTCGCACGCGAGGCGATGGCCGAGGTCACCGAAATGCTCAGGCGCGAAGTAGTCGTGCGAACGCCCGTCGGGGCGAGCGGAAACCTCAAGGGCAGTATTTTCACCGAAATCAAGGGCGAGGGGCGAGGCGCGATACGCGGCGTGGTCGCCTCGCGAGCCGATTATGCCGACCACGTGGAATTCGGACGCCGGCCGGGCGGTGCGATGCCGCCCTGGCGGGAGGGTTCGCCCCTGTACCGGTGGGTGGTCCGGAATCTGGAGTCGAGGAGTGGGGAATTCGAGAGCGTCGCTTTCCTCGTGGCCCGCGCAATCGCCCGGCGCGGGACGCGGGGACGCCGTATGTTCGCGCGCTCCTTCGAAGAAAACCAGCGCCGAATCGAGGGGCGCATTCGTGAACTGCTTGATGAGATTGTGAGGAGAGTCGGTGGCTAAATCACGATACAGGGAAATCGGCGACGCCATAATAGCGGAAATATCGAGCGTACCGGAGTCGGGGCGGGTGCACGGCCATCAGCGCTGGTCGGCCGACCTGGGCAAATACCTGGACTTGTTCCGGTGGCAGACGGGCGGCGGCCTCGCCCAGATCAGGGGCTGGGTGCTGACGCGCGAGAGAGCTGGGGAGGAGGTCGCATCGCTCGGCTCGAATACGTCCGGCGGCTTCACGCCCGCCGGCATCAGCAGGCGAACCCACACGTTCCTGCTGTTCGGCATCATGAGCGCCGAGGACGCGGCGGGCAGCGAGGCGGCATTCCAGGATCTGATCGAGGAGATTTGCGATCGCTTCAGGGACGAGGGGACGTTCCGCCTCCTCGATGAATCGGGCTCCCCGCGCGTTCGCTCCCTGGAGCGCCTTCAGCCGCCGCAGGTGGACCTCATCGAACTGAGGACGTTTGGAAACGTGCTTTGCCATTACGCCGAAATCAGGCTCCGGGCGATAGAGCGGATTCGGCGGGATTGATGCGGGATCAGGAAACAATATCCGGCGGGGGATGCGCCTTCGCCTCAAAAAACCGAAGGAGGAGAACAGGGGATGGGTGATACGATTTTGATGGATCGGCAAATCATCGGCGCGACGGCGGAGCGAGAACTGGTGGCGGATTCCGCAGATGCCTCCACCTTGGTGGACGCCGCGCTCGCAGAGGATGATGATTTCTGGAACGGCTCGGTGCTGCGCACGATTCGGGGGGCGGGCGTCGGGCAGAGAAGAAAGGTGAGTGGTTTCGACTCGGCCTCGGACACGCTCACCGTGGACGACGCCTGGGACGCGGCGCCCGCTTCCGGCACGGCCTACCTGCTGGATCGACCGGCGGCTGCCTCGGAACTGTTCCGGGCGGGCAACTTCTCTCACGAGGTCAGCGTGGAGCAGCTGGAGCGCGCGGTGAAGGATGCGAGCCTCTCGCCATTCCCCTCGATTCCGGGGAAACGATCCGCACAGATTTCCTTTACCACCGAGTTGCGCGGTTCAGGCGCAGCGGGCGTCGCGCCCGATTACGGGCTGCTGTTCAAGGCGTGCGCGATGAAGGAAACTATCGTGGAGGACACCTCCGTCGCCTATGCGCCAATGTCCGATAAATCGAGCTACACGAGGATCTGCCTGACGGTGTTCATCGACGGTCTGCGGGTCATGTATCTGGGCTGCATGGGGAGTTTTTCCATCAACTGTCCCCTGGACGGCGTGCCCACGGTGGATTGGGAGTTCGAAGCGGCCGATTTCGAGGTGAGCGACGCGCCGCTCCTTGACGGCGCGTCCTACGATGCGCAGACGCCCGAACCCATCCTCATGAGCGGCTTTTCGTTCGGAGGCTTCCATTTCGACGTGGCGAACATCCGCTTCGCCATGAACAACGAGGTGGTCCTGCGCCAAAGCGCCAACGCATCCGGCGGGCACGTCAACGCCCTGGTGACGGGCCGCGCGCCCTCGGGTTCTTTCGACCCCGAGGCCGTACTCAAAGCCACCGACGACGTGTTCAAGGATTGGGAAGATGGCGCGAAGCTTCCTCTGAAAGTGCAGGTCGGCCACAGAGCCGGGAACATCTGCACCATCACCGCGCCCAAGTGCCAGTACGCGGATATGGGTTTTTCGGATCGCGACGGTCTGCTGACCTACGACGCCCCCTTCCGCCTGGCCCGCGATGCGGGTGATGACGAGATAGCCATCGTCTTCACCTAGTTATCACCTCGAAAGCGGCTTTTTCATTGCCGCAAGTGAATCTCGATTCAGCGAAAACGAACGGGAGGAATCGTGGAAATATCAGAATATAGAAACCATGGACGCAAGCCCATCACCCTGCCCTCGGGGCTCAAGGGTTTCGTGCGCGCGCCGAATCTCCTGGACATGGCGGCGTATCCGAAACTGTTCGCAGGGGCCGCTAACGGCGCTGCGGGCGAGGAGGAGCAATACGCGCTTACCGGGGAGTGGGTGCACTGCATCCTGAGGCGCTGCTTCGTTCCCGAGCGCGGCTCGATGACGGAAAAAGAACCGGGGCGTTGTATGCCCGATGAACTTAGCATCCATGAACTCGCCCCGGCGGACGCCGACGCCATCTTCACGGCCGTTACGGCGCTTCAGAACGAGGCGGTGGCCCCTGCCCCCGAGGAGGGCGCGCCGGAAGGCGGTACTTTTCCGGCGGCGTAGAAAGGAGTTGCTGGCGGTCATTCATTTTCAGGCGAAGACCTATGGCCTCCCCCCGCATCTGCTGGCCCGATGCTCCTGGGAGGAGTTTCGCTTCAACCAGGAGGCGCTCGAAGCCGGTCTGGCCCTGGAGCGGATGAGCCGGCGGGAGCCAGGGAGAAAAAGCACGAATCTCAGACGATTCAAGAGCTAGAGAGCCGGCCCTCCCGATTCAGTGAGGGCCGGTTCTTCTTATCAGGTGCTGGATGTTTCCCCGGTTAAGAGAGCGATTCAAGCCGGAGTATCATTTATCCCACTGAAAATCCGGGTTCGGCGGCGAGAACATGTCGATGTATTCCGCGTCTTCGAGGACTTCCCCTCCGTGCGGGGTTCCCGCCGGAAAGATCATCACGTCTCCCGGCTGAACGACTTGGTGCTCCCCGTCTCCCGAGTGGAACTTCAGTTTTCCCCGGATCATGTGCGTTATCTGGTCGAACTCGTGGGTATGGGTTTTGATGGGGTTTCCGGCCTTCGCCGTGATCCGGCACGCCATCACGTTGTCCGTCTTGACGATTCTGCCGCGGATGATGTCGTTCAGTTGCCTTTCCTCAACGTCGTTCCAATGAAGTATGGCCATGGATGCATCCTTATATAAAAATTGTGGATTCATGGGCGAAACAAATCTTCTTCTTTCGTGCGGTAGAGCGCGCGTGCTGGGCGGTCTCCCGCATGATGCTCGAGGCCGCGAATCAAGACGGCGGGAACGCCTTGCTTGTCCTGTCCCATCACCATGCTCGCCGCCGCCGCGATTTCATCCGCGTGCGCGAGTATGGTGATCTCGAGGGTGCGGCCGCTGCGGTCTTTCTCGCCCCGGAGGTCCACCAAGGGCTCCAGTCCGGCGCACCCAATCGCCACGCCGACGACGCCCCGGCGGAATGCGCGCCCCTGGGTGTCGGCGATGAGGACGGGAACGAACATACCTGTTGCGCGCTTGATTTCATCATGAAATTTCCGGGCAGAGAGATCGGCGTCGCGGGGCAGCAGCAGCACCTCATCCTCATCCCCACCGACGTTTGAGCGATCGATGCCTGCATGGGCGCATACCGCTCCCGTTCGGTGCTCTGTGATAAGCGCGCGCTCGGAAGCGACGACGATCTCGTTCGATTCCCTGAGCACCGCCTCGACGAGCCTGGGGTCGCGCTCGTCGCGGTTCGCGATCTCGATCGCTTCTTGAGACGGCTCGACGCTTTTCAAATCCAAAATCCTGCCCTCGGCCTTGCTGACGATCTTTTGCGCGAGAACAAGGACGTCCCGATTCTGGATTTTCGCGCCAGCTGACTCAATCGCTTCCAGAATCAATGTCGCAAGCGCGTCGCCCTCTTTGATTTCCAGCAAGCCGGTGACGGGGATGATTTCGACGTTTTTCATCTCATGGGAACGGAAGCCAGCCACTCCGGCGCTTCTTTCTCATGGGTGAGCAGGAATTCCAGGTCCTCGGGCGAGTCGATGTCGTGCGCGAATCCGAACGATTCACATGACTGCGCCTCGCAACCCTTCTTTCGCGTGGCGGCGCGGTGCTTCTCGAAGCTCCGCTCCCCGAACAGGAAGGGAATCGCGTCGACCGGCTGCGTGAAAAGCGCGGTCGTGCCGCCATCCTTCGAGCGGGCGATGCGTATGTCGAGCCCGGCGTTCTCAGGCGGTTTGCTGTCTTCCAGAAAAGCGTTCACTTCCTCGCTCGTCAGAAACGGCAAGTCTCCGTGGACGATGAACAAGGAGCGGGCGTTTCTCCCCCTCGCCCACGCGCGTCCGATTTCCAGATCGTTGTTGAGCCCGCCTGATCCATGGAGCAAACCGACGGTGCCGTATTCCCCGGCCAGGGTCAGGACTTCAGCGGAATCGCTCAGCACCGCGATCTCGTCGATGCGCTCCGCGGCTCCCACAGCTTTGAGGACGCGCTCCAGCATCCAGCGGCCCAACTGGTTTCTGGCGTTCTCGTCCAGCGTCTGCGCGAGCCTCGAGTTTCCGGTTCTGAAATCGCGAACGGGTATCAGGGCGACGCAATGGTTCAGAAGACTCATCATCCATCCCGGGGTTGTAGAGAGAAAACGTGTTTCGAGTATACCTGAAACCTCTTATGTCATCTTTTGCACGGATGAGGCGAACGCCAAAACGCCTTGCGCCAGTTTTTTCTTGGAATCCAGATCCGACATGATGCTGGGCAGCGCGATGCTCCGAAGCCCCGTCTCCTTGATGGATGAAACCAGGGCTTCATCCTCGGTGTCCACGACGAACCCGTCGAGCACGTCCTTGAGAATCCGGGCGACGCCTAAGGCCGATACCTCATGCCCCAGGCTTTTCAGCATCTCGGCGGCGGGGCCTCTCAAGGCGGCGCCCCCGATGATGGGGCTCACCCCCACACGCGGCGCGGACGCACTGCGCAGGCGCTCATGAATGTCCGGGACCGCGAGAATGGGCCCAATGCTCACGATCGGATTCGACGGACAGAACACGATTGCGCTGGCCTCATCGAACGCGCGTATGACTTCCGGTGTGGCGCGCGCCTCATCCGCCCCCTGAAAGCGCACCCCGCATACGCTCGGCCTCGTTCCCCTGGCCACGAAGTAATCCTGAAACTCGAGTTCGCCCTCGGGCGTCTTCACACGGGTGGCGATGGAAGAATCCGTCATGGGCAATATGTTCGCCTTAATTCCCAAGGATGCTGCGAGTTCGCGCGTCACCTCCGTCAGGCGCGCGCCTTCGGCCAGGCGCTGGGTCCGGCGGATGTGGGTCGCCAGGTCCTGATCGCCCAGCCGGAACCAGGTCGGCCCTCCGTAGCGTCCCAGGAGGTCGAGCGCGCTCGTTCTATCGCCGTCGATGCCCCAGCCAGTCTCGGGGTTCGACATGCCCGCGAGATTGTACATCACGGTGTCGATGTCGGGGCTGATGTGCAGGCCGTGGAGCACCAGGTCGTCCGCGGTGTTCACGACGACGGTGAGCGCACCCTCGGGCAGCGCATGGGCCAAGCCGACGGCGAGCTTGGCGCCGCCCACACCGCCTGCGAGCGCAACGACCGGACCGGAAAAACTCATCGGACGATCAGCACCGGCTCGGGCGTTTCTTTGGGTGCGGGCTGCTGTGCGGGATAGCCCGCTACGATGAGCGCCCTGGGAACCCAGTCGGCGGGCAGGTCCAGAGCCTTACGGGCCGTTTCGGGACAGAACAGGGGAGCACATCGCCACACGGAGCCCACGCCCTGGGCCGCCAGGGCAAGCATCAGGTTCTGGAGAGCGCCCCCCAGGCTGTGTTCGGCCATCATCCATTCGTTGGCCTGTTTATCGGGTTCTTCGTAAACGTCCAGTTCAGCGAAAGAGAGAGACGCCATGATGAGCGCGGGCGCGCCGGTGAGCAGACGAATGCTCCCCTGGTACCTGCGCGTCCGCTCTTCTTCGGGAACGCCCTCCGCCTCCATGTCGCGGAGAAAGTCTTTGCCCATCTCGGCGGCGAGGGTTTCTTTCGCCTCTTGGGAATCGAGGATGCAAAACCGCCAGGGACTCGTCCCGTGCGGGCTGGGGGCCAGATACGCGGCCGACAGGGCGGTTTTCAGTATCTCCATCGGGACGGGTTGCACCGTGAAATGCCGGATGGAGCGTCTTTTGCGCAGCGCCTCATCCAGCGAAATGGAGAGTGCCGGCTTGTCGTCTTTTGCAGTGGGAGTATCCAACTTATGACTCTTGAGGCTCCCAGCCCGGCGGCGCGCCGCCCTGGTCCGGGCTCGGGGGCGGTGGAAGTTTGCGCTTCTCCCCGGGGGGCGGATCTCCCGGGTCGTCAGGTATCGGCTGGCCCGCGAGGAAACCGCGTACGCCGGCTGGGCGCGCCTCATCCCCATAGGCTGTGGCGAGGCATTCTTCCAACTCCTCGGGCGTTTTGGGGCTGTCGACCATGCTTTGCGCGGCGAAACCCGCGCCATCGAACGGGTCGTACTGGGGGAGGCCTTCCGGCGTGCCGCTCCTGTTCCCCATGGTCGGCACGCGGTTGCGCTGCCTTCTCGACAGAATGTGCAGGATGTTCCAGGCCCGCCGGTTCTCCTGTATCGGCCGGATTTCCACGAGGCCCTCTTTTTCGAATTCGCTCCAGATCTCCTTGCCCTTCTCGGTTCGCAGGACCACGATGGTCCAGCCCCGCGTACCCACGCCGCCGCAGGCGATGTCCGCGAGTTCGGCGGAAAAATCCGCGCAATGCTGGCACTCGGGGCGCTGGTAATTCTCCATCGCCTCCTGGAGCGAGAAGGTCACGAGTTCCCCGTCTTTCTTGTGCACGAGCACCTCCCCCTTCACGTTGAACTTTGCCACTTCGGTCAGGGGGATGCCGAGGTCTTTTTCGATTTTCTCCGTCATGAGGTCGAAGGTGAAGACTTCGGTGCAGAACAGACCGATTTGAAACGCCACGCGCTCCGAGAAGCCTCTCAGGAAACCACGCTGTTTCTCGATGTGCTGGGGCCTTTTCTTGTGCGAGACCAGAAAAGCAGGATCGATCAACTCCATCTTGCGAATGGGCGTGACCTGGCAGGGGACGCCCACGAAGCCCACCTTCTTCAGGTCTCTTTCCTTCACTTCCTCGAGTGCGAGGTTGTTCGGGCAATAGGTGTACCAGCTACCAGCGCTCGCGCGAATCTCCTCATACGTCGTGGCGACCTTGGGACTCGGGTCGCACGGCGGGTCGTCTTCCCCGACCGCGGAAACCACCGCCCCGTCGATGACGCCGGCCTCGAGCGCCCATGCGAGCAGCGCCGTGACGATGCCGCCGTCCTGGGCGCGCTCCATCACGTCGTCGCGCTTGGTCCTCGCCATGAAGATGTGCTGGTAGGCGCCGAAAATGCCCTCGTAAGTCTCGCTTCTCGTCTCACCGAAGGTGGCGTCTTTCAGGTGATTCTCCCTCGGCCAGAGCCTCGGGCACACCGACGCGCATACGTCGCAGCCCACCCCCACGCTGATGCCGCAGAAATCGAAATCGGCCTTCGCCTTGGCCGTCTGTTTGGGCTTGGCGTCGATGTATTCGATGACATTGTGCGGGCAGACGAGGACGCAGCTTCCGCACTCGCAGCAACTGCCCGCGTCCACCACGTCGTTCATCATGTCTTTGAAGGAGTGATGGTGAAGTTCGTTCAAGGATTCTTTCTCCGGCCGGTTAGCGGGTGCGCTCGGGATTCGAAACGCCCAGGTGGGTTTCCGGGATGAAGTCGCCCGTCTTTTTCCCGCCCGAGAAGCCGGCGCCGAGCAGCGCCTCGTCATCCGCGCGGGGATGGCGGTATCTCGGGTCGTCTTCGCGGATGATGTCGTAGGTGGTCGTGCGCTGAACGGGAGTGCGGCCCGCTCCCAGGATGGCGTCGTTGAACTGCCTGGGGCTCAGGCTTTGACCGTACTCGGAGCCCGACTCGCGCGAGATGTTCTCCTCGATCAGCGTTCCGCCCAGGTCGTTCACCCCGAGGGAGAGCGCCTTCTGGGCGGCGTCGATACCGATCTTGGGCCACGCCACCTGGATGTTGGCGATCGTCCCCCGAAAGAAGAGCCGGGCGACGGCGTGGAGCCTGTAAATAGTTTCCAGGTCCGCCATCTCCTCGATGCCGAACTCCTCACCCATCTTGTTGTCGTACGGGATGAAGGGCAGGGGAACGAACTCCGTGAACCGGCCCTCTCCGTTCGTCTTGAGCGAGTCTTTTTGCATTTTTCGGAGAATATCCATGTGTTCGGCCAGGTCGGCGCTGCTCTCGATGTGGCCGTACATGACGGTGGAAGTCGTCGGGATGCCCACGGCGTGGGCGGTCCGGATGATCTCGCACCACCTTTCGACGGGGATTCTTCCCGGACTGATGAGCTTCTTCACCCTCTCCACGAGTATCTCGGCGGCCGTTCCGGGGACGGACCCGAGCCCCGCTTCCTTGAGCCTTGTGAGCACCACTTCGAGCGGCAGCCGGGTTTTTCGCTGGATATGGTCGACTTCCGCGGGCGAATAGGCGTGCATGTGCACGCCGGGAATGATTTCGCGCGCGAGCCGGAGAACTTCCTCGTAGCGGTCGATCGATATCTGGGGGTTCAGCCCCCCCTGCATGCAGATTTCGCGCACGCCGAAATCCCTTGCGCGCTCGAATTTCTCGCGCAGCACGTCGTCGTCGTGCGTGTAGGCGTCCGGCGCGTTCGGCCTTCGCCAGAAGCCGCAGTACTTGCAATCCGTATAGCACACGTTCGTGAAGTTCACGTTCGCGTTGATGACGTAGCTTACCTCGTCGCCGACGGCCTCTTTTCTCTCCGCGTCCGCCGTCGCGTAAAGACGCTCGGTGAACTCCGCATCCCCCTCTGTGAGCAAGGCGGTGGCGCCGTCGCGCGGGATTTCCTCCCCCGCCTCGAAGGCGTCGAGAACTTCATGGGCGAAGAGGACGCTCATGCGATCTCCACGGGCAGGGATTCCTGCGCTTCTCGCCTCTCCAGCATCCGGCGGAGCGCGGGCAGGGTTTCGGGCGGACACCAGCCCGCCTCGATGAATTCGTCATACACCGGCATCCGCAGGCGCAGGGCGATGTCTTCCTGATGGAGGGACTGGTCGAGATTCCCCAGTTTGGGCCAGTGGCGGTTCGGGTTGATGTGATCGGGTTCGGGCGCGATGCCCCCGATGTCGTCCGCCCCCGCCATGATGAGGCCGAGCAGATCGTCGACTAGGTTCGGCGGAACCTGGATGTGGACGCCCGGCATGAGCCTTTGAACCTCGGGGATCAGCGCCGCGACCTCCTCATCCGGCGGGCGGGCCCACCTGGCCATGGGCGTCATGGGCTGGGGGTTCAGGGGTTGCAGGATAATCTCCTGGATGTGCCCATAACGGCCGTGCACCTCGGCGATGGCTTCCAGCGTCTCGACGCGCTCTTCGGGCGATTCCCCGATGCCGACCAGTATTCCCGTCGTGAAGGCGATCCCGAGCTTGCCTGCCGCCTCGAGGGAGGCGAGCCGGACCTCGGGCGTTTTCGTCGGCGCTGTTCGGTGGGCGATGCGCGTGGCTTCTGCGCTGACGGTCTCCATCATCATACCCATCGAGACGTTGTAGGGTTTCAGTATCTCGTATTCCCATTCCTCCAGCGTGCCGATGTTGGCGTGGGGCAGCAGGCCGACGTCGAGACACATCTTGCACACCTCGGCCGTATAGGCCGCGTAGGAGTCATATCCCCATTCTTTCAATTGGTTCTTGAGACCCTTGTGCCTGTCGATTCCCTCGCCCGTCATGACGAGCGCCTCGACCACGCCCTGCGCGTAGGCCTGCTTCGCGAGCCGTTTGCACTCCTCCATGGAGAGCAGGAGGGGAACGCTGCTGCGGAAGCTGCAATAGCCGCAGTGGTTCACGCACCAGTTCGTGATGGGCAAGGTAAAGTTGAATGAATACGTGACCGTTCTCAGGACGTTTCTCCGTTTTTATCGAGTAAAGTCCGCGATGACTCCCGCATCCTATCGGCGAGGGCCGCGTCTGACAAGGCGCGCTCCACGATGCAAGCTAGGCGACGCCCTTTTCTTTCAGCGCGGCGATTTCCCCGTCCGACTTGCCGAGCAGGCCTGTGAGGATTTCCTCGGTGTGCTCACCCAGCAGGGGAGGGGGCAGGCGGAGCTCGCCGGGCGTATCCGAGAGCTTCATGGGGTTTCCCATTACCTTCAGGACGCCGGTCCTCGCGTGCTCCATCTCGACGACCATCTCCCGGTGATGGATCTGCGGATCCGCGCACAACTCCTCAATCGTCCGCACCGGCCCGCAGGGCACGCCCGCGTCCGATACGATTTCGGCCCACTCTGCGCGGGTCTTGACCCGCATGGTCTCCTCGATCTCGGCTTCGAGTTCATCGCGCCCCGAGACGCGCGCCGCGTTCGTATCCCATTTGGGGTCGTCCGCCAGATCGGCCCTGCCGATGGCGCGGGCGAAGCGCTGCCACAGGGAGTCGTTCGCCGCCGCGACGATGAGCTCCCCGTCCGAGCAGGGAAAATCGCGGTACGGCGCGATGCTCGGGTGGCGGTTCCCCAGACGCCCGGGCGGTGTGCCCGTGGCGAAGAAGTTTCCCGCGGCGTGGCTCATGAGCGCCGCCTGTCCGTCCTGGATGGCCGTGTCGACGTATTGACCCTCCCCCGTCTTCTCGCGGGCGATGATGGCCAGCAGGATCCCCTGGGTCGCGAACATGGCGGTGGTGAGGTCGGCGATGGCGATGCCTGTCTTGAAGCCCCCGACTCCTTCGGCGCCCGTGATGCTCATGAGGCCCCCTTCGCCCTGCAGGAGGATGTCGTAGGCGGGCCTCTCCTTGGAGGGTCCGCTCTGGCCGTAGCCCGAGACGCTGGCGTAGATGAGCCGGGGGTTGAGCGCGTGGCAGGCATCCCAGTCGAAGCCGAGCCGCTCGATAGCGCCGGGCCGGAAGTTCTGGATGAGGACGTCCGATTCCTGGACGAGCGACCTTAAAACCTCTTTTCCTTCCTCGGCCTTCAGGTTCAACGTGAGGCTTTTCTTGTTGCGGTTCACGGACTGGAAATAGCTGCTCTCGCCTCCCTCGTAAAAAGGCGGCCAGCCGCGCGTGTCGTCCCCGCCGACGGGGTTTTCGACCTTGATGACCTCCGCCCCCATGTCGCCTAGCATCATGGTGCAGAACGGCCCCGCCAGTATTCTGGAAAGATCGAGGACGCGAATCCCCTCAAGCGGCATACTCATGGAATTTCTCAGGCTCCTTGTCTCAAGTGGATACTATCGGTTTTGAAGCGCTTCGAGCATCTTATCGCGCACGTGCTCGATAGGCATCTGCGTGCCGGTCCAAAGCTCCCAGCCCAGGGCCCCCTGATGCAAAAGCCAGCCGACCCCCGAGACGGCGCGCGCGCCTCTCCGGCGGGCGGCTTTCAGGAACGGGGTGTCGAGCGGGTTGTAGACCGCATCGGCGCAGATGCTCTCAGGCGGAATGAACTCCTCGGGCAGGGGGCATGCCGCCTCTCTTTCCTTGTCCCCGGTCATCCCCAGGCTCGTCGTGTTGACGATAATATCCCGCCCCCGGGCGGCGGATTCAAGCGCCTCCAGGCCGCCGCCGTCGATTTCGACATCCTGAAAGTGGGATTTTACCTCGCGCGCAAGCGCCGCCGCCTTCTCCGCCGTGCGGTTTCTGATCTCGACGTGCGCGGCCCCTGTTTGCGCGAGCTTGATGGCGATGGCCCGCGCGGCCCCGCCCGCGCCCAGCAGCAGGCATTTTTTCCCTTGTGGGGAGACGCCAGTTTCCTCTTCCAGGGAGCGGAGCCAGCCCGCGCCGTCGGTGTTGTGGCCCTTGAGTTTGGCGCCCTCCTCGAAGGTCACCATGTTCACCGCGCCCATGAGCCTCGCGTCCTCGCTCAACTCGTCCATGAGACGGAAGGTGGTCACCTTGTGGGGGATGGTGACGCAAAAGCCCGCAAAGCCCATCGCGCCCGCGCCGCGCACCGCCTCCTCGTAGCGATCCGGATGCACCTCGTAGGCCGTGAAGCGGTAGGGCAGTCCCAGCGCCTGCGCCGCCGCGTTGTGCATGACGGGCGAGAGCGTATGCCCCAGGGGATAGCCGAAAATGGCGAGCGTCTTTTCGAGCGGCATGGACGTTCCTCAACAGATTCGGGGTGCGCTTCCACTGCGTTCATTGTGGCGCGAATCAGAGATACGCTAAAGTAGTGCGCATCACAACTTGCCGAGAGGCTCGCGCCGATTTTTTCCGGCGCTCAATGTCATTGCTTCGAGGAGAGGGATTCGATGTCCACCGTTCAGGCCGCCACGATTCTACAGCCGGGCGAGATCGCCCTGCGCGAATACCCCATGCCCGAGATTGAGGACGACGCCCTGTTGATGCGGGTGGCCGCCGTGGGCGTCTGCGGTTCGGACAAGCACATGTACGGGGGCAACCTGAACTTGGCGTGGCCGGTGATTCCAGGCCATGAGTTCAGCGGAATCGTAGAGAAATTAGGGCCACAGGCCAATGCGAACATGAAGATCGTGGGCGGCCCCATCAGGGAGGGCGACGCGATCACCGTGGCGCCGGGCAGCCAGGCCTGCGGAAAATGCTGGTTCTGCATTCACGCGCCGCACCGGCCCCAGTTGTGCCCGAACCGCACGGTTTTCGGTTTCCGCACCTCCGCCGAGGCGCCGCACCTTTTCGGGGCGTTTTCGGAGTACATGTACATTCAGGGGAATTCCTTCGTATTGAAGCTGCCCGAGGGTCTCTCGCTCGAGCGGGCCACGCTCTGCGAACCACTGGCCGTGGCCCAGAGGGCGGCGGGGCGTTCGCTCTCGCCGGGAGTCCCCTATGCGGGGGAGGGGTTCGGCGTGGGCGCTCGGTGCGCCGTCATGGGCGTGGGACCCATCGGGCTGTTGGTGGTGGCCGCTCTCAAGACGATGGGGGCGGGCGAGATCATCGCGGTGGACATGACGGAGGAGAGACTCGCGTTCTCCAAAAAGTTCGGCGCCACGAAGACGGTGAGCCTGGCGGCGCTCACGCCCGAAGAAAGGAAAGAGCAGATCCTCTCCTGGACGGACGGCGTGGGGCCCGACGTGGTGGTCGAGGCGGCGGGCGTTCCGGCAGCCTTCGCCGAGGGGCTGGACGTCGTCCGCCGGGGCGGGAAGCTCGTGGAAGTCGGGCACTACGGCGACCCGGGCGGGGTGGAGATCAGGCCCCACCAGGTGTGCAACAAGGACGTGGACATCTGCGGCTCATGGGCCTATCCCCAGGTGCAGTTCGAACCGGCGATGGACATGCTCCTGAGAACGGACCTGCCGATTGACGACATCTTCACGCACCGTCTGCCGCTCTCCCAGGTGCAGGCGGGCATCGAGGTCACGGGCACGGGAGAGTGCCTGAAGGTTCTGCTCAAGCCCGATTAGGCGTCTATCACGGAGGCGGAATCGAGTCGAAATTCATCTCCAGAAGGTTCAGTGTCTCGGCGCGCTCGCAGTCACCCAAGTCGAGGTCGTCCAGTTTTTCCAGTCCCGCGAGCATGTTCGAGACGCCCTGGACAAGACTCTCCGGTGAAATTTTATCCAAATCAATCGCATAGCCCATGGTTTTCGCCATGGCGAGAACGTGGGCGGCGGCCCCGGTTGTCGACTCGGCTTGCGACGGTGAGGCGGAGACTTCCGGAATTGCTTCGGGAGGCGGCTGCTCATCGATTTCGGGCGGCTTCGTCCGCCAGAGCGGGTTATCCTCTTCCAGCGCCTTGCCGATTCGGAACAGGCGCGCCTCATCCCCCCATCTCCCCGCAATCTGCAGGCCGACGGGCAGACGCGCTTTCGTGAACCCGCACGGGACCTGGAGCGCGGGGTTGCCGATGGTGCTGAAGGCGGCCGTGTTGTCGCTTACAATCGGCCACATCTTCATGCCGTCGAGGCAATCCGCGATGGTGGGGGGCGCGACCGCGACGGTGGGCGTAAGAACGGCGTCCACGCGCCTGAAGACCTCCGCCGCCTGACGGATGAAGAAGGTTCTCGCCTTTTGCGCCTGCACATAGCGCCAGCCCGGAATGAAGAGGCTGTATTCAAAAAAATCCGCACCGGGCGAGACGTAGCCGTCCCGGTGGTTTTCCAGGAATTTCCGGTGATATTCCGCGCCCTCCGGCCCCACCGTCGCGGCGTAGGCCACCTGGCCGAGCCGTGCCCAGGGGATTTCCACCTCAACAAGACTCGCGCCCAGCTTCTCGAATCGCGCGATGGCCTCGCGAACGACGGCCTCTGCTTCTGTGTCCTCGCCCGGCCAGAAATGGTTGGTCGGAACGCCCAGCGTCATGCCGCACACGCCCTCGTTCACGGTTTCCAAGAAATCGGGCGCAGGTCTCGTTCCCGTGGTGGGGTCCCTGGGGTCGGGGCCTGCGATGGCTCCCAGGATGAGGGTGGCGTCCTCCACCGTTCTGGCGAGGGGCCCCACGTTGTCGAAGCTGAGTCCCAGCGGCACGGCCCCCACCCTGCTCACCCGGCCGTAGGTGGAGCGGATGCCCACCAGATTGCAGAACGAAGCGGGCAGGCGCACCGAGCCGCCGGTGTCCGAGCCGAGTGCGGCGGCCGCCATCCCCGCCGCCACGCAGGCGGCCGAGCCGCTGCTGCTCCCGCCTGGCGTGTGGTCCAGACTCCAGGGGTTTCGCGCCGGGCCGAACGCGCTGTTCGCCCCGGTGCCGCCGCGTGCGAATTCCTGAAGATTCGTCTTTCCGATGATAACCGCCCCGGCTTCCACGAGCCTTTGCACGCACTCCGCCGTTTCGCCCGCCGCGCTTTTCCCCAGAATCCGGCTGCCCGCTGTGGTGGGGTGGCCTTCCAGGTCAAACAGGTCCTTGAGCGCGACGGGTATCCCGTGGAGCGGACCCCGGTAGTTTCCACCGGCGAGTTCGGAATCCAGCCGCTCCGCCTGTTCCCGGGCGAGTTCGAAGGTGGTTCTCGTGAAGGCGTTGATGGTGGCGTCCATCTCTTGGGTTCTGGCGATGTGGGCCTCGAGCGCCTCGCTCGGCTTCACCTCGCCGGCCCGGATGAGGGCGGCCAACTCCGTGATGGGGCGGTGCAACAGTTCGTCGGGTTTCATTGAAACTCTCCAGAAATTTTTTCACTGATTTTGCGCGATTATATTCCATCCGCCGTGCGGGCCGAAATGATAAAAGGCCTTCATCACGAAGTGTGATGAAATATCCTGATGCGCCGGGACGCTCTCCACGAAAGTCTCCCCAGCTTGGCAATCTCTTCCATCAGGGGTAAAAACACATCACCTGAGACGATGAACGAGAGGGAGATTTTTCATGAAACTCTATCGGACGATTCTGTTCGCCCCCGGTAACAGGGAGAGAATGCTCGCTAAGGTGGGCAAGGCCGGGGCCGACGCCGTCGTGCTGGACCTGGAAGACGCCGTGCCCGCCGATGAGAAGGACTCGACGCGCGATGCGCTCGGAGCGGCGGTCAGGACGATAGCCGAAGAGGACGGCGCGGATGTTTTCGTGCGCGTGAATCCGCTGGACGACGTGACGGGCTTTTCGATCGCCTGCGGGCCTGAGGACATCGCGGCGGTGGTGGGTCCCGCGCTCAGGGGAATCGTCCTGCCCAAGGCGGAGAATCCCGGCCAGATATTGGCGGCCGATCGGCTGATACGCGACGCGGAGAGAGCGGCGGGCTGCGAAGCGGGTGGCATTCATCTGCTCGCCATTATCGAGAACGCAAGGGGCGTGGAGGACGCCTTCGCGATCGCCTCCGCCGATACGGGGGAGCGGCGTTTCCAACTCGCCTTCGGGGCGGGGGACTACACCAACGATCTGGACGTCGAGTGGCCGCGCGATGAGTTCACCTTCGACTACCCGCGCTCGCGAATCGCGGTGGCCTCGCGCTCCGCGGGTCTGGAGAAGCCGCTCGACACGGTCTGGATAGCGCTGGACGATCAGGAGGGCCTCGCCGCTAGCGCTGTGCGGTGCCGCGCGCTCGGCATGTTCGGCAAGTTCTGCATCCATCCCAGGCAGGTGGAAGTCGTGAACCACGCGTTCACGCCGACGAAAGAGGAGGTCGAAAAGGCGCGCGAGGTGGTCGCCGCCTTCGAGGAGGCGACGGCGCGCGGGGAGGCGAGCGTATCCGTCGGCGGGCGCATGATCGACTATCCCGTGGTCGAGGCGGCGGAGAAGGTGATCGCCCTGGCCGATGATTTCGGAACGAAGGATTCATAGGACAAAACGAGAGGGTGATATGAAATTCGGCATGTTCGTCATGAACCAGCACTCCCTGGGGGACGACCCCGCACAGCGCTGGGAGGAGCATCTCGAGCAGGTGCGCCTCATCCGGGATTTGGGCTTTCACAGCGTGTGGTGCGGCCAGCACTACCTCACCGAAGGCGTATGGATGATGCAGACCTGGCCGAGCGTCGCCCAGGTGGCGGCCCACGCGGGCGATATGACGGTCGGCACGGGCATCCTGCTGCTTGCGCTTCACAACCCGGTGGACGTGGCCGAGCAGGTCGCCACGCTCGACGCCATGACGAAGGGCCGCTTCGTGCTCGGCGTGGGGCTGGGCTACCGCGAACCCGAGTACCGCGCGTTCGGCCTCACGAAACCCTGGCGCGTGAAGGCGTTCGAGGAGAAACTCGAAGCCGTCACCCGCCTGCTCGAAGAGGGGACGCTCGATTATGAGGGCGAGGTCGTCAAGCTCGAAGACGTCAAGCTCACCATGCGGCCCATCCAGCGGCCCAGACCCCCCATCTGGATAGCGGCGAACGGCGACGGCGCGGTGAAGCGCGCGGCGCGGATGGGAGAGGCGTGGTTCCTGAACCCCCATGCGCGCTTCGATACGCTCAAGCGCCAGATGGAGATGTTCCACGAAGAGCGCGAAGCCGCAGGCAAGGGCGCGCCCGAGGCGACGCCCGTCATCAAGGAGATGTTCATCGGCGCGGACAGGGAGAGCGCCTTTCGCGAATGCGCGGATTACCTGGCGGTGAAATACGACGTCTACGTGAAGTGGGGCCAGAGCGAGGCGCTGCCGAGCAGCGACACGCTCAGGATGCCGCTCGACGAGTTGCGCTCCGACAGGTTCCTCATCGGCTCGGCGGAGGACGTGGCCGAGGACATCAGGCGCCACCGCGACGATCTGGGCGTCGACCACATGGCGTTCCGCGTGCAGTGGCCGGGGATGCCGCAGGAACTCGTCCTGCGGACGCTCGAACGCTTCGCCGAAGAGGTGATGCCCGAGTTCGTCTAGAGTACAGTGTGATTTTCTCTGAGCGGTTGTCCGCAAGAGGAGGACGCCATGCCGAATGAGGAATCCACATCCTCCGAAACCCTGGATATACACGAATTCTTCGCCGAGGACCCGGTGGCGGCGGACCGCGCCTTTTTCGGACGAGAATCCTGTCTCGATAGGCGCGGTTTTCTGCGGGGCGCCGGGCTTGCCGCCATGGCGGCGATGGTGGGCGTGGCGATCCCGTTTCACCGCAACATGCCGTCGGGGCTCATTCCGGCGGCTTTCGCCGACGAGAAGGTGCTGGTCGGCAAAGATGGCCTGACGCTGCTGAACGAGCGGCCGCTCAACGCCGAAACGCCGCCCCATCTGCTCGACGACCCGATCACCCCGACATCCCGCCACTTCATTCGCAACAACGGTGTCCCGCCCCCGGAAGCGTCGGCGGATTCCTGGACCCTCACCGTCGATGGCCTCGTGGAGCGCCCCATGAGCTTGTCGATCGCCGAGCTTCGCTCGAGGTTCGAAGTCGTCACGATGGCCCTCGTCATCGAATGCGGGGGCAACGGGCGGGCCTTCTTCAAGCCGCCGGTAAAGGGCGCCCAGTGGACCCACGGGGCGGTCGCCTGCTCAAAGTGGACGGGCGTGCGGCTCAAGGACGTGCTGGCGGCGGCCGGGGTGCGGCCTAGTGTCGTCTACACCGCCCACGTCGGCGCAGACGGGGACCTCTCCGGTCAGCCGGGCAAGCTGCCCATCTCGCGCGGCGTGCCGATCGCCAAGGCGATGACGGATAACGTGCTCATCGCCTTCGGGCAGAATGGCGGCCCGATTCATCCGATGAACGGGGCGCCGCTTCGGCTCGTCGTTCCCGGCTGGCCGGGGTCGTGCTCGCAGAAATGGCTCCGGCGCATCCACCTCCGGGACGTCGTGCACGACGGTCCCAAGATGACGGGGACCTCCTACCGCGTGCCGCGATCCAAGATCGAGCCGGGGCAGAAAGTGGATGAGAAGGATTTCGTCATCATCGAGCGGATGCCCGTCAAATCGCTGATCACCCACCCTGCGAACGGGGCGGCAACTGGGCGCGCCGCACAAGTGCGCGGTCATGCCTGGTCGGGAGACCGGACGGTCGCCTCGGTCGACCTCTCCCATGACTTCGGTGCGACCTGGAAACCGGCTGCGCTGGACGCCCCCGTGAACGGCGGCGCATGGCAAAACTTCCGCGCCGATATCAGATTCCCGGAAGCCGGCTACTACGAGGTCTGGGCGCGAGCGACCGACAGCGCGGGGGTGATGCAGCCCCACGCCATCGACTGGAACCCGAAGGGATACCTCAACAACACGATGCACCGGGTCGCGCTTCGGGTGTCGTGAAGAGGTGATGTCCGGGCTCAAGTTTCAGACAACTCCTTCAGCACGTCCTTGAGCGCCGCCTTGTCCTCGATTCCGAGGCCCGGCAGGTCGGGAAAGCGGACGTAGCCGTCTTCCACCGCCACGCTGTCGGCGAAGCCGTTGAAGGGCTTGAACACGTCGGGGTAGGACTCGCTTCCTCCCAGGCCCAGACCCCCCGCGATGTTGAGCGAGAGCTGGTGTCCGCCGTGGGGGATGAACGAGCGGGCCGACCAGCCGTGCTCCGCTGCCATATCCAGCGTTCTCAGATACTCCACCAGGCCGTAGCTCAGCGCGCAGTCGAACTGCAGGATGTCCACGCCCGGGCGCATCCCCCCGTAGCGGATCAGGTTTCTCGCATCCTGGGTGGAGAAGAGGTTCTCCCCCGTCGCCATGGGTTCCTCGTAGTGCCTGGCGAGTTCTGCCTGGAGCGCGTAATCGAGCGGGTCGCCCGCCTCTTCGTACCAATGCAGATCGTAGGGCGCCAGCGCCTCCGCGTAGGCGACGGCGGTTTTGAGATCGAATCTTCCGTTGGCGTCCACCGCGAGGCTCCGGCCTTCGCCCACGATCTCGAGCACCGCCTCGATTCTCCTTCGGTCGTCATCGAGCGATTCGCCGCCTATCTTCATCTTCACCGTGGTGTAGCCGCGATCGAGATAACTCCTCATCTCGTTCTGGAGGGCTTTCAGGTCTTTTCCAGGGTAGTAATAGCCCCCGGCGGCGTAGACGGATACCTTCTCGTCGCACTGCCCGCCGCGATAGGTATCCGCCAGATGGCGATAAAGCGGTTTTTCCTCGATTTTGGCCACCATGTCCCACACGGCCATGTCGATGATGCCCACGGCGACGGAGCGGTCGCCGTGCCCGCCGGGCTTTTCGTTCTTCATCATGCAGTCCCAGATTTTAGACGGGTCGAAGTTCGAGCCTTCCTCGTTTAGCAGGGTTTCGGGTCCCGCTTCCTTGAGCCTGGGGATGAAGCGCTCGCGCAAAAGCCCCTGCTGGGCGTAGCGCCCGTTCGAGTTGAAGCCGAAGCCGACAACGCGCTTGCCGTCGCGCACGACGTCCGTGACAAGGGCGGCGACGCTCACCGTCATCAGGGAAAAATCGATGAACGCATTTCTCAAGTCCGATTGAATGGGAACCACCGTCTCGCGGATGTCGATGATCTTCAAGTTTCTCTCCCGTTTCGATTTGGTGTTGCGCTTCTTGTGAACGCGGGGATTCTACAGCCTTTTCCGCAAAAAGGTGAAATAGGGCCGGTTGCCGCTTGGAAGGGGAGAAAGGGCAACCATTCATGAACGAGGAAAGAATGTGTGACAAAATCACAACAAAATTCAGGTATGATGGTTCTTGAAAGACCGATGCGTTGTGGTTCTGGCGATTTTGCTCATCGGGAACGATGAAACTTTCCAGGCGGGAGAAAGATGAGTCAGCCGGAAGGGCGCCTGGGCGCCGAATGGACAGATGGGGGCGTGCGGTTTTCCCTTTTCTCCGAAAACGCGGAGGGGGTCGAGCTTTGCCTGTTCGAGGCGGATGACCTCGGCAGGGAGACGGCGCGCCTCCCTCTCGCTCGGGAAGGCGATGTCTGGCGCGTGGATGTGGAAGGCCTCGAAGCGGGCCGGCCTTATGGATTCCGCGTCCACGGCCCCTATGCGCCCGCGCAGGGGCATCGCTTCAACGGTTACAAGGTGCTGCTGGATCCTTATGCGCGGGCGATTGCGGGCGACGTTCACTGGTGCGAGGAGATGTACGGCTACAGGGGCGGCGACATCCACCATTCTGATGCAAGAGACAACGCACACGCGGCGCCCAAGAGCGTGCTCGTGGATTCTTCCTTCGATTGGGAGGACGTCTCCCCGCCCGGAACGCCCTGGTCCGAGACCATCGTCTACGAGCTGCATGTAAAAGGCTTCACCATGCGGCATCCCGACGTGCCCGAAGAGTTGCGGGGCACGTATTCGGGTCTGGCCCACCCTGCCGTGGTCGAATACCTGAAAGATTTGGGTGTCACAGCCATAGAGCTTCTGCCCGTTCATCACCGGGTCTCGGAGCAGCATCTCCAAATGCTGGGGCTTTCCAATTATTGGGGGTACGCGACGATAGGCTTTTTCGCGCCCGATGCGCGCTTTTCCAGCCGCGGCGATAGGGGCGGGCAGGTCGATGAGTTCAAGGAGATGGTGAAGTCCTGTCACCGCGCGGGAATCGAGGTGATTCTCGATGTGGTCTACAATCATACCGGGGAGGGAGATTTCAGGGGGCCGCATCTGGCGTTTCGCGGGCTGGACAACCGGGTCTATTACCGCGTGGACCCCAAGGATGAGAGCCATTACGTCGACACCACCGGCTGCGGCCATTCACTGAACGCCTCGCACCCGATGGTCTTGCGCCTCATCACAGACAGCCTGCGCTGCTGGGCGGAGGAGTTTCACGTCGATGGTTTCCGGTTCGACCTCGCTCCCTCTCTCTCTCGCACCGAGAGTGGCTTCGACCCCGAATCCGCTTTTTTCAAGGCGATTGCTGCCGACCCTGTTCTCTCGAAGCGCAAGCTCATCGCCGAACCCTGGGATTTGGGCGAAGAGGGTTATCAACTGGGGAATTTCCCGAAGGGCTGGACGGAGTGGAACGGTGAGTTCCGGGACGCGGCGCGCCGTTTCTGGCGTGCGGATTTCAGCCTGGCGGCGGAGTTCGCCACGCGCATGACGGGAAGCAGCGACATTTTCGAGGCCGGCGGGCGAACCCCGCAGGCCGGCCTCAATTTCATCGCCTGTCACGATGGATTCACGCTCGAGGATCTGGTGAGCTTCCAGCACAAGCACAATGAAGCGAACGGGGAGAGCAACAAAGATGGCGCGGATGAGGACCATAGCTGGAACGGCGGGGTGGAGGGCCCGACAGACGACGCCTTCGTATCGAACATGCGTGCGCGGCGCAAGAAGAATCTGCTCGCGAGTCTGTTTCTCGCCCAGGGAGTGCCGATGCTCCAGGCGGGAGACGAATTTGGCCGCACGCAGTCGGGAAACAACAACGCCTATTGCCAGGACAACGAAACCTCCTGGGTGGACTGGGAACTGGCGGGGAAAAACGAGAGCCTGCTTTCTTTCGTCAAAAACCTCATCCGCTGGACCAGGGCCCGGCCGGCCTTCCGGCGCACGGCGTTTTTCCCGCAACAAAGCCCGGTCGGAGCGGAAAAAACCGAGGTCATCTGGCTTCACCATTTGGGGCATGAGCTGATGGCGCACGAGTGGGATCTGCACTACATGAAGTGTTTCGGCTTCAGGCTGAGGGAGGCGGCAAGCGGCGATCTTTTTTCTCGGCATGGGGGCAGGAATCGTGGTACTTTCCTCGTGCTCATGAACGCGCATCATGAAGCGATACCCTTCGTTTTCCACGAAGAAGACAGAACGAAGAGATGGACGGTGGTGATGGATACATCCCAAGTCGATGAAAAAGGCTGGACCTGGCGGATTCACTCAGGCGATTCCTACCTCCTCGCCGGAGAGACCCTGGCCTTGCTGAGAGCCCGTAACGAACCACCCGTGGCGCGGGGGGAAACGATCCTATGAGCATCGTCCATTACCCCGCGCTTTCCTACATCACGGATTACGACATTTACCTGTTCAACCAAGGCTCCCACTTCACCTTGTACGATAAAATGGGCGCGCACCTCATGACGGTGGACGGGGAAGAGGGCGTTCACTTCGCCTTATGGGCGCCGAACGCGGATTCTTTGAGCGTCATCGGGGATTTCAACGGCTGGGATGAGGAGAGTCATCCGCTGGCTCCGGTGGAAAGCTCAGGCATATGGGCGGGGTTCATCCCGGGCGTGGGAACGGGTGAAGTATACAAATACCGGATTCATTCGCAGTTCGGCGACTATCGCGTAGAGAAGGCGGATCCTTTCGGGTTCTGCAGCGAGGTACCTCCCAAGAGC
This sequence comes from Nitrospinota bacterium, assembly GCA_026706735.1. GTDB lineage: Bacteria > UBA8248 > UBA8248 > UBA8248 > UBA8248 > Bin107. The sequence goes on along the minus strand of JAPOYD010000146.1, from coordinate 33,290 downwards.
GGCTCGGTCGTCTGGAATCTCGATTACGAATGGGGGGACGAGAACTGGATGGAGTGCCGGGGCGCGTGCAACGGCCGCGAAGCGCCCATTTCCATCTATGAGCTTCACATCGGCTCCTGGCGGCGGGCGCCGCATGAGGAGGATCGGCCCCTCACCTACAGGGAGCTGGCCCCCCTGCTCGCCGAGCACATGCTCCACATGGGGTTCACCCACGTAGAGTTCCTGCCGGTGATGGAGCATCCCTTCAACGGCTCCTGGGGATATCAGATCACCGGCTATTTCTCTCCCACGAGCCGCTTCGGTACCCCGCAGGACTTGATGTATCTCATCGATTATCTCCACCAGCGCGGCCTGGGCGTGATACTCGACTGGGTGCCTTCGCACTTCCCCACGGACGGGCACGGGCTGGGCTATTTCGACGGAACCCATCTTTACGAGCACGCCGACCCCAGGCGGGGATTTCATCCCGATTGGCAAAGCCACATTTTCAATTACGGGCGTAACGAGGTTGCCGCCTTCCTCATAAGCAGCGCCATATACTGGCTGGAGTATTTCCACGCCGACGGGCTGCGCGTCGACGGCGTGGCCTCCATGCTCTATCTCGATTATTCGAGAAAAGAGGGCGAATGGCTTCCCAACGAAGAGGGCGGCCGGGAGAATCTCGAAGCCATCTCTTTTCTCAGGCGGCTCAACACCGAGGTCTATCGCCGGTTTCCCGATGTGCAGACCATTGCGGAAGAATCCACCGCCTGGCCGATGGTCTCGAGACCCGTGGATACGGGAGGTCTGGGTTTCGGCATGAAGTGGGACATGGGCTGGATGCACGATTCGCTCGAATACATGAAAAAAGACCCCGTCCACCGCAAATTTCACCACAATCTGCTCACGTTCCGGATACTTTACGCCTACAACGAGAATTTCGTGCTGCCGCTCTCCCACGACGAGGTGGTGCACGGCAAGAGTTCCCTGCTCGGGAAAATGCCGGGAGAGGGCGGGCAGAAATTCTCGAACCTTCGCGCGCTCTACGGGCTGATGTTCGCCCAGCCCGGCAAGAAGCTCCTCTTCATGGGCGGGGAATTCGGCCAATGGCGCGAATGGAATCACGACGGCGCGCTCGACTGGGACCTCACCCAGGAGCCTTTAAGAGCGGGGCTGATGAAGTGGGTGCGCGATTTGAACGCCTTGTATCACCAGGAGCGCGCCCTGTTCCGGAGGGATTACGACCCGCGAGGGTTCAAGTGGGTGGCGGCGGATGCGGCCGATGACAGTGTTCTGGGCTTCGTGCGGATCGCCACGGAGGATGAACCCATGCTGCTCGTGGCGGCGAATCTGACGCCCGTGCCCCGGATGGACTACCGGATGGGGGTTCCCGCCGACGGCGATTGGATCGAGGTGCTGAACAGCGATTCGCTAAACTACGGAGGCAGCGGCATGGGGAACCCCGATGGCTGCCACGCGGCGGCGGCCCCCCTGGACGACCAGCCCTATTCGATAGAGATTACGCTGCCCCCGCTCGCGGTGGTTTATCTGAGAGAGACGCATTAATAGGGGCGACCGGGGAGGGATTGCGTTTTTGAGAGAAGTGTAGGGGCGGACCCATGTGTCCGCCCGCCTTTGTTTTGCCGTCATTCCGGCGTGCACCGGAATGACGAGCCAATTTCTTCTACGGCGGGCTAATAAAGATCCGTCTTGTATCTCTCCTGGATGCCCTTGTTCATTTCCTCTCCGTCGTCGTAGCCGTCTTCGTCTATCTGATCGGCGAGCATCTGCCCCATCGATGGGAAAGACTTTCTCTCGATGTGTTTTTCCGCGTTCCAGAGGTCCGCGCGGATAAGGGCTTTGGCGCAGTGGAGATAGACGTCGTCCACGTCGATGATCATCGCCGATCTGGGAAGCTTGCCCTTTACGGAATGAAGCTCGAGAATTTCGGGGTCCGTCGTGATGCGCGCCCGCCCGTTCACGCGCAGCGTCTCGCACATGCCGGGCACGAGGAAAAGGAGGCCGACGTGGTTGCTCTCCACGATGTTGCTCATGGTGTCGACGCGGTTGTTGCCCGGCCTGTCGGGAATGAGGAGCGTGCCCTCGTCGAGCACCTTGACGAATCCGGGCGGATCCCCCTTGGGGGATGCGTCAGCACCTTCCGCCGTGGCGGAGGAGATGACCATGAAAGGAGAGAGCGCGATGAAGTTCTTCGCGTGCTCGTCGAGTTTCGCCATCTGCTTCTTGACGCTGCGCTCGTTGGCCGGGCCGTAGAACTCGCGAAGCTCTTCTTTGGTTTCTATCTTCGACTCTGCAGTCGTTTGCTCCATCGAATCGTCTCCCTCCGAGGGGTGTTGGAGGCGCCACCCGGATTCGAACCGGGGAATAAAGGATTTGCAGTCCTCTGCCTTACCACTTGGCTATGGCGCCGGGGTGTCGGGGCGTGACGCCCGAAATCAAGAATCTTTATTATCTTAACTGAACCGGCGTTGTCCAGCGAGCGGCGGTGTTCTTGCATTGTATGGGAACGTCTCGCCCGATAGTCGCGCGCGCGCTTTTTGGATTAGACTGACCTCGAAGCCCCGCCCGGTAGGACGGGTTCTCACGCATTTTGAAGGAGGAGTTCATGTCGGCGCATCCGGCGGTGGAGAACGCGCCTCGCTATGAAGATTCCGCATTCATGCGCGCCTGCCGGGGACTTCCCAACGCGAGGACGCCCGTCTGGCTCATGCGGCAGGCGGGCAGGTACATGCGCGAATACCGCGCCGTGCGCGAGAAGGTCTCCTTCATCGAGCTTTGCCGCACGCCCGACCTGGCCGCCGAGGTCGCCGTCACGGCGCTCGACGCCATCGGTGCTGACGCCGCCATCCTGTTCTCGGACATTCTGCTCATCTTACAACCCATGGGCATGGACCTGGAATACCTGGAGGGAGGCCCCGTTCTCCACAACCCGGTTCGGGTGGCTTTGGACGTGGAGCGGTTAAGGGAGGCGGAGCCGCGCGAGAATCTCGCCTTCGTTTTCGAGGCGGTCCGCAAGACCAGGGAGCGGATGAACCCCGCCCTTCCGCTCATCGGTTTTTGCGGCGCGCCCTTCACGCTGGCGTCGTACATGATAGAGGGCGGCGGCTCGCGCAATTTCGAGAACACCAAGAGATTCATGTATGCCGATTCGGGCGCGTGGCATGCGCTGATGGAAAAGCTCGTGCGTGGGCTGACGGTCTATCTGAACGAACAGATTCGAGCGGGCGCGCAGGCGGTGCAGATTTTCGACAGCTGGGTGGGTTGCCTCTCGCCGGGCGATTTCCGGGAGTTCGTCCTGCCGCACAGCCGCGCGCTGATTGCGGGTATTGAGGCGGGCGCGCCCGTCATCCACTTCGGCACGGGAACCGCGCCCTATCTGGAAACGTTCGCGGGAGCGGGCGGCGACGTGGTGGGGGTGGATTTCCGCGTGGAACTGGCCGACGCCCGGGAGCGTCTGGGCGACATGGCGGTTCAGGGAAACCTCGACCCGTGCGTCCTGTTCGCGCAGGCCGAGCGCATCTTCGAGCGCGCGGAGGACATCCTGCGTCAGGGGGCCGTGCGTCCAGGCCACATATTCAACCTGGGGCACGGGATTCTGCCGGGGACGCCGGTCGACAACGTCAAGAGACTCATCGCGTTCGTTCAGGAATGGGAAGCGGAGGCCGAATGAAGGACAAGTTCGATTCCATCATCATGATCGGCTTCGGCGGCCCCACACGGGGCTGCTGCCGCCGCTACGAGGAATGCCCGGGCGAGGCGTATTGCTACGTGGAGGGCATCGTGGGCCAGAGGTCGGGCGGCCCCGAGCGCATCCGGGAGGTGGCGGCCCACTACGAACATTTCGGCGGCGTTTCGCCGTTCACGTTTTTCTCCCAGAAGCAGGCGGGCGCGCTCGAGATGGCGCTCGAACAAGCGGGTGTGAATGTTCCCGTCTATACGGGCCATCGCTTCTGGACGCCCTACGTCGAAGAGACGCTGGCCGAGATGGGTGGGCGCGGGCTCAGGCGCGCACTGGGCGTCATACTGGCGCCTCATCGCACGAAAATAAGCTGGGAGGCCTACCGGGGCGCCGTCGCCTCGGCGCGCGAGGAGTTGGGCGAAGGCGCGCCCGAGACCGAGTTCCTGGAAACGCCCTGGCACCGGCATCCGGGTTTCATCGAGGCCATCGTCGAGCGGATGAGGCAAGCCCTCCCCGAAGAGTGTGGTCTGAATGAGACGAGAGTCGTCTTTACGGCGCACTCCATCCCGGTTTCCATGGCCAGGGCCTCTTCTTATGAGGAAGAATTCCGGGAAACGACGGCTCTCGCGGCGCAAAAGCTGGGCTTAGGGGACTACGAGGTCGGTTTCCAGAGCAGTCCCGACGTTCCCCCCGGCGCCTGGCTTGGCCCGGACGTGGTGGATGTGATCGAAAGCGTCGCCGCGGGCGACGCAAAGGCCGTCCTGGTGGTCCCGGTCGGCTTCATATGCGATCACGTGGAGGTGCTCTTCGACCTGGACATCGAGGCGCGGGAAGCGGCGGAAGAGGCGGGACTTCGCTTCTACCGCGCGCCCACGGTGGGCACGCATCCCGCCTTCATCGAGATGCTCTCGGACCTGGTGCGCGCCAAAATGAAGGGGAGCGGAAATTGACCCGGGACGTCCGGCGGGTGGTCGTGCTTGGCGGAGGCGTGACGGGGCTTACCGCCTGCTACAGGCTCCTCCAGGCTTCCGAGAAGCAAAATCTCTCCCTAAAAGTCCATCTCATCGAGGCGTCTCACAGGCTCGGCGGCGTGATCGAAACCGAGTTTTCAGACGGCGTCCTGATGGAAAAAGGCCCTGACTGTTTCCTCACCTCAAAGCCGGAGGGCGTCGAACTCTGCGAAGAGTTGGGGCTTGGGGAGCAACTCATCGGCACGAACGAGTGCTACCGGCGCAGCTTTGTCCTGAGGGGCGGCGAACTGCTCCCCGTGCCGGAGGGGTATTATCTTCTGGCCCCTTACCGGGTCGGCCCGTTCATGACGACGCCGATTTTCAGCCCGCTCGGCAAGCTCAGGATGGCGATGGACGTTCTCCTGCCACGCAGGAAGGGGGATGCGGATGAATCCCTCGCCGATTTCGTGCGCAGGCGGTTCGGGCGCGAGGCGCTGGAAAGAATGGCGCAGCCCATGGTGGCGGGCATCTATTCGGCCGACCCGGAAAAGCTGAGCCTTCAGGCCACCATGCCGCAGTTTCACGAGATAGAGCGAGAGCACAGAAGCCTCATCCTGGGGCTCAGGAAGCGGATGCAAAGGCGAGGAACTGGCGAGGGCGTATCGGCGAGCGGGCCGAGGTACGGCCTGTTCGTGAGTTTCGAGCGCGGAATGGGCGTTCTGGCGGACGCGCTGGCGGAGAAGATTGAAGGCGCTATGGTTCGGACGGGGTGCCGGGCGGAATCACTCGAAAGAAACGAAGGAGGCTGGCGCGTTCGTCTTGAGGACGGGGAGCGGGTGGATGCCGATGCGGTTTGCGTCACCCTGCCGCCAGGTGCTGCGGCGCGGATGCTGGAAAAGACCGCGCCCGGCATATCAGGAGAGTTGATGAGCATCCCGAGCGGCTCTTTGGCGACGCTCAACCTCGTCTACCGGGCCGAGCAGGTGGCGAATCCGCTCCACGCCATGGGTTTCGTCGTGCCTGCGATGGAGAACAAGACGCTCCTTGCGTGTTCGTTTTCGAGTACGAAGTTTGCGGGCAGAGCCCCCGAAGGAAAAGTGCTCATCCGCGCCTTCGCCGGGGGCGAGGCCGCCTCCCGTGCGGGGCTCGCGGATGAAGAACTCGCCCGAAGGCTGATCGATGAGCTTCAGCCCATTCTGGGGATCACCGGAGAGCCCGAAGGAAAAGTCTTTTATCGTTACGCGGAATCCCTGCCGCATTATCTGTTGGGCCACCTGGATAAGGTGGAACGCATCGAGAGCGAACAGAGCGCGACGCCGGGTCTGGCTCTCGCGGGCAACACCTACCGCGGCGTGGGTATTCCCGATTGCGTGAAATCGGCGAGCGATGCGGCGGGTAAAATTCTCGCCGATTTGCGGGCTATCAATTCCTGAGAAAAAAGAAGAGAATAGGGAAGAGGCGCGTCCGTGTTCGCGCTTTGTTTGACCGGACGCAATGGCATTTGGTATCAACGTCTGCTTGTGTTTTTTGGATTTTCGGTCCTTGCGGAGACGTTTCGATGTTCGACGATGACTTTCAGCGCGATTTTCACAGGCAGGTGAGCGAGGAAATCCGCATCATCCAGAGGCCTTACGTGGGCATCGTGTCGGGCTATCATGAACTCGGCTACCGGGTGCTGGGGCCGGAGGTGGAAGAGCAGGCGGGCTCGGTCCAGATATCCGGCAAGCTCCTTGTGTCTCCCAAGCTGGTGTGGACGCCCGCCCAGGCCCAGAAGACGTTCGGCGAGATTTTCAAGGATTCGGAGATGATGGATTCCGACCTCATCGGGCGCGTGTTCGCGTTCCCCGCCGTGGCGGCGGGCAATTTCAACATCGAGAACGAGCATCTGAAAATCACCCACCACGAGTGGAGCCCGGAGGTTCTGGTGGAAAAGGTGCTGAACGAACTCGCGCGCCTCGAAACCACCGACACCGCCGTCGTCCGCACGCCGGACATCCGGTTCTACCCCCTCGCCGTTCAGCGGTTCATCCACGAAATACTGAAAGAGGAATTTTCCTGATCCGCCCGGCTTGAGCCGCATTTTCCATCCATGATGGTATGGGGTTGTTGAAAAAGCCATTGTCGAGGGAGCGACCGCTCCCTCCCCGGTCGCGTTCGACCCCCAACCCCCCTTGTCAGGGGTTGTTGAAAAACCCCACCTCGCTCGTTATTGGCCACCGCCGTCATTCCGGCGAAAGCCGGAATCCATTTTTATGCCTTTTGCTTTTCGTCGGGGTTCCCGCGCATCGTTGGGGAAGGAAATGCAGCAGTGTATCCACCCGCATCCGCAAATGGATTCCGGCTTTCGCCGGAATGACGAACAAAGCCGAACCGCCTCGTAGGGACAGGTCGCGACCTGTCCCTACAACCTCTCTCCCCGGTCGGTTATATACGCCGAATCCCGGAATCGGGGCTTTTTCGACAGCACCGGGATACAGGTGCTCCTAGTTTTTTCTGTGCTAGGTGGATTCGATGGGAAACACGCGAACGGCGCCCGGGTATTCGGGGCAGTGCTGCTCGCAGACGCCGCAACCCACGCAGGTCTCGCCGATGACGGGGCCTTTTCCGTCCTCTCGCTCCTCGACCCGTATCGCGCTCTCCCCGACGGGGCAGCGCGTCACGCAGAAGTTGCACTCCTCATCCGTCCCGTTCCAGGCGTAGCAGGTCTCGTGGTTCACTTCCGCGAGGCCGACCCGGATCTCCTCGCGGGGCACGAGGGTGAGCGCTCCCGTGGGGCAGACCTTCATGCAGGAGAGGTCGTCGCAGACCACGCAGGCCCCGTCCACGGGGATGATGCGGGGCGCTTCGAGGCCCGAGCCGTCCTCGCGGGGGAGCATAAGGATGGCGTCTGCCGGGCACGCGAGCGCGCACTGCGCGCTTCCCGTGCAGAGATCCAGGAAATCGGCTTCCGGCGCCGCGCCCGGCGGGCGCAGAACAGGGCCTTCGAGGTTCGAGGGCTGGATTCTCGTCTCCCCCTGGTGCACCCCCTGCATGAAGGCGCGCATGAAGGAGAGGGGGCCTTCGGTGAAGAACGCCTTGCGGTCGATTTCCTTGTCCCTGGCCATTTCGCCTCGCTTCCCGGAGTCTTGCTTCGCGTTCGATAGTGTGCGACAAGGCGAGTATACAAGACTCTCGCATTTGCGCACCCCCATATATCGAAGGAGAACGTCTTGTCCGGGGATACCGCCACGCAGAAAATCCTGGCCCGCGCCAGCGGGCGCGAGCGCGTGGACGTGGGCGACATCGTATGGGCGAAGGTCGACGCCCACGTCATGCACGACAACCAGGGGCCGTTCCGCATGGGGAAGGACTTCGCCGAACTGGGCCTCCCCATCTGGAACAAGGACCGCTTCATGCTAACGGCGGACCACCACAACCCGCCCACCGGCGATTCGCAGTCGAAAGTGCTGAACGTTACCAGAGCCTGGGCGGCCGAGCAGGAACTCTCCCATTTCTACGACGCCGAGGGCATCTGCCACATCCTCATGGCGGAGAAGGGCTTCGTGCGCCCGGGCGTTCTCGTCACCGGCACCGACAGCCACACCACCAACACCGGGGCGCTGGGCGCGCTGGGCGTGGCCATCGGCCCGACGGAGAGCATCGGCGTGCTCGCCAAGGGAGAGGTCTGGCTCCGCGTGCCCGAGACGATTCGGGTCCAGTTCAAGGGCCGGGTTCCCGCTGGCATATACGGGAAGGACATGGCGCTGCTCGCGCTCAAGGATTTGAAGGTCGACGGGGCGGAATACAAGGTGCTCCAGTTCGAGGGCGAGGCGCTCATGGCGCTGTCCGTCGAGGACAGGATGACGCTCTCCAACATGGCGGCGGAGTTCAGCGCGAAGAGTTCCATCATCGACGTGGATGAGGCGACGGCGGAGTATCTAAAGAACGCAGGGGTGGAAGACGGCTGGGAGGCCGTGCGTTCCGACGAGGATGCAACTTACGCCGCCTCCTACGAGTACGACGTGACCGATTTATCACCCCAGGTCGCTTGTCCCCACAGGATGGACAACGTCTACCCGGTGGAGGAAGTGGACTCGCCTCCCTTGCAGCGCGCGCACATCGGCTCGTGCACGGGGGCGAAGCTCCTCGATCTGCAGGCGGCGGCGGCGGTGCTCAAGGGCAGGCGCGTCGCCCATGGGCTTCAGCTTCTCATCGCGCCCGCGAGCAAGGACATCATGAGCAAGGCCATGGCGGACGGCACGCTCGGCGCGCTCATCGACGCGGGCGGCGTGCTCCTGCCCACCACGTGCGGGGTATGCGCGGGCAGGGGGCCGGGGCAACTCGGAGACGGGGAGATGTGCATCTCCTCGGCCAACCGCAACTACAAGGGACGCATGGGAAGCGCCGAGGCGTCGATATATCTGGCTTCGGCCGCCACGGTGGCGGCGAGCGCCGTCAAGGGCCGCGTGGCGGATCCCAGGGAGTTCATCTGATGAGGGACGAGACGCAAGCCATCGAGGGCGGCGCCTGGGTGTTCGGCGACAACGTGGATACGGGCTACATCATGCCGTCGAAATACGCGAGCCTGCCCGATGAGGAACTGGGCGCTCACGCCATGGAGGGCATCGACCCCAATTTCCCAAAGAACGTGCAGGCGGGGGACGTGATAGTCGGCGGGCGGAACTTCGGCTGCGGCTCGAGCCGCGAAACGGCGCCCCGCGGCATCAAGCGCGCGGGCGTGGGCGCCGTTATCGCCCGGACGTTCGCGCGGAATTTTTTCAGGAATTCGCTCTGCATCGGCCTGCCCGTGCTCATCTGCGCCGACGCGGAATCGATAGAGCAAGGCGACCGCGTTCGCGTCGACCCGATCGCGGGAAGGGTCGAGAACCTCACGAAGGGCCAGACCTTGCAAGCCGAGCCCCTGCCCGACCACATCATGGACATGGTGAAGGCGGGCGGCCTCGTGCCCTACCTCAAACAAACGCTGACGTAGAACCTAACCGCCGGAATGACGAACAAAACCGCATTCGCCCGTAGGAGCGGTTCGCGAACCGCCCCTACAATCCCATCGCGTCGAACTCTCCCTCCCCGGGACTGTTGAAAAAGCCCCGCAAAATGTTTTTGGGTTTCAATTATGCTCTTGAATTTCACTCCCCCCTTGAGGGGGAGTCAACGAGGCAAGGGCGAAGCCCGCAGGCGAGTTGGTGGGGGGAGTTTTTTCTGTGGCATGTCCCCCCACCGATTCAGCCTTCGCACAAACCGCTCGGCTTCATCGACTCCCCCTCAAGGGGGGAGTGAACCCTTTCTGCTGAATTGGAAAAAAACCTCAAAAGGGTAGTGTCGCCCCCTCCCTCCCCGGTTGGCTCCAAACGCCGCATCACGAAATCAGGACTCTTTCAACAACCCCCCTACGGAGCGGCGACGGTGCTCCTGAGCACGCCGATGTTCTCGATCTCGCACTCCACTACGTCGCCCACGCTCAGAAGTCCCGGCGGGTCCATGGCGAAGCCCACGCCCTCGGGCGTGCCGGTGGCGATCATGTCGCCGGGCACGAGCGTGAAGCTCTCGGACAGCACGGAGACGACGGTGGCGATGTCGAAGATCATGTCGTTCGTGTTCGAGTTCTGCCGTATCCCGCCGTTCACGCGCGTGATGACGGCCAGGTTGTTCCCGTCGCCCGCCTCGTCCCTGGTGACGATCCAGGGGCCCAGGGGACCGAAGCTGTCGAGCGCTTTGCCCTTGAACCACTGGCCGTGGGCGCGCTGCACGTCGCGCGCCGAAACCTCGTTCATGATGGTGTAGCCGTATACGTGATCCATGGCTTCTGCCAGCGGGATGTTGATCCCCTCCTTGCCGATCACGATGACGAGTTCGCACTCATAATCGAGCTCGTTCACGTTCTCATGCTTTATGATCTCCCCATCGGGCCTGTTGTGCGAGCCCGGCCACTTGCAGAAGAACACCGGAATCTCGGGGTAGACGCCCACCGGGCGCCCGTATTTTCGCGCGCCCTCATCGGCGTGCTTCTTGTAGTTGAGGCCCACGGCGATGACGGGCCGCGCGAGTTTCGCCATCGGCGCGAGCATTTTGATGGATTCGAACGCCACCGGCCGGCCGTTGGTCTCGGGCGTCCCGCCCCGGGCGATGACTTCCGCCGCGTCGCCCGTTTCGGGGACGACGTCTTCCACGCCGTTTTCCGTCAATACGGCGACACGCGGCCCCGTATCCGATTCATAAGTCAGCAGTTTCATTTTTTCTCCCCGTTATCACGAAAAGTGCGAATGGAAATTGGAGTTTGAGCGGGAAACTCAGCCCGCAAGTTCGCGAATCATGTCCGCTTGGGCCTTGGCGCCTGCGCTCATGAAGTTGAGGTCGCTGCCCGAGAGGATGAAGCGCATCCCCTCCTTGATTCTGCGCTCGATCATCCGGGGATCGTAGGACCCGCCCATGCCGGCTATCTTGCCGTGTTTCTTGCAAGCCGCGTTCACCTGGTCATAGACCTTGTTGACTCTGGGGTCGTCGTGCTGACCGACGATTCCCATCCCCAGGCTCAGGTCGTTCGTGCCGATGAGAAGCACGTCGATTCCCTCCACGGCGGCGATGGCGTCCGCCTCATCGCCTGCTTCGGGCGTCTCGATCATGGCGACCAGCAGCGTCTCGTCGTTGATGCCGCTCAGAAGCGCCATGGGGTCCATGGCCTCGAAGCGCCCGTGGGCCAGCCCCCCGCCCGCGCTTCGCCCGCCCTGGGGCGGGAATTTGCATATTTTCACGAATTCCTCGGCCTCTTGCGCGTTGTTCACGTGCGGCAAGACGATGCCCTGCGCGCCTGAGTCCAGAATCCGCGTGCTCAGGTGCGGGTCGAGCGAAGCAACGCGCACGAGCGGCGTGATGCCCTGCGTCAGGGCGGCGATGGATATCTGCTGCGCGGTTTCGAGGTCGAAGGGTCCGTGTTCGAGATCGATGAAGAGCCAGTCGAAGCCCGCCGCCTTCATGGCGAGGCCGACCTCCACCGTTCGCGCCATGCGCACGCCCGCGCCCAGGGTGACCTCGCCGGCGTAGGATTTCCTTTTCGTCTCGTTCGTGATGATGGGCAAGGCGATGACCTCCATGTCGTGAAGAGCAGATGATTTTTCCGGAATCGACGAATATGGATTCTTGCCCTCATGGAATACTCCACTTGGCCCGTCTCGGCAAGGGCGGCGGGAGATCGGGCATGGAGAAGGCCGCAAAACGCCATGACTTTCACGGGCGAACGGCGTATTCTCGTTTACATTGGTGAACTTGTTCTCGGGAGGCCTTCGATGATTCGCTCCATCCGCTTGCAGCACATGGGCATCAAGGTGCGGGATCTTGATCGCGCCATCAAGTTCTACTCGGAAGTCCTGGGCTTCAAGCTGCGCTCGCGCCACGAGGCGGGCAGCCACCCGGCGGCTCCTTTCGGCTCCGCGTTCATGTATCTGGACGACTACCACCACCAACTGGCGATATTCAGCGTGCCCGAAGACTGGGTGGACGAGGAGGGCGGAGACACCGTACCGCGCCGTGACTTAGGCCTGCACCACCTCGCGTTCGAGGTGGCGGATCAGGAGGCGTTCGACGACGCTGTGGCCTACATTCGCTCGCGCCCCGACATCGAGGTCGTCTGGGGACCCTTGCGCCTCGATGCGAGCAACGGCCTCTGGGGCGGGCACGAGGGTATTTATTTTCTGGACCCGGATGGCAACCGCATCGAGGTGTTCCACGATTCGGACATGTTCCCCGGCAGCCGCCCCGCCTGGCGGGATGCTGGGATAAGTGAATGCTGATCGACGGGCCGAGCCTGCTCGCCCTGGCGGTGGTTCTTGGTGCCATCGTTTACTACGTTTTCTTTCGAAATGTGTGGCTCGCCCGGCGCATGAAGCCGCTGGTCGAGCTACTGGATGCGGGCACGGCCCGACTCGAAGGCGGACGGCTGAGCGGAAAGTATGCGGGCAAGCGCGCCTGGTTCGAGTATCACGCGCAAACCCGCGCCGGCCCCGCCGCGATGCGGATAGGCGTCTCTTGCGGAGCGTCTTTTTCTTTCAGAATCCACAAGCAAGCGGAAAGCCTCCAGCCGGCCGAGCGCGCCTGTCTTGAGAATCTTGAGGAAGGCTCGCTCGATGCCGTGAAATCGGGCGATCCGCTCTGGGATTCGGAACTCGCACTGGCGGCGGAGGGCGAAGCCTCGTTCCGCCGTTGGGTCAACCGGCCCGACGTGCACGAGGCGGTAGGCACGATCGCTTTACGGCCTCTCACCACCATCTTGCTCTGCAAGGATGGCGCGCTGTGGGCCGTCTATCCGGGGGCTTCCGCCGAGGCCGTCTTCCAGGACCGCTTCGCGAGAGAGGCGCTCGGTGAACTCGTGTCGCTGAGTGAAACGCTGGCCTGAGAGGTTTCTAGCGGACATGGGGTCAAGAGCGCATGGGATGATTCGCGCGCCCATAGACCGAGCGATGAAAACTATTTTTTAAGCGGCGGGAGCCTCAGCAGGATGAGGTTGAACTTCTCGTCCATAAGGTCAAATTTCTTGTCCATCTTCTGAGCCAAGAGGCTGATTTTCTTATCCATCTTCTCGTCCAGACGGCTGATTTTCTGATCCAACTTGTCGAATTTCTTCTCGATTTTTTGGTCCAGCACTTCTATTTTCTTCTCGAGTTTCCGATCCAGGAGGACGATTCTTTCCCTGTTCTGCTCGATGCCTTTCTCCAAATGGTTGAAACGCTTGATCATGTACTTCTCGAAGCGGGCGATGGATCTGTTCGTGTTCCCGTCCGCCGCGTCGAGCCTCTTGACTTGCTCGTCGAGGCGCGCCTTGACGGGCGTGACCTGGGCGCTGACCATGAATACCGTGAATTGATAGATGCCGCCCGCCACCGCGGCCATGAACAGCCCGAACGTCCATACGCCGGCGTTGGTTTTGAAATGGTCGAAGATTTTTTGCATGGTTCCCCCGCCTCCGGTGAATGAGAAAGAGTACGGGTCCTCTACGAGGAGATTAGCGTTTCTGGACCGGCAAGTCAAAAACGCATCAAAAGCAGCCTGTTCCCCGTTCTCCGTTTGGTAGGGGCGGTTCGCGAACCGCCCCTACGTGCACAAGGCAACGAAGTGGTGAGTTGCCTAACGCACCCCCGCCTTTCCGCCTCCCCCGCATCTGTACTAGAATCGCCGGAATCTGGTACCGAAACCGCATGGGAGTTTACGCATGACATCGAGTCACGAACGCCCGGAGCCGCGCTTCGACTGGTTCATCCCGATAGACGGCGACGGCGCGCACATCGGCACGCTGCGGGCCGAGCGCCCGCCCACGTATGAATACCTGAGCGAAGTGGTCCAGGCGGCGGAGGAGAACGATTTCTACTCCATGCTCATCCCCACGCGCTTCGCCAACGGGCTTTTCGACCAGGGCGCGCCCCTGGCGGAGACGTGGACGATGGTGACGGCGCTCGCCGCGCGAAGCGAGAAGATACGCTTCCTCATCGCCGTGCGCCCGGGGTTCGTGAACCCGGGCCTGTTCGCCCAGATGGCGGCCACGCTCAGCCAGATAACGGGCGGGCGCGTGGATTTGAACGTTGTGCCCGGCGGCATCAAGGGCGAGTTCGAGAAGATGGGCGAGAGGATCGATCACGACACGCGCTACGAGCGGGCGGAGGAATTCATCGCCGCCATTCGCAAGCTCTGGGAGCGGCCCGAACCGGTAAGTTTCGACGGGAAATTCGTGAAGCTGAGTGACGTGCACTGCTCGCCCGGCCCGGCGGGAGAGACGCCCAAGTTCTATCTCGGCGGCGCATCGCCCGCCGCGCTCAAGCTCGCGGGTACGCAGTCGGACGTCTATCTGGGCTGGATAGGGCCGGTGGAGGAGACCCGAAAGCATCTGGAGCGCGCGCGGGCTTCTTTCGCCGAAGCGGGGCGCGCGCCCGTCTTCGGGGTGCGCTCCCATCTGGTAATGCGGGACACCGAGGCGGAAGCGTGGGAGGAGACGCATGAACTGCTCAGCCGCGCCGATGATTCCGTCAAGGCGCAGCGCGGCGCGCTGGTGGCCGGCACGAGCATGGTGGGCGCCGCCGCCCAGGCGCGCGCGTTCGATGACTTCCGGGTCGGGCCGCATCTTTGGAACGGCATCTCCCAGGTGCGGGTGAACTGCGGCTCGGCGCTCGTGGGAACGCCCGAACAAATCGCGGAGGAGCTTCTCGGCTACTGGCGGCTCGGCATCGATGAGTTCATCCTGTCGGGCTACCCCCACGTGGAGGAATGCCGCCGCGCCGCGCGCGACCTGATCCCCCGAATCAAGGAGATGATTGAGCGCGAGCGGGCGGCGGCGTGAGGTTTTTTTTGGCGGCGTTTTCATTGAGGATGGTCGCGTTCCGGCTTGGCGGCGGGATTCGTTTCGCATGAATTTTTGCAGGGGGCGCAGACCTGCGTCTCTCCCGGACGACCGACCTCCTGCGCTCGTGACGCATATATGGGGTTGTTGAAAAAACTCCGGTTTCGTGATTCGGCGTATGCAGTAAGGGGGGGGAGGCCGTAGGGACAGGTCGCGACCTGTCCCTACAAGAGGCGATGCGGTTTTGATCGTCATTCCGGCGCATGCCGGAATCCAGGGACTTTGCTTTTGTATTTGTCTTTTCGCTTTATCGTTTTTCCTGGTTGTCCTGCGATTCGGTATCCCCGTCTGCTCTGGATTCCGGCATGCGCCGGAATGACGGTGAACACTCTCGATTGGGGGCAAGAGACCTTAAGGGACTGTTTCAACAACCCCATTTTTGTCCCCTACGGGAGAACATGGCGAAAGCGTAACAGGTTGATTTTGATTCCAAACGATAGAACCACTTGAAGGAGAGAGTATGCGAGCCGTCTGGTATGAAGCGTATGGCCCGGCGAAAGAGGTGTTGAAATTCGGCGAAATCGAGACCCCCGAACCAGGCTCCGGCGAGGTGCGCGTGCGCCTCCATGCCTCGGGCGCC
Organism: Nitrospinota bacterium; assembly: GCA_026706735.1. Taxonomy (GTDB): domain Bacteria; phylum UBA8248; class UBA8248; order UBA8248; family UBA8248; genus Bin107. The sequence continues at coordinate 17,703 of JAPOYD010000146.1, read as the reverse complement.
AATCCCTCGGACTACAAGGCGCGCCTGGGTTCCCGCGGCGAGATGCGCTGGCCGAGGGTCATCCCGCACTCGGACGGCGCGGGCGTCATCGAGAGCGTGGGCGAGGGCGTGGACGCCGCCCGCGTGGGCGAGCGCGTCTGGGTGTTCAACGGCCAGTGGCAAAGGCCTTACGGCACGGCGGCCGAGTTCATCGTCCTGCCCGGGCGACAGGCGGTGCCGCTGGCGGATTCGGTGGATTTCGCCCAGGGCGCGTGTCTGGCGATCCCGGCCATGACGGCTCACAGGGCGCTTTTTCTCGACGGGCCGATCGCGGGGCAGACCGCGCTCGTCACCGGCGGAGCGGGAGCGGTGGGGCGCTACGGCGTTCAACTCGGCAAGTGGGGCGGCGCCATCGTCATCGCCACAGTCAGCAACGATGAAAAAGCGGAGATCGCGCTCGATGCGGGCGCGGACCACGTGGTGAACTACCGCGAGGAGGGCGCGGCGGAGCGCATTCTGGAGATCACAGGCGGAGCAGGGGTGGACAGGATCTGCGAGGTGGATTTCGGCGAGAACCTGGAAGTCACCCGAAAGGTGCTCAAGGGAAACGGGACCGTCGCGGCCTACGGCTCCACGCGCGTTCCCGAGCCGGCCCTGCCCTGGTACCAGATGATGCCCGAGAACACGGCCATCCGCATGGTGTTCGTCTACACCATGCCGGACGCGGCCATCGCCCAGGCCTGCGCGGACATCAACGCCGCGTGCGGGACGGGGGCGCTCACCCACCACATCGGCGCGCGTTATTCCCTCGAGGACACCGCCGCCGCGCATGAGATCATGGAGAATTTCGCGAACGTCGGGAACGTGGTGGTGGATATCGATTGAGGCGGTCGGGGCCGCTTGAGCGCGGAATCTTCTTGAAAGATGAGGCGCGAGGGCCTATATTTGAATCAGACCATAGGGGGTTGATGGAGTGATGGAGTCTAGTCCCCTGAAGCAGCGCGCCGGCCTCTCGGGGGATGTCAAAGGATAGCCGGCGCAAGGTATCTGGACGGCCACCGCCAGTTGAAGCAAGGCGCAGGTGGAAAAACAAGAACGATCCTGAAAGCGGGGCCTCCGAAGGCTCCGCTTTTTGCTTGGTGCACGGACGGACACATCGCATATCTTCATATCGGAGGGAGACGCCATGCGAATATACGATCCCAAGAAAGTACTGGCAGCCGTAGATTTCTCTGAACTGAGCAGAGGCGTCCTGAAGGTCGCGGCGGAGATCGGGGAGAACCGCAACGCGGAAGTCATGGCCATCCACGTGGCCAGAAACCCCGATTACGCGGCGAAATACGGCGGCTATGGCGCGGAGCTCGTGGGCACCATCTCTCCGAGCCGCCTGCTCGAGGACACGCGCGTCGAGCTGCAGAGCAATCTCGACGTGATGACGAAACAGGTCGAATCGGCCGTGCCCATCGAGACGCTCGTCGTTTTCGGCGAACCCGTGAAGGAGATCGTGCAGTTCGCCGACACGGGGGATTTCGACCTCCTCGTCATGGGAACGCACGGGCACAACATGGTGAGCCGCTTTTTGATCGGCAGCGTCTCCGAGCAGGTCTTGAGGCGCGCGCCCTGTCCGGTCTTTCTGCTGAGGGACAAGGTGGCGCTCAAGAAACTGGAGGAAATAGAAGCTGCGGAGGCGAGTGGAGACTAGACCAAATCCACTGACAGAATCGCCCTCTCCGGCTCTGGGACCACGCCGGGGAGGGCGTTTTTATTTTTCTCCTCTCGTTTGAATGCCCCGTCGTCCACAGTCCGTAACTATGGGAACATGCAACGTCTCCCCTGTTGACAAAAATCAACGCTTCCATACAATGCGCTGTTACCTAGTCATCATGAACTAGATATATGGGCTGAGGGGATGGATTTATCCATCCGTTGCCTGGCGTTTCATCAAGTGATGGGCGCAAGATGCGGATTCCATTCACCCTCTCGGTCACCCCAAGAATGAAGGAGGAACACCCCGATGAGCGAGAAGCAGATCAAAAGAAGAAGCCTCCTCAAGGCCGGTCTGGCCACCGCCGTGGCGGGTCCAGCCGTTCTTGGCGGCGCGGGCAAAGCGCAAGCCGGGCCCGAGGAGGACGCCGTCATCAAGGCAGGCAAGAAGCTGGGCGGCGCCAAGCTGAACGGAATGATGTGGGGCCTCTACTGGCGCAACTACCCGGACCTCAACCGCGAATTCAACAAAGCCACCGGCATCTCCATGGACAAGGTGAGTGACGTTCCCAACCTGCAGATTCCCCAGCGCGCCATGGCCGAGGCCATCACGCGTTCGGGCAAGTTCGACATCTTCCACGTCGAGTCCATGATGATTCCCTCCCTCGTGGCGGCGGGAATGCTCGAGCCCCTCGACGACTACATGAAGGCCGCCGGCTTCGACCTGAAGATGGTGGGTAACTTCGAGACCTTCATGACGTACCAGGGCAAGACCTACGCGATGCCCACGGATGGCAACGTCTGCCCGCAGTTCATCCGCAAGGACCTGTTCGACAACCCCGATGAGCGCAAGGCCTTCGCCGACAAGCACGGCAAGAAACTCGCGTGGCCGGTCACCTGGGAAGACGAACTCGAGATCATGAAGCACTTCCACAGGCCCGACAAGGAGCTCTACGGCTTCGGCGGCCTGCGCGACAAGGCGAACAGCAGCTTCTGGTACTGGATGTATCTCTACAGCGCGGGAGGCTTCCCGTTCGACGACGACGCCAACCCCACGCTGAACACGCCTGCGGCCGAATACGCATTCGACACCTGGCTTGCGCGCAAGCAGGTTTCCCACCCCGAGGCGGGCGCCTGGGGTTCGCCGCAGATGATCCCCCGGATCCGTAACGGCAAGATTTTCTCCTGCCAGTACTGGGACGGGATTATCGCGGCCATCGAAAGCCCGACGGCGGGGACGAAGACCAGGGGCATGTGGCATTACGGCCTGGTGCCGGGTTCCAAATTCTCCGGCAGGCTCATCCACCGCGCCTTCTCTGCGCCCGTGATGGGCATGGTCGTGAACCGGCACAGCCCGCGCAAGAAACAGGCCGTGGCATGGGCGATGTACATGAGCACCTACAAGAACAGCGCCGAGGTTGTGGGCCATCCGAAGTTCACCTTCCACGACCCCTGGCATCCCAAGCACATGACCGATCCGCAGGTGACGAAGGTCTACACCAAGGCGGGCATCAAGTCCGTGGAGGACAACCTCCTCGTCACATGCCCGCCGCCGTACGTGACCGGCTACCAGGAGTTCAAGGAAGTCGTCGACCGCAACCTCTCCGAGGCCTACGCGGGCCGCAAGAAGGGCGCCAAGAAGGTCATGGGCGACATCCAGAAAGAATGGGCCAAGATCATCCGCAAGGTCGGCAAGCGCAAGCTCAAGAGGGAACTCCCCTTCTACAAGGCCATGATGCCGAAGGTGGACAAGCCTATGTAAGAACGAACCTTCTCTCCCCGGGGCCGCGGCATCGGGGAGGAGGTTTCATGTTTCGATGGCCGGGGCCGGCGGGGTATCGCCCGCCCCGGCCGCCGACGCGATAATCGCTTCCGGATGTTTCCCGGCGAACGCTCCGATTCATTCGATACTGCAGGAGTCTTTTGAATGGCGACGGCCACCATTGCGCAGCCCAAGGGTAGGCGCTCCACGCGCGCCCGCGGCGTGCGCGTATTCAAATGGAGCGTGCTCTCTCCGCTGATCCTCCTGTTCCTGTTCCTGATGCCGGTATTTCTCCTGCAGATATATTTTTCGTTCCATTCCTGGACGGTCTATCTCTCCACCTGGTTCGACGCGGAATACGTGGGGCTGGAGTTGTTTCAGGAGGTCCTGGGCGAGGAGCGTTTCTGGAATGCCATGGGGCGTTCGCTCCTGTTCGCGGGCCTCTCGACGCTGGGTTGCTTCATCTGCGGTTTCGCGCTGGCGCTGCTGATGTACAGGCCCTTCAAGGGGCAGGCGTTCTTCTATATTCTCTTCATCCTCCCGATGCTGACGGTGCCGGTGGTGATCGCCTACACCGCCGACATGCTCTTGTATGAAAAAGGACCCATCAACGGATTCTTGAGCTACTTCCTGCCGGGAGACCTCTCGAAATTCACTTGGCTCTCAAATCCCAATTTCGCCATTTTTACGATCATCCTGCTGGAAGTATGGAACTGGACGCCTTTCGTCTTCATCATCATGCTGGCGGGCCTCTCCTCACTACCGACAGAGCCTGTTGAGGCCGCCCGGATCCTGGGGGCGAGCCGCTTGCAGATTTTCCGCGAGATACAGCTTCCGCTCCTTAGACCCGTCATATTCCTGGCGCTCATCCTGCGCTTTCTGGAGGCCATGGCGGAGTTTCCCAAAACGTGGGGCCTCATCCAGGGAGGGCCGGGCACCGCCACGGAAACCATACCCATCTATCTCTATTTCACGACCTGGGTGTCGTTCGACATATCGAAGGGCGCGGCGATGTCCTACGTCGTCATGGTCATCATGATATTCATCGTTCTCACGGCGATCTACGTGCTGCGCCGCGAGAAGAGGGCGCTCGACGCCCTGCATGAAACGTCGCGCACGGAGGCCTAGGCATGAACCGAGTCACGAAGGCGCGCCTGTTCACCATATTCCGCTACGCCATGCTGTTCATCTGGTCAGTGATAGTGGCGTTCCCGATTTTCTGGATCGTTTCCACCTCGTTCAAGCCCGACTGGGAATGGCACGCCTGGCCGCCGGTCTACTGGTCGAAGGAGGCCTCCTGGGTCAACTACCAGGCGGTCTGGGGCAGGCCTGAGAGCCCCCGAACCGCTACGGAGGAAAAAACGCAGACCGCACGCTACGAGTCGGCCTCGGCCAACAAACCCTGGCAGGCGCTCTGGAACAGCCTCTACATCGCCATCACCGCCACCGCTCTTTCGGTCGCCTTCGGCGCAATCCTGGCCTACGGGGTCTCGCGATACCGGATACTGTCGGAGATACGGATGTTTCAGCTCCTTGTGCTCAGGATGATTCCGCCCATCGTGGTGGCGGCGCCGCTGACGCTCTACTACTCCGCCATCCATCTGATGGACACGGCGCTGGGGCTGGTGATCGTCTACTTCATCACCACGCTGCCGTATTCCGTCTGGATGACGAAGAGCTTCGTGGACGAGGTGCCCGTCGAGATCGAACAGGCCGCAGAGATTCTGGGAGCAACCAAGTGGCAGGCGATACGCGAGGTGGTATTCCCGCTCATCCGCTCAGGCATCGTGGCGACGTTCCTGTTCATCCTCATCCTGACGTGGAGCGAATATCTGCTCTCTCTCATGCTGTCGAAGGTGGACGTGGTGACGCTGCCCGTCCAGCTGGCGAAATACGAAGGCTCCGACGAAGGCCGCGTCTACGGCCATCAGGCGGCCCTGGCGGTGGGGATCACCCTGCCGCTCATGATCATCGGCATTTTCATTCGAAAACACCTGGTGCGAGGTTTCACTTTCGGAATGGTGAAGAGGTAAAAGGACAATGGCGAGAATCGAACTCAAGGGTTTACGCAAGGTATTCGGCAGGAACATCGAGGCCGTGAAGAACCTCGACTTCACCATCGAGGAAGGCGAGTTCGTCGTCATCGTCGGACCCTCGGGATGCGGGAAGACGACCACGCTGCGCATGGTCGCGGGTTTCGAGGAGCCCACCGCGGGCGAGATCGCCATAGACGGCCGCCTCGTGAACGACGTCGACCCCGGCGACCGCGGCGTCGGCATGGTCTTCCAGACGCACGCCCTGTTCCCGCACAAGACGATAGCCGAGAACATCGAGTTCGGCCCGCGCATGAAGAAGGTGCCGCCCGAGACGCGCAAACAGAAAGTGCGCGAGGTGGCGGACATGGTGCGCATCACACACCTCCTCCACAAGCTGCCTGTCGAATGCTCGGGCGGCGAGGCGCAGCGCGCCGCACTGGCCCGCACCCTCATCACCGACCCCGCCGCCTTCCTGCTGGACGAGCCGCTCTCGAGCCTCGACGCCAAGCTCCGGCGCGAGATGCGCGCCGAGATCGACAGGCTGCACGAGGAACTCAAGAAAACCTTCGTCTACGTCACCCACGATCAGGAAGAGGCCATGACGCTGGCCGACCGCATCGTGGTGATGCGCGACGGCGTCATCGAGCAGGTGGGCACGCCGCTCGAAATCTACACCGACCCGGTCAGCTACTTCGTGGCCGATTTCTTCGGCAGCCCGTCCATGAACCTCATCGCAGGGAAAGTGGAGAGCTCGAACGGCGCCGCCGCCTTCTCGGGCGCCGGAATCGAGTTCAAGCTCCCCGACGCCTACGCGGGCGTGTCTTCAGGGGACTACACCCTGGGCGTGCGGCCCGAGCACGTGGTGGTGGGAAGCCAGGAAGCCGCCATCTCGTGCGACGTCCAGCTCGTCGAACCGCTCGGCAAGGACACGCTGCTCTACTTCGAGCACGGTGCCGAGCGTCCGACCATCGCGATCGTCGAGGCGAGCGATCGATTCAAGGCGGGCGAGCAGTTAAACGTCACGTTCGACCCCGGGCACGTCTATCTCTTCGAGCCGGACGGAACGCGCGTTCGCTAATCACGCACCTCCGCAGGCGCTAGAAGAAGTCCTGCGCCTCTTACGCCTTTGTAACGGCGCGAGTTGACCGTTGCCCCTGCGTTCATCTCTTTATCCGTGAATCTCTCCGCGAGACGCTGTTTTCTGCGGTATTCCGCTTATTTTCCCTTGACTCAGTCCAGATGTTGAATATATCTTGCAAAGCGCACATCAAAAAAAGAACGAGTGGATATCCAGGAATTTAAAAAACCTTGATCGCAAGAGGGGGAGGCCTTCGGCATGCATCCAGCCCACTCCAGCCACTTCGCCCGCCGCACCCGCGTCAGGCGACCAATGAACAGCCTCTCCCGGGGGGGCGGTTTCGAATCCATCTCCCGCTCGCTTCGTTTTGCAGCCTGCGCGATTGCCCTGGTCTTCGCCTTGTGCGCTGCGCCTGCGGGTGCGGAGGATTTCACCCACGGCGAGCTTGAGGGCAGCCTCGACATCACGCTTTCGCACGGCTTTACCGTCCGCACACAGGATCGAGACAATCGTCTGATCGGCACATCCAACGGCGGTATGGCGACCTCCGTCAACAGCGACGACGGCAACCTCAACTACGGTACCGGCATCGTCAGCAACACGTCCAAGTTCATCGGCGAGCTCGACTTGAACTACCGCAACTTCGGCGCCTTCGCCCGCGTGCACGGGTTTTTCGACTTCGAGAACGAAAACGGCGAGCGGGACCGCCATGAACTCTCACCCGAAGCGAAGGACCTGGTCGGAAAAGACTTTGAAGTGCTCGATCTCTATCTCACCGGCTCGTTCGACCTGGGCGGCGCAGCGGTGGATCTCAGGCTCGGCAATCACGTCATCAGCTGGGGCGAGAGCACGTTCATCCAGAACAGCATCAACGTCATCAACCCCTTCGACGTGACCAAACTGAGAACGCCGGGCGCGGAGTTGCGCGACGGGCTCGTGCCGGTTCCGATGGTCTCCGTTTCGGCTGCGCTGAACGAGAACGTCTCCGTCGAGGGCTTCTACCAGGTGAAGTGGGACAAGACCGAGATCGACCCGCCGGGCAGCTTCTTCTCGACGAGCGACTTCGCCGGCGCGGGCGGAAGGAGGGTCGTGCTCGGCTGGGGCGCCGTACCAGATACCGGCCTAGGGTTTGGTCCCATTACAGCGGCGGTCAACGCCGATCTCCGGGGTTTCCATATCCCCAGCCCAGCGGCTCCGGGAACACTCGTGCCCCTGCCCCAGAGAGAGCAGCCGGACTTCGACCCCCATTTTCTGAACGTATACCGCAGGGGGGACAACGAACCCGAAGACTCGGGCCAGTGGGGGCTCGCGCTGCGCTACCTCGCTGATGGCTTGAACAACACCGAATTCGGCTTCTACTTCGTGAACTACCACAGCCGTTTGCCCGTCCTGAGCGGACGCACCGGCACGGAGCAGGGAGTGAAGGACGGCCTCTTCGCGCTGGGGGCGGTCGCCAGGGGTTCCGCAACTACGGGGACGATTGCGCGGGCAGTCACACCGGCGGTCACCCAAGCCGTCACCCAAGCGGTTACACAGGCGGTCACCGCATCCGTACCTCCCGGCACGCCGCCGGCGGTCATTCAGGCGGAGATCCAAAGGCAAGTCGCCAGCCGAGTCCCCGGCGAGGTGGCCAAACAAGTCGCCGCCCAAATCGGCGGCATAGCCGGCCCTCTTGCCATCGATCGCTACGTGAAGACGGCGGGCTACATCGTCGAATACCCCGAAGACATCAAGCTCCTGGGCGTGAGCTTCAACACGCAGCTCGGCACCTCGGGCTGGGCACTGCAGGGGGAATACTCCTATCGCATGGACGCGCCCCTGCAGATAGACGACGCCGAACTTTTCTTCGCCGCCCTGACGCCGCTCACCCTCGACCTTGAGACCCAAAGGTTTTGCGCGCCCACGAGTCCTTTCGCCTATTGCAGGAACCAGGTCGCTCCCAACGGCCTCTTGCCCGAAACTTATGTCCAGGGCTACATCGAGCGCGACGTGAGCCAGATCCAGGCCACGGCCACCAAGGTGTTCGGCCCCACCCTGGGGGCGGACAGCCTGGCGTTCGTCGCAGAAGCGGCGCTCATGTACGTGCACGACATGCCGGACAAGAGCGAACTCCGCCTTGAGGGGCCGGGCACGCAGACCAGCGGCAATCCGTTTCATTCCACGCCAGCGGGTGCGCACCCGGGTCTGCCGGCGGATCCGCTGGATCGATTCGCGGACTCCACTTCCTACGGCTACCGGCTGTTGGCGCGACTGTCCTACTTGAACGCGGTCGGCGCGGTGAACATCTCGCCGCGCGTGTCGTTCCAGCACGACGTGAAGGGAACCAGCCCCGGCCCGGGTGGGCCGTTCATAGAGGATCGGATGGCCGTGACCCTCGGGCTGGGCGCGAGCTATCTCAACCGCTGGCATTTCGATATCAATTTCACCATGTTCAGCGGCGCCGACAGGCACAACCAGGCGAGTGACCGCGACTTCGTTTCCGCCACCGTCAAATACCTGTTCTGACCAACAGCGATGAAAATGGGGTAACCGCCATGAAAACCATCATTTTGAGAGCCATCGTCGCGATGCTTTGCGCCCTCGTGGCAACCAGCGCCTCCGCCGCGATTTCCGCCGGTGAAATCGCCCGGCTCGGCAAGGACCTGACTCCCCTCGGCGCGGAGCGGGCGGGCAACGCCGCAGGAACCATTCCGGAGTGGAAGGGAGGCATCACGACCGCGCCGACGGGCTATAAGGTCGGGGATCACCATCCCGACCCCTATTCCAATGACAAGCCGCTCTTTACCATCACCCGCGCGAATCTCGACAAACACCGCGATAAACTCTCGGCCGGGCTCCAAAAGATGGTGGAGCTTTATCCGACGCTCCGCCTTCCGGTCTATCCGACCCGGCGCAGCGCCGCGTTTCCGAAGCGCATCTACGCCGCCACCCGGCGCGTCGCCGCCACCGCGAAACTCGCCGCGGGCGGCAGCGGCGTGACGGGCGCCGTGATAGGGATACCGTTTCCGGTTCCCAAAAACGGCGCCGAGGTGATCTGGAATCACCTGCTGCGCTTCCGGGGCGAAGCCGCCTCGCGCGTCATCGGCCAGGCCGCCGTCACCCGGGGCGGCGATTACACGCTCGTCCGGCTCGAAGACGCGTACCTCGCCCGCTATTCCCTGCCGGGCATGACGGAGGCGAAACTCAACAACAGGATGATTCTTTTCCGGCAGAAGGTGGCGGCGCCGGCGCGTCTGGCGGGCAGGATCCTGCTGGCCTACGAGACGCTCAACCAGGTCGCCGAGCCGCGCCACGCTTGGGTGTACAATCCCGGCCAGCGACGGGTGCGCCGTGCGCCGAACATCGCCTACGACAATCCGGGCACCGCTGCGGACGGGCTCAGGACGAGCGATCAGTTCGACATGTTCAACGGGGCGCTCGACCGCTACGACTGGAAGCTCCTCGGCAAGCGCGAGATGTACGTGCCCTACAACAGCTACAAGCTGCACAGCGACAAGATCACCTTCGCCGACGTTTTGAAGCCGCTGCACGTCAACCCGGAGTACCTGCGCTACGAGCTGCACCGGGTCTGGGTGGTCGAGGCGACGCTCAAGGAAGGAGCCCGCCACATCTACAAGAAACGGCGGTTCTACGTGGATGAGGATTCCTGGATGATCCTGCTCGCCGACATCTACGACAACCGGGATCAGCTCTGGCGCGTATCCGAGGGGCACTCCGTCAACTATTACGAGAAACCCCTGCTGGGCTTTACCCTCGAGGTGCACACCGATATTCAAGCGGGGCGCTACCTCGCCCTGGGGCTCAACAACGAGTATCCCATGAACGTCTTCGGCACGAACTACTCGTCCAGAGGTTTCACGCCTTCGGCGCTGCGCCGCATGGGCAGGAGATGATAGCGGCGACCACAGGCGTAGTGCGAAGATGGAGTCGGCTGCTGCTGCCCGGCCTCATCTTTTGTCTGCTGCACTTTGGAGCGGCGAACGCCGGGCCGGCGGTTCAGGCGCGCCTTGCGCCCGAATCCCTGCTTCTCGACGGGGCCTCCGCCGGCGCGCGCCTGGTGGTGGTCGGCGAACGCGGCCACGTGCTGGTTTCTGCCGATGGCGGCGCAAGCTGGAAACAGGCCAGCGTTCCCGTCCGTTCCCTTCTCACGGCGGTGCACATGCACGATGAGCGCATCGGCTGGGCCGTCGGGCACGACGCCGTCATCCTTCGCACCGAGGACGGCGGAATGACCTGGCGGGTGGCCCATTACGCGCCCAAGGAAGAACGCCCCCTGCTCGACGTCTGGTTCCGCGATGAACGCAACGGCTTCGCGGTGGGGGCGTATGGTTTTTTTCTGAGCACGTCAGATGGCGGCCGCACCTGGAAGCCGCGAACGATCGACAAGGATGATTTCCACCTGAACGCCCTGGTTCCCGCAGGGCCGGGGCGGTTGTTCATCGCCGGGGAAGCGGGTGCGGTCTACCGCAGCGACGATGGCGGCGCCAACTGGCGCAAGCTCTCCTCGCCCTACGCCGGTTCGTGGTTCGGAGCACTCGCACTCGATGCGAACCGCTTGCTGCTGCTGGGCCTTCGGGGCACCATGTTTCGCTCTGAAAACGGCGGCGCGAGTTGGACGCGGGTGCCCACGCAGACGAAAGCGACCCTGACGGGGGCGCTCCGGGTGAAACCCGGTCTCATGCTCGTCACCGGCCTCGAAGGCACCCTGCTCGTCAGCCGCGACGGCGGGCGCAGCGTATCAATCGACGCCGCATTCAAGCCGCTGACCTCCCGCCAGGGAATCTCGACGGCGCTCGCGCTCTCAGACGGCGGGCTGCTGCTCCTGGGAGAGTTCGGGGTCAAGCGCCTGCCCCGGGCCGAATAGACTCTCACAGATGCCGGACGCCTCCTCCTCTCCTGAGACATTCTCTATCGCATCGTGGCTGGAGCGCGCGCTGTTCTCGCACCGCAAGCGGGTGCTCGCAGCGTTTCTCATCGTCACGCTGGCGATGGCCTGGCTGGCGGCGGGACTGCGGGTGGATGCGGGCTTCACCAAGCTGGTGCCGCTCGAACACGCCTACATGCGCACCTTCGTCAAGCACCGCGCCGCGTTCGGCGGGGCGGACCGCGTGGCGGTGGCGCTCGTGGCGCGGGAGGGCGACATCTTCACGCCCGGGTTCTTCGCCCTGCTTCAGAAGGTGAACGACGCCGTTTTCTTCGTGCCGGGCGTGGATCGCACCCAGGTCTATTCCGTGGTGACGCCGAACGTGCGCTACAACGAGGTGGTCGAGGACGGCATCGTCGCCGGCAACGTGCTGCCCCCCGACTTCAAGCCGACCAAAGCCGGCTTCGCGCGGGTGCGCGAGAACATCATCAAGGCGGGCATCGTGGGCCGGCTTGTGGCGAACGATTTCTCGGGCGCGCTCGTGAGCGCGAGACTCCAGGAATTTCACCCCGACACCGGCGAACGGCTCGACTACCTCGAAGTCGCGCGGGCGCTCGAGGTCATCCGCCATGACGCCGAGGCGAGCGGCGTCGCGAAAGTCCACATCATCGGGTTCGCGAAGGTCGTGGGAGAGATAGCGGACGGCGCGGCCCAGGTGCTGCTCTTCTTCGGCCTGGCCGTCGTGATCACCGCGCTTTTCGTGTACGCCTACACCCGATCGGTCCGCCTCACGGCAATGCCGCTGGCTTGCTCTCTCGTGGCGGTCGTCTGGCAACTCGGCGCGCTCACGGGTCTGGGCTTCGGCGTCGACCCGATGTCGATCCTGGTGCCGTTTCTGGTGTTCGCCATCGGGGTCAGCCACGGGGTGCAGATGGTGAACGCGGTTCAGGCCGAAGGAGGAGGCGGCGTCCGCGCAGCGCGGGCGAGCTTTCGCCGCCTGCTGCTGCCCGGCTCCGTGGCGCTTGCGTCGGACGCCATTGGCTTCGTAGCCATCGCGCTCATCCCCGTGCGCGTTATTCAGGAGATCGCCGTCACCGCCAGCCTGGGCGTGGCCGCGATCATCTTGACGAACTTAGGATTACTGCCCGTGGCGCTTTCCTACCTGAAAGCGGAGACGGCGGGGGAGCGCACGGCGTCAGCCGGACTTGCCGACGCCCTGTGGCGGCGCGCCGCGGGGGCGGCCAGGCCGCGTCCCGCAATGGTGACGATAGCCATCGCCGCCGTTCTTCTCCTTCTCGGCGTGCGTTACGCGCCCGAGGTCCGCGTGGGCGACCAGCACCAGGGCGTGCCGGAACTGCGTGCGACTTCTACGTACAACCGTGATACCGCCGCCATCGTCGAGCGCTTCGACATCGGCGTGGACGTGTTGACGGTGATCGTGGAAACCATACCGCAGGGATGCGTGGATTATCGCGTGATGCGCCTGATCGACGAGTTCGAGTGGCGCATGAGGAACGTGGAGGGCGTGCGCTCGGTGGTCGCCCTCGCCGGGATCGTCCGCAAGCTGAACGCCGGCTGGAACGAGGGAAACCTCAAGTGGCGCGAACTCCCGCGCAACCGCCACGCGCTCGCCGAATCGGTCTCCCTCGTACCGACGAGCACGGGACTCCTGAACGGCGACTGCTCAGCGATGCCCGTGCTCATCTACACGGCCGATCACAAGGCGCAGACCATCAGCCGGGTCGTCGCCGCCGTGAAGGCGTTCAACCGGATGGAACGCGACGAGCCCGTCGCCTTCCGCCTCGCCGCGGGAAACGTCGGGGTGATGGCGGCGACGAACGAGGAGATAGAGGCGTCGCAGTTCCCGATTCTGGGCTACGTCTACGCGGCGGTCATCCTGCTGTGCCTGCTGTCTTTCCGCTCGCTGGCGGCGACCGCCTGCATCATCGCGCCCCTGGCGCTGGTCTCCCTTCTCGCCTACGCGCTGATGGCGTTTCTGGAGATCGGCCTCAAGGTCTCCACCCTCCCCGTGGTGGCCTTAGGGGTCGGCATCGGCGTGGATTACGGGATATACATCTGCGGGCGGCTTCTCGCCTATATGCGGGAAGGCCTCGATTTCGCCGCCGCCTATGAGCGCACCCTCGCCACGACGGGGGCGGGCGTGGTGCTCACCGGCTTCACGCTGGCCGTGGGTGTCGTGACCTGGATTTTCGCGGCGCTCAAGCTTCAGGCCGACATGGGCACGGTGCTCTCGTTCATGTTCCTGGTCAACATGATCGGCGCCATTGCGCTCCTGCCCGCCCTGGGCGCGTTTCTGATGAAGCCCAAGCGGGCGAAGAAAGACTAGCGGGGGAGGGGGGCGGCGGCGGGGAAGAGGCAGGCCTCCCACATCAATCGGGTTTTCACCTGTAGGGGTCGCATATATGCGACCCGGCCTTTTTTTCGCCGTCCGTCATGGGCCGCATATATGCGGCCCCTACAATCGTATTGATGCCCAAATGAGCATCCGGGCGGAGGGGCACGGAGGCCACGGACAGGCACGGGGGCCTGTCCCTACGACCTCCACTCCCCCTACAGCGGCGGGGCGGTCGCCTTGATGGAGACGGGCGCTTGTTGAAAGGTTTTCACGAATCTCGTCGTGTTCGCCGCGATGGCCTCGAAGATTTTCTCCCCCTTCTCCGCCGATGCGAAGGTCGCCGCGCCGCCGACGCCCATCGCTTCCCGGTTGCTCCCGTATTCCTCGATCGTCGGCGGAAAGGAGAGTTTCGGGTTCTCGACGCGGTTGACGGCGTGATCCACGGACACGAAGCGGTGCTCGAAATCGCCCACCTCGGGTATGGCGTCCACCGCGCGCTCCATCCGGACCTGATCGCCGTACTTATACAGCATGAAGGAAGTCTCGGATTCGCACCCGTGGCCCACGCCGCCCGGGGGGCTCTCGCAGACGTCGCGAATCTCCTTGCCGGCGATGAGCGCGAGGTCCACGATGGCGACGGCCGCGCCCGTGAGGTTCCTGACCCGCACGACGGCGATTTCGAGCGGGGGTAAGTTCGCGACCCGGTGCCCGTTCAGGATCACGATATGCCCGAAGCCGTGAACCACGAGGCTGTTGCACACGTCCTCGACGACGCGCGTCAGCGTCTCGGCAGCCAGCGATATCGTTCCCGGGAAGCCGAGGTGATGGGGCGACCACCCGAACCACAGGGGAGCGGCGATGAGGGCGTCCGCCCGCCCGGCCACTTCTTCCGCGGTCGCGATGGCCTCGGCCGCGTCCGTTCCGATGGGACAATGCGGCCCGTGCTGCTCCGTGGCGCCGACGGGCACGAGGGCCGTATCCCCGCGTTTCAGATACGCTTCCACGTCCGGCCAGGCCAGTTCCTGTATCCAGCGGCTCATGTATCATCCTCCTCGTTTTCGCTCGAAGGCTACGCTTCGGGCTCCACCCATCCCGACCAGCTGCGCCTTAAGGCTTCGCATTCAGCCACCCGGACCCCCGTGACGAGTTCGACGCTCTGGTTCCCCATCTCCAGGAGCTTTTCGACGGAATAGTCCCCGTAGTCGGTTCGCCCCATTTCCGCGTGGCGCGCGCCCAGGACGAGCGTCTTGATGTTCGCCAGGACGATCGCCCAGCAGCACATCGGGCAGGGCTCCATCGCCGTGTAGAGCGTCGAGCCGGGCAGGTCGGGCGTACCCAAAGCGCTGCATGCGTTCCGGATGGCGTCGGTCTCGCCGTGGCAGGTGGGGTCGTTGTGGGAAATAACGCGGTTCTGCCCCCTGCCGATGATTTCTCCGTCCCTGACGATGATCGAGCCGACGGGGGAGTTCCCCGCCTCGAGCGCGAGACGCGACTCCTCGAGCGTCAAGCCCATGAAGTGATGATGATCTTCGGCCATTGCAGTTCCTCCAGGCTTAAGGCGGATGAAAAGCGCCGGCCCCGGCGCGCCCGCCGATGGATGCTCCCCCGATGCGCCCGAATCGGGCCGCCTGCCCGAAAGGCCGGGCGCGGCTCCCGACCCTTTCGCGAGCGCCGTGAGACTTGAGGCCTATTCTCCCACCGAACGGGTTTTGATGCGAACGGGCGCGGCTCCCGGTTTCCGGCGCCTCGAAAGCTCATCCGGCCATATTTAGCGACTCATCGGTCAAAATGCCTATATGGTAAGCAGCAATGACCGCAGATCGACATCGTTACGGATGACGGCAGATGCGGGGATTGGCGGGGCCTGATTCCCGGTGCGGCCAAGGCCGGCTTCTTCCCATCACGCGCCTCGCCCGGGCCTTTTCCACCCCCTGTTTTCGCCCTTCACCCGATGGGGGCGCTTCCTTCGGACTCTCCGCGCTCATCGGGCGCATTTGACGGAACAGAGGCGGAGGCGTATGATTCCCGCATTGGTGCCATTCAGATCTCGTGCGCTCTCAAGGTTGGGCACGAGCCCCCTCCAGAGCGCCAGGCTGTCAACCCTTGTATATAGTTCCCCTATGAAAATCAGATACCTCGACACATTTTATTGGGTCGCCAGCCTCGGCAGTTTCCGCGCGGCCGCGGACAAGCTCAATCTGACGCAGCCGGCGGTCTCGGCCCGCATTCAGGTGCTTGAACAGGATCTGGGCGCCGAGGTTTTCGTGCGCGACGTCAATAAAACCAAACTGACTCCGGACGGAAGGAAGCTGATGGGCTTTACGGAGTGTCTCATGCGTCTCGAGCAGGACGTGCTGTCGGCGTTCCTCGATACCACGGACGCCAAACAAACGATACGCCTCGGAGCATCGGAAACGATCATCGCCACATGGTTGCCGGATTTCATCGTCCGTCTCAGACAATCCCATGCAAAGTTGTCTTTCGATCTGCAGGTGGATTCGACAGACAATTTGCGCGACGCCCTGGTTTCCCGTGAGATCGATCTGGCCTTCCTGATGGGGCCGGTCGCCGCGGCCACTGTCGTAAATCATGACATCTGCACATACGAAATGATTTTCGCCGCGCGGCCGGATTTGGCGGCCCTGAAAGACGAATGGAAACTCGCTGATATCGCCGGCCAACCGGTTCTCACGTTCGCAGCCAACACGAAGCCGAGCAAACAACTCAGGGAATTGCTCGCGCCCTACTCCAACGGCTCCCCGAACATGACCACGTCCACGTCCATGGGCGTCATCATTCGGCTGGCCAAATCCGGCATGGGTATATGTGCGGTTCCCAGGGCGGTGATCGAGACGGAACTTCAAACCGGCGAACTGACCGTTCTGGAAACGGATGTCAGGCTGCCCGCAATCTCGTTTACCGCGTCGTATGTTTCCGGCTGTCCCGGAAGCGATCTACTGGCAAGCATCAGTGAAGACGCCGTCGAGTATCTCCGAAGCAAAAAGATAAAAAAACACGGGATTTCCCTACAATCGTAACCGGGAAAGAAGGGGCGCCGGGCTCGCCTGGTGGAATGGCTGACCCCGTGTTGTTGGACTCGCGCGGTAATGGGGTTGTCGGAAAACCCTGTTTCGGGAGCGGGGACATGGAGGTTCACGCAGCGCGGCCGGGCGCGATGGTTTTGTAGGGGAGGACCTGTGTGTCCTCCCCTCGCCCTTATGATCGTCATTTCGGTGTTTTGAGCCGACCGATTCGGTGGGGACGCAGGGGGCAATCCCTCTTTCCTCCATCGCAAACGACCTGTAAGGGTCGCATACGGGGCTGTTAAAAAAGCCTGTTTGCGTGATTCGGTGCATGTAATCGACAGACGAGAGAGAAGATACACTCTTCCCTTGAGGGTCGGGCTTCCCGAGGGGAAAGCCCGACGAGGAAGCCGAACCGACAGGTGAAGGCTGACTCGGTGGGGGGACATGCCACAGAAAAAACTCCCCCCACCGACTCGCTTGCGGGCTTACGCCCTTACCTCGTCGTCGGGCATCCCGAGGAGGAGATGCCCGACCCTCAAGGGGGGAGTGAAATTCGGTGCGTTCTTTCTGCTGTGGACTTTTTCAACAAACCACACGTGCGTCCCTTTGCTTTTGATCGTCATTCCGGCGCATGCCGGAATCCAGGGATTTTGTCTTTTCGTCTTTGCTCTTCGCCTTTTCCCATCCGAGCGGTGAGAACATGAAAGACCGGATCGCCTTGAGCCTCATCGGCTCTGGATTCCGGCTTTCGCCGGAATGACGACGGTGGACGGTTCCGATCGATGAGGAAGGTCGAATCCGATTGAGGAATGAGGATTCGACCAAGCGGGGCCGGCTTTTTCAACAGCCTCGTCAAGGGGGGGTGAGGGGGGTTGGTTTTCCAGTCGAGATCGGCGTC